>JAUUZE010000072.1 GCA_030590175.1 Clostridia bacterium
CATTTTGCTGAGCATTTAGGAAAATGTATTTATGAAGGACTCTATGTGGGAGAGAATTCTCCTATTCCTAATATTAGAGGAATTAGAACCGATATTATAAAAGCCCTTAAGCATATCAAAATACCCGTTCTACGTTGGCCTGGTGGCTGTTTTGCAGATGAATATCATTGGGAAGAAGGTATTGGGGAAAAACGCGCTAGAAAGAAGAGTATAAATACCCACTGGGGTATGGTAACAGAATCTCATGAATTTGGTACTCATGAGTTTTTTGACTTGTGTGAACTTATAAACTGTGAAGCATATGTAGCTGGTAACTTAGGAAGTGGAACAGTTTATGAAATGCAAAATTGGGTAGATTATATAACTTGTGAAAAAGGAACTACCATGTCAACTTTAAGAAAAGATAATGGTAAAGATCAACCATGGAAATTACCATTCTTTGGTATTGGTAATGAATCTTGGACTTGTGGCGGAAACATGACTCCTGAATATTATAGTGATTTATATAAACAGTATCAAACTTTTGTTAAAAACTACCCAGGGAATAGTGTGAAAAAAATTGCATGTGGACCAAATAATGACGATTATAACTGGACAGAAATCCTAATGAAGAATGCTAGCAGCCTTATGTGGGGTTTATCTCTTCATTACTATACCACCACATATAATACTTTTTCTAAAATGGGAGAAGCTATTGATTTTTCCCAAGATGAATATAATAGCATTATTAAATATACATATTTAATGGATGAATATATTAAAAAGCACAGTGAAATTATGGATAAATACGATCAAGATAAAAATGTTGCACTAGTTATTGATGAATGGGGGACTTGGTATAAAGCAAAACTTGGAACTAATAAGCGTTTTCTTTATCAGCAAAACACCATACGAGATGCAATTTCTGCAAGTATTCACTTTAATATTTTCCACAAGCATTGTGAGCGAGTAAAGATGGCTAATCTTGCTCAAACTGTTAATGTCCTACAGGCAGTTATATTAACAGATGGTGATACCATGATTAAAACACCAACTTATCATGTGTTTGACTTATACAAATCTCACCAAGAAAATATTTCTCTATCTGTTGATGAAAAGGTAGAACAACATAAAGACTATCCTTATTTGTCATCCACCGCTTCTTACAATGAGCAAAATAACACCATCTATTTTTCTATCAGTAATGCTCACTCAACTTTAGCACAAACTTGTCAATTAACAATTAAGAATATTGAAGATATTAAAAATATTACAGGAAAAATCCTAACAGGAGATGTTTTGAATTCATATAATGATAGCAAACATTTAGATAGAGTATCTTTATTAGCTTTCACGGATTTCACCATACAAAAAGAGGTAACACTCACATTACCTCCCCTAAGTATTGTTACTCTTGAAATTGCTATTGTTTAGCAATAGTGATGCTGTCTAAAAAAGCCAACATCTCTTCTCTATCATTACTATTTGAATACCCTAAAATAACAGTAATGGCATAATCACCACGAATAATGGTAAATAACTCTTTATTCATAGTAAGGTCTTCTAAATTAACCGTTAATATGGCATTGGCAAATTGTCTGTCATCATACCATAATTTATCAATATTTGAAGAGGTTGCTTTAAATCCTGAAGCATTAAAGATTGCAACCGCAAAGTCCATATTATATTGAATATATTCTTCTTTTGTTTTGATAGAAGAATCGATATAGTCTAATCGTTCTGAATAAACTGCAATATATGGATTATCTATTCTAGTTGAATCAAGTGGTTCCTTTAGAGCATATACGTAATACACCACTGGTTGTTCTGATAATATAATTTCTTCAGTACTAAAATTTTCTGTTTCATCTACAGCTGAATTTCTAATTGTTAAAATTTCCTCTTGTGTTAAGAAATAATAATCTTCATCTATATCTATTGTAAATCCAAAGTACCTATTACTATAACTACCCTCATCAAGTATACCTAAAGTAAACGTTGCTTCTTTGTTACAACCAACTAAACTGCTTGTAATCAGTAATATAAATGCAACAACAATTGATGTTTTTCTCATACATGCTACCTACTCTCCAATAATTTTTACTAAAACTCTTTTTTGTCTTTTCCCATCAAATTCCCCATAAAATATTTGTTCCCAAGGTCCAAAATCTAATTGCCCATTAGTAATGGCAACAACCACTTCTCTTCCCATAATTGTTCTCTTTAAATGAGCATCTGCATTATCTTCATACCCATTATGATAATACTGATTATATGGTTTCTCAGGAGCTATTCCTTCTAACCATTTTTCAAAATCAGCATGTAATCCACTTTCATCATCATTAATAAAAACAGAAGCTGTAATATGCATAGCATTACATAACAATAACCCTTCTTTGATTTTACTTTCTTTAAGACAACCTCTGATTTGAGGTGTAATATTAATAAATTCTCTTCTCTTTTCAATATCAAAATATAATTCTTTGCGATAGCTTTTCATTTGCATAATCCTTTATAAAATTACTATCCCTGCTAGTGCTGAAACAATAACCAATAATACAGGATGTACCTTGAATTTATATCCTGCAATAAATACTAGAACTGCTATTATTATACTACTAATAGTAAATAAATCAATTAACTGGTTAGTTTGCATATAGAGTTCCACATTAAATAATGATGAAATAGCAATCGAAACACAAACAGCTGTAATCATACCTGTTACAATAGGACGAATTGTTTGCATAGTTCCCATTACATACTCACTGTTTTTAAACTTATCATATAAATGAGCAATAATTACAATTATAATAATTGAAGGAGTGACTGTTCCTAATGTGGCAAATAGTCCACCAAATACTCCTGCCGTTTGATATCCTGCATAAGTTGCCATATTAATTCCAATTGGACCTGGTGTCATTTCTGAAATAGCAATCATATCAATGATTTCAGCCTGTGTCATCCAACCATTATTAATCATAACCTCTGATAATAATGGAATAATTGATAACCCACCGCCAATACTAACAATACCAATAGTAAAAAAGGAAATAAACAATCTAAGAAGTAGAATCATGTGTTTTCCTCCTTTTGAAATATGTAAGTATAATTCCAAGAATAATACCACTTAGTATAATAATTATTGGAGAAACTTTAAAAATTAATAAAAGGACAAACCCAATAATGGCTAATCCTAAAGCTATGGGACTAATAATTGATTTTTTGGCCATTCTAATAATTGCAATGGCTATTAAAGCTACAACACATCCTCTAATACCTATTAATGCTTTTTGAACATATATGTTTTCTCTAAATTCACTTAAAAATGCTGCAATAATTGTAATAATAATCAATGAGGGTGTTATCATTCCCAATGTGGCCACAATACCACCAATTACTTTTGCTTTTTTATATCCAATGAATGTTGCTGTATTAATGGCAATAATACCAGGAGTAGATTGCCCAATAGCATAGAAGTCTAGTACTTCTTCTTCTGTAGCCCATTTTAAATTATCAACAATCTCTCGTTGAATTATTGGTAACATGGCATAACCACCACCAAAAGTGAATAGTCCTATTTTAAAAAAAGTTTTATAAAGAATCCATAAGTCTTTTTTATTCATATATTACAGTATATCAAAAATAAGGTTAAAAAAATATGTTTAGCACAAATTACGACGGGTATATAATAATTACATACAATACTTACAAAATAACATCTAACCCCTTATAGAGCCGCATTCTTTAGCGGCTCTTCCCCAATGCAAAAATACTGTGATATACTGGTATTATCAATGGCAAGGAGAACAAAACATGGATTACCAACGAAAAACAATTGGCATATTAACCAGTGGTGGTGATTGTCCAGGATTAAACGCTGCTATCAGAGGAGTTGCAAAACCTGCTGTAGAGTTATACGGAATGAAAGTGATTGGCTTTGCCAATGGTTATCGTGGATTAATGGAAGGACATTCAATCGAATTGTCTTCTTCTGATTTGTCTGGGATTCTAACAGAAGGTGGTACGATTTTAGGAACATCAAGAGAACCTTTTAAGCAGTTAGTAAAAAACCAAGATAAAATTGATCAAATGATAAAAAATTACAAGAAATTTTCGTTAGATTGTCTAGTTGTTTTAGGAGGAAATGGAACTCATAAAACAGCTAATTTATTAAAGCAACATGGTTTAAATATAATAGGCTTACCAAAAACCATTGATAATGATTTATATGGTACTGATTTTACTTTTGGTTTTCACAGTGCAGTTGATATTGCCACTGAAGTTATTGATAGAATACACTCAACAGCACAATCTCACAGTCGTGCCATGATTATTGAGTTAATGGGTCATAAAGCCGGATGGTTAAGTTTATATGCAGGAATTGCAGGAGGAGCAGATATAATCTTAATTCCTGAATTACCTTACTCAATAGATAATGTTATTAATAAACTAAATCAAAGACATGCCATGGGTAAAAAGTTTTCAATTATTGTTGTAGCAGAAGGCGCTATATCAAAAGCTGAAGCTAAAATGAGTAAAAAGCAATTTAAAGCAAGTAGAAGTGATATGACTTATTCATCTATTGGTTATAAAATTGCTAAACAGATTGAAGAAAAGACAAACTTTGAAACTAGAGTTACAGTTCCAGGTTACCAACAACGTGGTGGGACACCTTCTGCCTATGACAGAGTATTAGCCACAAAATTTGGCACCTATGCATTATCGTTAATATTAAAAAGCGATTATGGATTAGCTGTTGGTATTACTGACAATGTAGTATCTGCTCGTCCTCTAGAAGAAATAGCTGGAAAATTAAAAGTTGTTCCCAAAGATCATATGTTAATTAAATCAGGTTTCGCTCTTGGTACCTGTTTTGGACAAGATTAGATTATTCCATCAACTTCCAAATTAATTCTATTAAAAAAAGCTACCATAAAATCGTGGCGCTCTTTAGCTATTTTCTTACCTTCATTAGTATACATTCTATCTTTTACATAAATTAATTTCACTAAATATTCTCTGTATGCTGAATCGTCTTTTGAATAAGATTCAGTTTTTAAAATATCAACATCCTTATTATGAACCACTGCCCCTACTTCACCAGCAAACACAAACGCTCTACCAATACCTATTGCCCCAATGGCATCTAATTTATCTGCATCAAATAATACTTTTGCTTCAATTGTTTCAGGATGAGTTTTCTCACGATATCGGTGAGTGAGTATGCAATGAGTTACTTGCTCTATAATTTTATTGCTAATTCCCATTTGTAATAGTATTTCACTTGCCATATCAGCGCCTATTTTTTCATGGGGAATTTTACCTTTATTCTTATCTTGTTCACTTCGTCCAATGTCATGAAGTAGTGCTGCATACTGTACTATTTTTAAATCAGCTTTTTCTACTTTAGCTAGATGAAGACACATATTATATACTCTCTTTGTGTGTTCAAAGTCATGTGACCCTTTAGCTTGTGAAAAATGTTTTGCCACTATTTTCTCTAATTTTGTTATGTTATTTACCATAGATAATATTATATCAATGTAATATAGGTTGTGACAACTAAAAAGATAAAGAAAGCTAGCATAGAAATACTAATTTCATTCACTCCTAGATCAAAAGAAATACCTTCTCTTACAAATTTAAGTTTATGTATAACCTTATTATATAGTAAATACCCAATAGCTAATGACACAATATATACAATCATTTTTTCAATGTAAATAGCAAATGTCATGTCAATTGTATAATTAAATAAGCCTTTTACAAGCAGTGGTCCAGCTAACCCCATAATCAAGCACATTGAACCAATTAGTAATACAGCAACTCTTTTATACCATCTTACATGCAGTATACATATTCCACTACTCCCTTTTAAAATTTTGGCTACTTTAATAAAGGAGATAATAGTTCCTAGGTTGATTATGATAATCGTTGAGTTAATTATTAGATTTTTTGCCCCTCCTTGAATCAGATATTTAGACACACTTCCGTTAAAAAATGGTGCACCAGTAATACCAAGAATTGCCATAATCATGGCTATACTGACAAATGGTAGGTTTTTAAACACACCTTTAATCTTATATACATCCCTTGTACCATAGTGATCAATAATAATACCTGCGCATAAAAACAATACACTTTTAAACATGGCATGATTAAAAATGTGTAATACCCCTCCATAATAGGAAGTAATTGTTCCCATGCTAATACCCATTAGAATCAAGCCTAATTGACTGACTGTATGATATGCTAAAATTAATTTTAAATCGCTTTGTGAAAAAGCAAATACTATTCCAACTAAACTAGTTAAAATACCAACAATTAAAAATACTGTATTAAGATTAATAGCCGGAGAATACATATCAGTTATTCTTATGAAAAGATAAATTCCTACTTTAACATATAATCCTGATAATATAACTGAAACAATAGATGGAGCTGATGGAGTAGCATGTGCTTTTGGTAACCAACTAAATAAAGGTAAAAAGGCACATTTTAGTCCAATTCCTGTGATCATCAAACTAAATGGAAGAATTAAGCTTCTACTATGTTCTATATATTGCATTTTTAGTTTAATGGTATCAATATCTAATACTCCAAAATTTTTGTATAAAATAGCAACCCCAAATAAAAACAAAGTCATGGCAGTAATATTAGAAATCAGATATACCATTCCATCATATAGAGACACACTATCTTTTTTAAACATAATCAAAACAGAAACAATAATTGTAGAAACTTCAACCAATACATAGATATTAAATAAATCTCTGGTTAAAAAGATACTCATTATTAGTGATTGTAAAATGATAAATAAGAAAATAAACAAGTTGTTTACAAATTTATCTAATAAACCAAAAATATAACATATTAGAAAGATAAAAGCTGATAGAATTATTAACGCTGCTGAGAACTGATCACAAACAAGAGTAATCCCAGTTATTGCTAAGTTACTTCCTAGAACTTGTATAACATCCCCATTATTTGAAATATCAATAAAATTATATATGGATAAACCTAGTAAAAATATTTGTAAAATAAAAGCAATTATCTTTACTTCTTTTCTAGGAATTAAATATAGTAAAGTACCAAGAAGGATTGGAACAAAAATAAAGAAATATAAAATCATTTATTCTTCCTCTCATTCAACATTTTTTTCACTTTTTGCCAGTTGGTTGTTCCATAGGTATGGTACATTGAAATAAACATGACTAATGCAACAGCTGTCACAGAAATACCAACAACTATCGCTGTAATAACCAATGCTTGTGGTAATGGGTCTGCATACACTATCCCTACTTCTCCCATTATTGGTGGCATGCTATTAGGCTGGTGATTAATGGAGATAAAATACAAAATAACTCCTCCACCCATAATTCCAAGGGATATAATGGTTTTTATAATATTTCTTCTTGCGCAAAGACCATAAAACCCAATAAAGAAAAGAACAATAGCTGTGTTTTGTGCTGTTAAAAGATTAATCTTCTTCCCCTCCTTCAATATCAATAAACGTATAAAAGACTACAGTTAAGCCAGAACCAACTTTTATACCAATTAAAACATTCATAAGTGTATTATAAATAATTTTAAATAAATCACTTGTTTGATGTAACCCTAAGAAAAGATAAACAACTGCTACGAGGATTAATGCAATTAACATGATTTTGTCTAACTTTTTTAAGAAATTCAAACTTTCCATGGAAATAGGAAATACTAAATAACGACTCATAAAGACTGCTACTAATATTGCACCACCTTGAAAGCCACCACCTGGGTTTCTAGGACCTGTTAAAATAACATAAAACCCAAATACTAAAATTAATGGATAAATTAAGAACATGATATCTTCTAATATTTCACTGTGAGTCTCATGATTCATCTTCATCCTCCTTGTGAATTTCCCATGGTGCTGCAAAATATACAACTGCAGTAACACTTATTGCAAGTAGAATTGTTTCAAAAATCGTATCAAATACACGATAATTCAAATAAATTGCACTTACTAAATTTCTAACCTTTGTTTCTTCATATCCTCTTTCAATATAGGTATGATATGCATCTGGATACATATTTTCAGAGTAAGTTTCATGAAGAAAAATAGCAAAAATACTAATAATTATTACAAATAGTAAAATGATTATTCGTCTTATTTGATTATTCATGTTCTTTTTCAACTATAAAACTCACTTTCGCTTTTTTTTCTTTTTCCCATTCATCCTTTAAAGCCATTGCATGGTAATTTTGTTCTCGTCCATGAAGTACATAATGATTTTTAACTTTTGTTACTATAATATCCCAACCTGGTTTTTTCTTAATAAAATCAAGTTCATCCACTGCATAAATGATTAGTGGTTCTAATTCTCTTTTTATACAAAACTCTTCGATTGTTGATAATATTGGATCTTTTCTCCGTGAGACATGTTCTCTATGATGGGTGTCTTGTTTTTCATCAAGTAAGTAAATCATAAAAACTTTGTATTTCTGTAACGCTGCTAAATATATAATAGTTGCAATGGTGCTTCCAATAACAGCTTCTGCCAATGCTGCATCTGGAGCTCCCATTAAGACATATACAAAAGCACTCAATGCAGAGAACACAGCTAAATAAACAACTGCTTGTCTCATTTTAGGTGTATGTACAGCCATAATGGCAAAAACAATAAGGATTACAAAAAATATTTTTTCAATCACTATTATCCTCCTTATCAATACGATATCCACCATGATATGCAGAACGTCCTATAGAATGTGTAACCACTGGATTAATCAATACTACAATTACCACTATTAATAAAATTTTAGCGGAAAACCACGAAACACCAAAACGAATTATAATTCCTGCCATCATGAATAAAAATCCTGCAGTATCAATATACGATGCAATTAAAATTCTAGAATAGAAATTTTTATAGCGGAAAACCCCAAACACACCAAGAGTAATAAAAACAAGGCTGATTATTATAAAAATATTACTAATTAATATTTTCAAATTTTCCCCCTATCTTTCACAAATTTAGCAATAAATAAGGTACTTATAAAGCCAATTAATGAATATGTTATGGCAATATCAAGCAAATAACTTTTCTCAAATATTACAGAAAAAAGTACAATAAGCATTAATATTTTGGACATTACTAAATTATAACCTAATAATCTATCCCATATAGTTGGGCCAATAATAATTCTAATAGCTGTAATCATAACTAAAAAAGAAATAATATATGCAGTAATTTCAATCATTTCTTAAATCCCCTTAATAATACATTTTCTAAATTACCTAATATACTTTTTTTTGCACTAACATTATGTTCTTTTTTTACATCAAGCCACAAGACAGTTAATACATTTTTCTTCTTATCCAGTGTAACTGTACCTGGTATCATTGTAATAGCATTACCAATGACACTAGTCATTAATCCACTATCAACTTTAGTTCTTATACGTACAGTTACCATATTTGCTTTTCCAAGTAAAATAGGAATAAAATTTGCCAAAGCACTTTTA
>JAUUZE010000159.1 GCA_030590175.1 Clostridia bacterium
AACGACTAATAATACTTTGTTAAGCATTTGAGCTGTTAGTGTATCTTCTACACCAAAAGTTCCATCGCCAGGTCCTTGGAATCCTAATTCTGGATTAGCTTTAAGATATGCTAATACAGGTGCCCAGAATGGGGCTGCTAAACCAGCATCTGTAAAGGTATCTGTTCCTTCAAATGCTAGTGCTTCTTCTTCAAGTCCTAATAATCTTAATGTGATCATTGCTCCTTGAAGTTTAGTAGCTGTTTTTGCTAAGTATTCAGCAGTTACACCTTCTCCATCACCAACTAGTATGCCAAGATCTTCCACGATTGTGGCTTCTCCTTCAGCAAAAGCTGGTACTGAAAACAGTGAAACTAACATAGCTATAGCTAAAACAACTGCTAATATTTTGTTTGTTTTCATACGTACTCCCCTTTAAAAAAATTTCAAAGTTATTTTATCATATTTTATGGGCATATGATCAAATTGTAACACAACTGTAACAATTCATTTTTTTTTTGATTTTTGACTAGTTTTTTGAAATTTCTTTTTGATAATTAGCTTCTAATTTCAGTGTGAATAAGTAATTACTAAGTCTTGATAATATCTTAAGTTTTTTAGAATTACTTTTAATTTGTAATAAATAATCTTTAAAATCTGTTTGCTGGTAGTTAAGTATTTTTTGTCCCTCTTGGCTATCTATCCAATCACCAAAGGTTTCTTTTTTAGAAAAATATTTATCAGAGGGAAGTTTAAAATTCATTGATGTAAATATATCTTTTATTAAATTACTTAAAATATGTTGATGATTCTGTTCTTTCCCTCCACCAATAAATATTTTTTTATTAAGTAATATTTTACTTTTATTCATTATTTCCACAGCAGTTATTACAGCTTTTGCAAAATCACTATCTATAATTGTTTCCACTCTATAATGAAGAGGCATTACAAATAACGATTTAAAAACATCAAATTTATTGCAAACCTTTTTAGGATCTTTACAAAGAATTAATGTAGGACGAAGTATACACCAGTCAATTGTTGCATTAGTTAGCAATGCTTCTCCTTCAATTTTTGTTGTTGAATAATTATTAACCCCATTAAGTGGCGTGTTATTACTTAGTAGTTTATTTTGTTCTTGTGTGTAACCATTAACAGCAGAAGCAGATATTTGCAATAATTTACATGGGTTTTTTGAAATAATGATAGCATTAACTATATTTTCTAATCCCTTTACATTTACATCATGTGTATACTCTAATTCAATTTCACTTTCAGGTTGAACAATAGTTGCCATATTAATAATTGCATCTTTCCCATGGACTATTGGTACAATCTGTTCAAGATGTCTAACATCTCCCCAAACAACCTGATCATAGTATTTAAATAATTTTTTAGCTTTTATTTTATTTTGCTTTGTGAATTTTTCAAACACTGTAACAGTATGACCTCTTTTTTTAGCCTCATATAAAACAGACACACCTGCATATCCAAAACCACCTGTTACTAGTAAATTCATATATCTCCGTTAACTAACTATACATCCAGGAGTAACATCTTCACTTGGTACAATTAATGTTAATCCGTTTTCATCTTTTGAAGCAAGAATCATTCCTTCTGATAATACACCTCTAAGTTTTACAGGTTGTAGGTTCGTAATAACTACTACCTGTCTATTTATTAATTCATCTGGTTGATAATATGTGGCAATTCCTGAAACAATTTGTTTTGTTTCCTCACCAATATTAACCTGTAATTTTAATAACTTATCTGATTTTTTTATTTTTTCAGCCTTAATAATAGTTCCAACTTTAAATTGTAGTTTTGAGAAATCATCAATAGTAGCAAAATTTTCTTCTTTTGAAGCTAAACTATCATCAATCATTTCTTGTAACTTCTTATCTTTATCTATTCTTGCAAACAAAATTTCTGCCTTATTAAGAGTTTGATTAAATTTCATTCCTGTAAAGGAAGCAGTAGAATCAAATGATCTCTCATCTGTATTTAGCTGATGTAAGATTTTTTCAGCAGTTTCTGGAATAAATGGTTGTAATAATACAGCAGCAATTCTAATACTTTCTAATAAGTTATATAAAACTGTAGCTAAACGACCTTTTTTGTTTTCATCTTTTCCAAGAACCCACGGCATTGTTTCATCAATATACTTATTGCTCCTCCTTAGTAATGTGAATATTTCTGTAATTGCATCTGCAACTCTAAGGTGATTCATTTTCTCTAAAACAGCACCAGGTGTTTTAAGTGCTAAAGAAATTAATTCATTATCAATTTCTTCACTTTCTAAAGGAGCCATTACAACACCATCAAAATATTTTTGTGTCATGGTAATTGTACGATTAACTAGATTTCCTAAAATATTAGCTAAATCTGAATTAATTCTTTCAATAATTAATTCGTAGGTAATGGTTCCGTCTTGGGCAAAAGGCATTTCATGTAATAAATAGTATCTAATGGCATCTACGCCAAAATGATTAACTAAATAATCTGCATATATTACATTACCCTTTGATTTACTCATCTTTCCTTCACCCACTAATAACCATGGATGTCCAAATATTTGTTTTGGTAATGGAATATCTAGTGCCATAAGTAAAATTGGCCAATAAATTGCGTGGAAACGCATAATATCTTTTCCAATTAAATGTACATCAGCTGGCCAGTATTTTTTATACTGCTCAGTATGATTTCCATTGGCGTCATATCCAATACCAGTAATATAATTACTTAAAGCATCAATCCATACGTAAACAACATGTTTTTCATCAAAAGGAACCTTTACTCCCCAATCAAATGTTGTTCGTGATACACATAAATCTTGTAATCCAGGTTTTAGAAAATTATTAATCATTTCATTTTTTCTAGACTCTGGTTGAATAAATTCAGGATGCTCATTAATATGTTTCATTAAAACATCTTGATACTTACTTAATTTAAAAAAGTAAGCTTCTTCTTTAGCTTTAGATACTTTCCCTCCACAATCAGGGCAATTTCCATCACTTAACTGTGTTTCTGTCCAGAACGATTCACAAGGAGTACAGTATAAACCTTCATATTCACTTTTATAAATATCACCTTTATCAAATAACTTTTTAAAAATCTTTTGAACCTGTACTTTATGATTTTCGTCAGTAGTCCTTATGAATTCATCATAACTAGTTCCCATCATATCCCATATGATTTTAATTTCATTAGCAATTTCATCTACAAATTGTTTAGGTGTCAAGTTCGCTTCTTTCGCTTTATCTTGATTTTTTTGCCCATGTTCATCCGTTCCTGTTTGGAAAAATACATCCTTCCCTAACAAACGCATATATCTAGCAATTGCATCTGCAAGAATAGCTTCATAGGTATTCCCAATGTGTGGTTTACCAGATGTATATACAATAGCTGTTGTAATGTAGTATTTTTCTTTGTTCATTTAACCTAACTCCTTAGCTCTTATGTGATTTATAATTAAATTAGCTGTTTGCTTTAACAATTTCTTCCATGGTTATTTTTGCCCACAAATCAATTCTTTCTGGTTCATGGTTAACAGTTGAAATATCTTTTAATATTATTTCTTTACTACAACCATCTGTCTTTTTAAGAATACTACTGATTTCTTGCCTTACTAATTCTTGATCAAAAGTTTTCATTGCCAGTAAAGCTGGATTAGGTTTAATAGACATTACATATTTTCTATCTATTCTTTCTTTAGCTTTCTCTAAATCAGCCCAAGGGCTCATGGAAATTTTACGGAGATTTGGGATTTTATCTAATATATCAATTTTATCGTGTAATTGCTCACAGCAACCATAATAATTTAAACCAAATTGAGACATCCATTCTATTTCATATTGTAAAGAAAACTGCCAATGCATTTCTTCTGAAACATCAGAAAAAATTTGTGCATTTCCACAGCCCCACATATCTTTGGTCATAGAACCAATATTATTTCTTTCTTCTTCTTTTAAATCATGAGTATATCCATAACCACCAGATCCAATTCTAACGTTATTATTATTTGATCCCCATATATTTAGCAGGT
>JAUUZE010000117.1 GCA_030590175.1 Clostridia bacterium
AATTTTAAATTACTAGATGGATTATGAACAGATGTAACATTCTTTTCTTTTAAAATCCTCATATCATCATCATCTACCCAAATTGTATGTGCCGCAATAACTGGAACATCTAATATTCCTGTGTTTAAACATTGTTTAATAGGTGTCATCCCTGTTTTTTTAATACTATCATCAACTTCATATTTAGTTTCATGTAAATGGATATGTATAGAAGAATTTAATTCACTTGCCAAATCAGCATTAGCCTTTAGCATTGCTTCATCACATAAATAAACTGAATGAGCTTCAATTGATGTTTTTAGTTTCCCATTATTTACTAAATTATATTCTTTATGAAAATCTTTACAAAATTCTTTTGCATAATCGTGTCCTTTTTGCCATTGATTACAAGTCATTAATCCATATGAAAGATTTGCTCTCATACCAGAATCTATTACAGCTTTTGCTACTACATCCATTTCATAATACATGTCTAAAAAACATGTAGTACCCGATTTAATCATTTCAGCAATACCAAGCATTGTACCACTTTTAACAATGTCCCTAGTTATATTTTTCTCTTTTGGTAAAATATTATTATGTAACCAGTTTTCAAGTGTTAAATCATCAGCTGAATTTCTCATTAGCACCATCATAGCATGTGTATGTGAATTTACTAGCCCTGGCATTGCAATTGCTTCTTTACCTTCTATTACTTTATTTGGTATAAAATTTTGAGGAACTTTTTTACCAATATAGTAAATAAGTTCATCTTTAATAGCTATATTATTAATTCCTATGTAAATATTATTTGCATCACCAGTAATAACATGTACATTTTTAATTAATATATTCATATATTACTCCCAACTAGATAAATATTTTTTTTGATCATCTGTTAATTGCTCAAGTTTTATATTCATAGCTTGTAATTTTTTTCTAGCAACATAATCATCAATTTCTTTTGGTACACTATATAAATGGTTTTCTAAGCTATCTTTATTTTCAACAATATATTTTGCACATAATGCTTGTATGGCAAAACTCATATCCATAATTTCAGCTGGATGACCATCTGCACAAGCTAAATTAACTAATCTACCTTCACCTAATAAGTTAACTGTTTTTCCATTTTCTAAGGTATAACCTACAATGTTTTTTCGTCTTGTAGTTTTCTTAACAGCTATTTTTTCTAATTGTTCAAAAGAAACTTCTAGATTAAAATGACCTGCATTACATAAAATTACATTTTGTTTCATTTGCATAAAATGTTTAGTAGTTATTACATCTTTACAACCAGTGACTGTAATAAATATTTCTCCATCAAGGCAAGCTTCATCCATGGTCATTACAGAAAATCCATCCATTACTGCTTCAATCGCTTTAATAGGATCAATCTCTGTGACAATAACTTTAGCTCCTAGTCCTTTTGCTCTCATGGCAACACCTTTACCACACCAACCATAACCTGCTACAACAATGGTTTTTCCTGATATAACTAAATTAGTTGTTCTCATAATACCATCAAATACCGATTGGCCAGTTCCATACCTGTTATCAAATAAGTGTTTACAATCAGCATCATTAACATTCATCATTGGAAAAGTTAATTCATTAGCTTTATCCATGGCTTTTAATCGTACAATTCCTGTAGTTGTTTCTTCACATCCACCATAAACATCAGATAATAGATGAGGTAATTTATTATGTAACATATTAACTAAGTCTCCCCCATCATCAACAATTACATTAGGTCCAAATTCTAAAGTGTGAAGTAAATGATTTTCATATTCTTCCTTTGTTGATTGATACCATGCAAATACCTCAACCCCAGAAGCTACCAACCCTGCACAAATGTCATCTTGAGTAGATAAAGGATTACTACCTGTTACTCTAATATTAGCTCCCCCAGCTTTAATTACAGTAGCTAAGTACGCTGTCTTAGCTTCAAGGTGTATTGATAATGACACTTTAACACCTGCAAATGGTTGTTCTCTTATAAACTGCTGTTCTAACTGAGCTAAAATAGGCATATTATCCTTAACCCAACTTATTTTTTGTAATCCACTCTCTTTTAATGATAAATCTCTGATTTCACTCATTATAATTCTCCTATAATATTTTTAACAAATTTAATGAAGTCACTTTTAACTCTTGTGGTTGTATCCATAACTTCTTGATGAGTTAGTTTTTTTTGTTCTACTCCAGCCGCCATATTAGTAATACATGATATACCCAAAACTCTCATACTTGCATGATTAGCTGCAATCACTTCAGGTACAGTACTCATTCCAACAGCATCTGTACCTAAAATACGTAATGCTTTAATCTCTGATGGTGTTTCAAAATTAGGGCCTCTATAAAAAGCATATACTCCTTTTTTAACAGGTATATTAATATCATTCACATGATTATTCGCAATTTTAATAAATTCTTTATCATATGCAAAAGTCATATCTGGAAAACGAGGACCAAACTCTTCTAGATTCTCTCCACGAAGTGTGCTTGGTGCGAATAAGCCAATATGATCAGTTATAATCATTAACATACCTTCTTCAAAATCAAGGTTTACTCCACCAGCTGCATTTGTAATAATCACCTTATTGATTCCAAGAAGTTTCATTACCCTAATGCCAAACACTGATTTTTCTAAATCATAACCTTCATAGTAATGAAAGCGACCTTTCATGGCTATTACTTTTTTACCTTGTAAAATACCACATACTAATTTACCATCATGTCCTTTAACTGTAGGTACAGGAAAATGTGGAATATCACTATAGTTTATTTCAACTTTTTCAGTAATTTCATCAGATAAGTCACCAAGTCCAGAACCTAGTACTAATCCTAATGTTGGCTTAATAGTTATTTTTTCATTAATATATTGTGTAGCCTCTTTTAGTTGATTTAAATATGATTTCATAATTCACCTCTATAATTTTATTTTCACTACTTTTTTCTCTCTCATGGCTAAATCTGCTTCAAACCCAATAATATGACCATATATTGAATCACCAATTTCTGTGGTAGATATTGATGTACTACTGTCATTAATGAAATGACAGAAATCAGCTGATAAACGATAATCTCCACCACCATGACCACCACTATTATCCATTTCAATTATTTGTTCATCATATAATTCTTCACCAGCATCTTTTTTACCAATATTCGCAGTTCGTAGATATATTTTACCTTCTGTAATATCTCCATATATTTCAGCTTTTGTACCAATAATATGAATTGTTCTTGAAGGTCTCATTGTTCCTCCTTGTAACACATGTACCGCATGAGTTCCATCTTCATATTCAATCATGACACTTTGATGATCCATAACATCATTATCACACTTATAGACACAACGACCAAGTGGATTGTTTTCTTTTAAACTCCACTCTAAAAGATCTTCTCCTTCTTTTTGTTCAAATTTATCTAAATATTCTCGCGAATAAAAACTCCAAACGTTTGCATCAAGATACATTTTTTTAGCTGAATATATACAATTTTTCTCAACATCACAGTCTACTAAACATTTACTTCCAGCTCCTTTTGGTGCTTTTTCTTCCTTATATAGGTAAAGGCCACCAAGACTTGAAACATGAGTTGGTTTCATACCACTTTTTAACCAAGAAATAATATCTAAATCATGACAACATTTTGCCATCATTATATTAGAACCACATGCCTCTTTACTACGCCATTTTCCTCTTACAAATGCAGTTGCCATATGGTGAAATGATACATTTTCTTCTGATACAATTTGTATAATCTCGCCAATATCTCCATCATTAATTAGTTCTTTTATTTTTACATAGAATGGTGCATAACGTAAAACATGACAAATCATTACTTTACAATTATTCTTAATAGAAGTTTCATATATACCTAGAAGTTCTTCTTTATTTATTGCAATGGGTTTTTCAAGAAGCATATTATATCCAGCTTCTAATAATGGAATAGATGTTTTATAATGAATAGAATCCATTGTACCATTAATAACAGCATCAGCTACTATTTTTGCATTTAAAAATTGTTCTACTGAATGAAATCTATTTTCTTTACTAACGGAAAACATATCACCCATTCTATGTAATCTCACATCTCGCGGATCAACGACAGCTACTACTTTCATTAAATCAGGATGTTTTAAAGAATAGGATGCATACACTTCACTTCTGTGTCCACATCCAATTAATGCTACTTTAACTAGTTTGTCCATTATTGTACCTCTTTTTTATTGATAGGATTATTATACAACATATTTACATTATATATAATACATAATATACTCAATATAATTAACGTGTGGGAGATATGTATGAGTAAAAATATTAAAAAAATCTTTGTAGATATAACTATTGATCAATTAGAAAAAACAAATGGTAATTTACCTGAAATGGAAGAAAATTTTCTTGACATGGCATTAGGAATGTTTATTCACTGGTCAATTGATGTAACAATTGGCTCATTGGCATCACATTGGATGATAGCAGCCAACAATGAAATGCTAGATAAATTATACAATGATCTGCCTAATTTATTTTTTCCAACAAGATACAATACAGATGAATGGGCTCTTTTAGCTAAAACAGCTGGGATGAAATATGTTGTTTTCACAACAAAACATCATGGTGGCTTTTGTATGTATGATACTAAAACAACTCCTTTTAATGTTATGAATACTCGTTTTGGTAAAGATGTATTAAGCGATGTTATGGCTTCTTTTAGAAAATTTGATATAGAGACTGGTATTTATTTTTCACCTTTAGATTTTACTTGGTGTAAAGAAAATAATAAGCATCTTCAATTTATGACAGATGAAGTGATTCCTGCAAATAACCCAGGTTTATTGGCATATAATGAAGCCCAAATAAGAGAAATATTTACTAATTATGGTCCCATTTCAACTGTGTTCTTTGATGGACCACCAGCTAATTTAAAAGATATAGTATGGGAAATTAGTAAAAACACAGTAATTACTAGAAGTGAAATGCCAACACCTGAACTTGAACTTCCAGATGAGATTATAGATGAACCTTGGGAAGCATGTTATCGTTTAGGCAATTCATGGACATATAAAGCAAGTAATGAAGACTACAAAAGTGGTACAGATATAATAAAACTATTAATTGATACCCGCTCTAAGGGTGGCAATATGCTTTTAAATATATCTCCTGATACCTTTGGACAAGTACCAGTAGAACAACAACGCTTATTACAAGAGTTAGGTTTATTCTTGTTTTTCTGTGGTGAAGCTATTTATCATGTTAGACCATATAAAGTTGCATTTGAAGAGAATGGAATTTTTTATACAAAACACAAAAACGAACAAACACTATATGTGTTTGATACAAGTGGTCCATGGCCATATGCAAAACGAAAAGAAATCACCTTACAAAATGTAACAATTAGTAAAGAGACAAAAATTACTATGCTTGGACAAAATGGTCATACACTTGAACATCATCCCGAAGTTGATACTACTACTCGTTTTTATCAAGATAAAAGTGGACTGCATATAAATGCTATGAGATGTTTTAGACCATATTCTTCAAGAGATTGGCCTAACCCTGTTGTTTTTAAAATAACAAATATTAAATAGCTTCTTGGCTAATATAAATTATTGAATCGCCATTACTAACAAGCTCATCAGCTTTTGGATTTAAAATTGTCTTATCATTTTTTACAATCCCAATTATAATACATTGTTTGTTAGTAAGATAATCATTAGCTAAAGAAGAAAATGTTACAGGTTCTTCTAAATTTTCCATTACCTTTTCATATAATTCATTTCCATAGGTATTTGTGGTCAATTCCTTAATACTATCTGAAACATGCTTATGGATTGTACCTCTTGCAATGATTTTTGAAGTAATTTGACTTGTGACTACATAGTCATCTACATTAGCTCTTAAAAAGTGATTTAGATTCTTTTCATCTGCTATTTCTGCCACAATATGAATATCTGGATTCATCTTATCAACTGCTAAACAAATAAGAACTGATTTCGCATCTCTCATTTGAGGTTGCTCTATGGACTCATCTGATAGAATAATTACTTTAGACGCTTTTGTTATATTTGCTTTTATTAGAGTTTCATCATCAGTTTCTGGTCCGTTTACATAATGAAAAGAATCATTAGGTTTTTTAAGGCCTAGTACTGAAGATATGACAACTATTTCACTTGGATGATCTTCATTGTTTATCTCATCAATAATACTTTTTGTTTTATTTGTATAACCAAATATAATAATATGATTTTTACAATTCACTTTTAATCCTCCACTTTCACCTTTAACCATTTTATCAAAGAATATTGTAGCAACAGATGCTGTAATTAACCCGAAAGTTCCAATTCCTATAACCATTAAAAAAGTAGCAATGATTTTCCCAAATAATGTAACAGGAAACAGATCACCATATCCAACAGTTGTAACTGTAACAAAACCCCACCATAACCCATCTACAAATGATATATCTTGTTCTTTTCTCTCAAATACATAGAATAAGTATGAAGTAATTAACACTATAGTTACTGTAAAAAGTAGAATTTTAGTTATATTACTAAGTGTTATTTTTTTTCTAACAGTTATTATCATTTTTTTTAGTATAATAAACATTGTATTAATATATCATA
>JAUUZE010000059.1 GCA_030590175.1 Clostridia bacterium
ATGTATATGGGATTTTATTTTAATTTGGTATTTGACAATGTACATTTAGTACAAACATCTAGTGCTAGTGAAGTGTTTGAACAAATTCTAAATATTGGTGAAGGTGATGTAATAATTGGAATAAGTTTTCCAAGGTATTCAAAGCGAACATCAAAAGCAATGGAATACTCTGGTAAAAAAGGAGCTTATGTTATAGCTATTACTGATAGTGTTAACTCTTCGATTGCTAAATGGGCAGACAGTACATTAATTGCTAGAGGTGCAATGACTTCCTTTGTTGATTCACTTACTGCTCCATTAAGTGTCATTAATGCATTAATTGTTGCTGCAGGACTTAGAAAAGAAGATAAAGTTATGAGTACTTTAACATCGTTAGAAAAAATTTGGGATGAATATCAGGTATATGAAAAAGAAGATATAAAAGGAAATAGTAATGAATAAATACGATATAATTATCGTTGGCGGTGGAGCAGCTGGTATGATGGCTGCTTCTCGTGCGTCTAAAAGACATAAACGAGTTTTATTAATTGAGAGAAATAAGCGACTTGGTACTAAGATTCTCATAACAGGAAAAGGTCGATGTAATATTACTAATGACTGTGATATTGAAGAATTATTGAATCAAACTTGTCGAAATAAGCATTTTATGTATTCTGCATATTATACATTTTCTAACACAGCTATAATGGAATATTTTGAAAATCAAGGATTGGTTTTAAAAACAGAACGAGGTAAAAGAGTATTTCCACAATCAGACCGTGCTTCAGATGTTAGGGATATATTACGAGCGGATATAGAAAGAAGTGGAGTAACAATTCTATATAATGCTATGGTAAAAAATTTATTGGTAGATGAAGAGCAAGTTGAAGGTGTAATAACTGAAAGCGGTCAAAAATTATTAGCATCTTCCGTAATATTAGCTTGTGGGGGACAATCATATAAATTAACAGGTAGTGATGGTAATGGATATATGCTTGCTAAACAGGTGGGACATAAAATTGTTGAGCCAAAAGCTAGTTTAACAGGTGTATACACAAAAGAATCGTGGACTGAAAAAGCTATGGGTGTTACCATGAAAAACGTAAAAGTTATAGCTACTTATAAAAATAAAAAGTTATACGAAGAAATAGGTGAAATGCTTTTCACACATTTTGGGTTATCTGGACCACTAATTCTAACAGCTAGCCGTTATTTTTTAGATACAGGATATGAACACGCAAAAATTATTCTAGATGTAAAACCAGGGTTATCTGAAGAGAAACTATATAAAAGAATTTGTCGTGATTTTGACGAAAGTCCTAAAAAACAGTATGATAATGCTCTTCGAAAATTAGTACCAGCAAATATGGTTATACCCATGATTATGCTAACTGGTATTAATGGCGAAAAACAAGTAAACCAGATATCTAAAGAAGAACGAAGGAAATTGGTAGACACTTTAAAAAACATGACATTCATAATAACAGGAGGAAGAGGTTTTAAAGAAGCTATCATTACAGCAGGAGGAGTATCCACTAAAGAGATTAATCCTTCAACTATGGAGTCAAAAAAAGTAAAAGGATTATATTTTGCAGGAGAGATGATTGATGTGGATGCTTTTACAGGTGGATTTAATCTAACTATTGCTTTTTCTACAGGATATCTAGCAGGAGATCAAGCATGATATACATTTCAGATTTAGATGGTACATTATTAAATGATAAAGCATTACTGTCTTCTTACACTATTAACACAATTAAACAATTAAATAATAAGGGAATTAAATTCACAATAGCAACAGCACGTTCCCTATATTCAGCTATTGGGTTTATTGAACAACTTGATTTACAGTATCCTTGTGTATTACGTAATGGTACTGTGATTTATGATCCTATAAAAAAGAAAATAATTAAAGAATATACATTAACTTATGATGTTGTAAAAGATATTATTAACGATTTCCTTTCTTTTGGAATTAATCCAATTGTTCATCGTCGATATGAAGGTAAAGAAACAGTAGAATATACAGGAGCATATAATGAAGGAGAGAAACATTATCTTAACGCTAGGATGTTAAATATAGATAAGCGAATTACTAAAGTTTCTTCATATGATTATGATGCTTCTAGTTCTTTTATTTCAATTAGTAGTATTGAAGAAAATCATGACCAACATATTGACCAACTAAAAGAAAAATATGACCATTTATGTGGAATTCATTGTTATCAAGATAATTATTCAAAATATTACTGGTTAGAATTTACTTATCCAGAGGTAAGTAAAGGAGAAGGTTGCCAATTTATTCTTGATACTATTAGTGAAGATGAATATATCGCTTTTGGAGATGCATTTAATGATTTATCAATGTTAAAAAATGCTGAAAAAGGATTAATCCCAATTTTTTCACAATTACATCGTGAAGGTGAAGTTTATGATTTATTAGCAACAAATAATGATGACGGAGTAGCAAAGTATCTTTCAATGGAACATGGAATAATCTTATAATTGAGAAATTGTGATATTTTATATATAATAAAATAAAAAGAGAGAGTATTATGAAACAACTTACTATTGGTAGTAAAGAAGTAGCTAGAGCTGCTATTACACTATCTATGACATCTAGTATAGATGAAGAGAGGCAATTAAAAAAAGAATACCTTGAAAAGTCAATTAGAAGTGTTGCTGTGAATTTTGGTGGAGAATTTGTTTCTTCTATAATGAAAATTATTGAAAGAGCAGTTGTAGCATCAAAAAGAGAAGGTGTTATTGAAGAATGTCATTTAGAAGAGGGGGCAGTAGCGGGAGCTGCTAGAGAAGCATTAAGCCAAATTACAAATAAAGCTATTGGGTGCAATGTAGGCGGAAAGATTGCTGTTGCTAGATATAAAGATCATGTAAGTGTTTCAGTATTTATGGCTATTGGTGTTTTACATTTAGATGAAGTGTCTCTTGGTATGGCACATCGGGCATTATAGGAGAAGTATATGACATTTCAGATTGCAATTGATGGACCAGCAGGTGCAGGAAAAAGCACCATGGCAAAAATATTATCAAAAAAATTACAAGCAATTTATTTAGACACTGGTGCTATGTATCGCACTTGTGGTTTAAAGGCTATTAACAATGGAATTGAAACTAAAGATGAAAAAGCCTTAAGCGAAATGATTAAGAACATAAATATAACCATTTCTTTTGAAAATAACCATCAACAGATTTTTTTAGATGGGAAAAACGTTAATGGGCTAATAAGAACACCAAAGGTTTCAGTTGCAGCATCAGATGTGTCTGCTTATAAAGCGGTTAGATTAAAAATGGTTGAAATGCAAAGGGATATTGCTAAAGTAAATAATGTAGTAATGGATGGTAGAGATATTGGGACATATGTACTACCAGATGCGAATATTAAATTTTTCTTAGTTGCAAATATAAACGAACGAGCTAAACGCCGTTTTGCAGAAATGAAAGAAAAAGGCATGAATCCAGATATGAAATCAATTATTAAAGATATGGAATACCGAGATAAAAATGATTCTAGTAGAGATTTTGCACCTTTAAAACAAGCCAAAGATGCCATACTAATAGATACTACAAACCTAAATATTGAGCAAGTTATAAAAGTGATGTTGGAGTATATAAATGAAACACAAATTATTTAAAAAGTTTTTTAGAGGATTAGCTAAAGTGTTTGTCTATGTAATGTATAACATGGAATATATTGGTGAGAAAAATTTTCCTAAAACAGGTGCTCATATAATCTGTCCTAATCACATACATGCAATGGATATACCCGCTGTATCAAGTATTGGCGATGGGAAGCGCTGGACATATTTTATGGCAAAAAAAGAGTTTTTTAACAACTGGTTTTTAAATTGGTTTTTTACTCGATTATCTGTGTATCCAGTAGATCGTGAAAAAGCAGATATAGTAAGCTTTAGAAAAACCACTAGATATTTAAAAGATGATCAGTTAGTAGTTGTTTTTCCACAGGGAACAAGGAGTACAGGAGATGAACAACTACCTGCAAAAAAAGGACCTGCAATGTTTGCTGCAATAACTGGAGCAAAAATTGTTCCTGTATTTATTGAAGGTAAATTTAAATTCCGTTCTAAAGTTAAAGTATATGTAGGTAAGCCTTTTGATTTAGAATTGAAACAAAAAACTAAGTATACAAAACAAGAGTATTACGATAAAAGTCAAGAAATTATGAAAGTAATTTATTCACTACCGGAGGTGTACTGATTTGGGAGTTACTGTTGCAAAATGTACAGGATTTTGCTTTGGAGTAGAAAATGCAATTAAAAATACAGAAAAGTTATTAACAACGAATGAACAAATTTTTTGCTTAGGAGATATTATTCATAACGATGATGTTATTAATAGATTAAAAAGCAGTGGTTTAATATTTGTTGACAGTGTTGATGAAGTGCCAGCAGATAGTAATTTAGTTATTAGGGCTCATGGAGAGCCACCTTCAACTTACGAAGAATGTTATGCTAAGAATATTACAGTTCAAGATTTTACATGTGTCTATGTAAAGAAAATTCATCAATTAGTTTTACAAAAATATAATGAAGGATATCAAATAATTGTGTTTGGTCAAAAAGACCACCCAGAAGTTATTGGAATTAATGGATATGCTAATAATTTAGCTACTATTATATCCAATGAAAAGGAAGCTCAACATGTCATAATTACAAGCGAAAAAGCTATATTAATTTCTCAAACAACCATGAATAAAGAAGTTTATAAAAGAATATATAAAATGTTAAAAAATAAATACCCAAATGTTGAAAAATCTGATACAATATGTAATGCTACGGGTATAAGGCAGAAGCAAGCTATAGAATTAGCTAGTAATGTTGATATAATGATAATAATCGGGGGAAAGAAAAGTTCAAACTCTCAGAAACTTTATGAATTGTGTAGCACAGTATGTAAGAAAACATACTTTATAGAACGGAAAGGTGATATACTACCGTTAAATATAATGGAAGAAAAAAACATAGGCATTACAGCCGGGGCTAGTACCCCAAACTGGATTGTCGAGGAGGTAAAGGAAGTAATGGAAGAAAAGGTAAAACAGGGAGAACAATTTGACTTTGAAAAAGCATTTGAAGAATCCCTTGTTGTAGTGAAGAAGGGTCAGCTTGTGACCGGAACAATAATCAGTTTCAATATGAATGAAGTATATGTAAACTTTGGATTTAAAATTGATGGAACGATTAATGTAAAAGAGTTTGAATGTGATGAAGCGGGTATGCCTAAAGTAACAGAAGGCGAAGAAATTGAAGCAGTTGTAGTTGCTGTCAAAGACAGTGAAGGAATTGTATATCTTTCTAAGAAACGTGCAGATGGCATGAAAAACCGCAAACTAATCAATGAAATTTTTAACAATGAAGATGTTATTAAAGTTGAAGTTAAAGAAGCTGTAAAAGGTGGATTAATTGTTGACGTATTAGGAGCAAGTGGATTTATTCCAGCTTCACAGATAAGTGATCGTTTTGTTAGAAACTTAAATAAATATGTTGGAAGAAAAATCAAAGTTAAAATCATTGAGAATGATAGTAGAAGAAGAAAACTGATTCTATCTAGAAAAATCTTAATTGAAGAAGAAAAAGCGAGAATTGACAAAGAAGTATGGGGTAACCTTGAAATTGGTAAAATTATTGAAGGAAAAGTAAAAAGTTTTACAGACTTTGGTGCTTTTGTTGATATCGGTGGTATTGATGGACTTATCCATGTAACTGAATTGTCATGGGGTAAAGTTGGCCATCCAAGTGATCTTCTTGAAAAAGGACAAGTTATTGAAATAAAAGTTCTTGATTTTAATAAAGAAGAAAATAAAATTTCTCTTGGATATAAAAAAGATGAAGACAATCCATGGTACAACGCAGAAGAAAAATTTGAAACTGGAAGAGTTTTCAATGGGAAAATCGTTAGAATATTACCATTTGGTGTATTTGTTAACATTGAACCAGGAATTGACGCGTTAGTTCATATCTCTCAAATTTCGTCAAGAAGAATTACCTCACCTTCCCAAGTACTAAAAGAGGGACAAGATGTGGAATTTGCAATTATAGACGTTGATCTTGAAAAACGTAAAATAAATGCAAGTATTAAAGCTGTTAAACCATATGATCCTGAAATTGATGAAGAAGAACTAAAAAGAATGGAAGTGCAAAAAGCTAAAAGAAAAGAAAGAAGAGTAACAACTAGACCTAGCAAAGACCATAAAGAAGAACTAAGCAACACTATTGGTGACATACTAGCTGGTTTAGAAGTAGTGAAAACAGATAAAGAAGAAGAAGAAGAATAAATTGTTTAAAAAATAAGACTTATTACTAATGCAAAAGAGGAAACTCTTTTGCATTATGTTTATCTAGAGGGATTTATAATGAAAGAATTACATGAAATGACAAAAGAAGAACTCTTGGAAGTTATAAAATTCAAAAATAATGATATAATGGAATTAAAAAAAGAGATTAAAATTCTATATGAGTTAATTGAATCAATAAGAGAAGGATAAAATTATGAAAGTAGCAATTCTTGATGGCATAAAAAATTTAGAAATTAAAGATAGTAAAAAGCCTGTTCCTAAAAATGATGAGGTATTAATTAAAGTGGCTTATGTTGGTATTTGTGGATCTGATGTTCACTATTATGAACATGGAAGAATTGGGGATTTTATTGTAGATAGTCCTTTGATTTTAGGACATGAATGTTCAGGTGAAATAATAGAAGTTGGTAGTGAAGTAAAAAAATATACCATTGGAGATAAAGTTGTAGTTGAACCAGGTTATGGATGTAACACCTGTGATTTTTGTAAGAAAGGTCAATATAATCTTTGTGATAAGATGACATTTATGGCAACTCCTCCAATTGATGGAGCATTTGCAGAATATATTACATATAAAGAAGATATGCTTTTTTCGCTTCCTGAAAGTATGAGTTTATTAGAAGGTGCTTTAATTGAACCCCTAGCAATTGGCATTTATGCGGCAAGTAAAGGTAAAGTGCAACCAAATCAAAAAGTACTTATACAAGGTGCTGGGTGTATTGGTTTAGTATCTATGATGGCTTGTATGGCGTATGGAACAAAAAATATAACAATTACAGATGTATTAGATGTTAGGTTACAAAAAGCCAGTGATTTAGGAGCAAAGAAAGTAGTTAATATCGCAAATGAAACACTAGATGAAAATAATTTTGATGTAGTTATTGATTGTGTAGGTTTAGAAGGTACTATGAAAACTTCAATAGACCATAGTAAAAAAGGAGCTACTATTGTATTGGTAGGTATGGGATCAGATAGTGATATTAAAGTTAATATTAATAGAGCTATAAGTAAGGAATTACAATTTCAAACAATATTTAGATATAAGAATATTTTTGATATAGCTATTAAATTGGTAGAAGAAAAGCAAATTGACTTAAAAAGTATTGTATCTAATATTTTTGACTTTAGTGATATAAAGAATGCGTTTAATTATGTTATTAAACACCGTGATAAAGTAACTAAAGCTGTTATAAAAATGTAAAAGTGGAGGGAATATGAATCAGCAATTTGAAGATTATAAAAAGTATTTAAAAGGTAAAAAAGTAGCTGCTATTGGCTTAGGAATTTCAAATCGTCCATTACTTAGATATTTAGCAAAATTAGGTATAACCATTGCCGGATTTGACAGATACTCTTATGCACAACTTAAAGACTTTGTTGATGAATTTGAAGGTTATGACAATGTTACTTTCTATTTAGGAGAAGATAATCTTAGAAATTTACATGGATTTGATATTATATACAAAACACCTGCCATGAGACATGATATTGAAGCTTTTGTTATTGAACAAAATAATGGTGCTATTTTGACAAGTGAAATGGAAGTGTTTATAAATATGTGCCAGTCAGTGATTTTTGCAGTTACAGGAAGTGATGGTAAAACAACAACGACTACAGTAATTGGTGAAATGCTAAAATGTGAAGGTTACAAAGTTTGGGTAGGAGGTAATATTGGTACTCCTTTATTCGATAAACTTGATGAAATAGAAAAAGAAGATATGGTTGTATTAGAATTAGGTTCATTCCAATTACAAACTATTAGTGGAAAGAATCCAGAAGTAGCTGTTGTAACTAATATTTCACCAAATCACTTAGATTTTCATATAGATATGGATGAATATATATGGTCAAAACAAAACATCTATCGTAATCAGCAAAAAGATGACTTGTTGGTACTTAATTATGATAATAAAGACACAAAAGACTTTGCGAAAGGTGCAAAGGGTAAAGTAGCATATTTTTCTAGAAAGAAACAATTACCAGAAGGTGCTTATATAAATGATGATAAAATATATTTAAATGGTAAATACTTATTTGATACATGTGAAATAAAACTGTTAGGAGATCATAATAAAGAAAATTTCATTGCAGCTATTTTAGCTGTCAATAAATATGTTTCCAAAGAAAGCATGTTGAAAGTAGCTAAAGAATTTGGTGGTGTTGAACATCGTACTGAATTTGTTAAAGAAGTTAATGGTGTATCTTTTTATAATGATTCTATTGGTTCTTCACCAACTAGAACAGATGCTAGTTTGCGAGCGTTTGATCAAAAAGTCATATTAATTACAGGTGGTTATGACAAAAATATACCTTACGATATGATGGGAAAACTTATTATAGACAAAGTAAAGGGATTAATTTTAATGGGACAGACTGGCCATAAAATCTCTGTGGCTTTTGAAGACGCTATTACTCAAACTGGTGGAGACACTGATATTAAAGTTTTAAAGGTTAAATATATGGAAGAAGCTATTAGAAAAGCATATAAAATGGCTGAACCTGGAGACATTGTTATATTATCTCCTGCAAGTGCTAGTTATGATATGTTTCCAAACTTTGAAATAAGAGGAAAATTATTTAAAGATATAGTTAAAGCTCTATAATAATAAACAGTTAAAAAATTAAAATTAAAAGAAATATAAAAAAACTGCTAATTAGCAGTTTTTTTAATTGGTGCCCAGAGGCGGAATCGAACCACCGACACGAGGATTTTCAGTCCTCTGCTCTACCAACTGAGCTATCTGGACGCTTTAAAAATTATATATAATTTTCATATTTATGTCAATCTTTTTTTGCTGTATAATAAATGTAATAGTAATACTTCTAGAAGAGGAGATTTATGAAAAAATATATAATTGCCCTTGATCAAGGAACAACAAGTTCTAGAGCCATTGCCTTTGATAAAAAAGCAAATATTGTAGGTATGAGAAATTGTGAATTTAAACAATATTATCCTCAACCTGGATGGGTAGAACATGATCCTTTTGATATTTTAAATTCTCAACTTAAAGCATTAGAAATGTTATTAGAAGATTATTCCATAAATCCATCAGAGATAGATTCCATTGGTATTACTAATCAAAGAGAAACGGTGGTTGTTTGGAATAAAGAAACAGGAAAACCTGTTCATAATGCCATTGTATGGCAGTGCCGAAGAACTGCTGATATCTGTGAGCAACTAAAAAAAGATGGTCACGAAAAAATGATTAAAGAAAAAACTGGATTAGTCATTGATGCATATTTTAGTGGTACAAAAATTAAATGGATACTTGATAATGTAATGGGGTGTAGACAGTTAGCTGATACTGGAAGGTTACTTGTGGGAACGATAGATACTTGGTTAATATATCAGTTTACTAATGGTAAAAGCCATGTGACGGATCCTACTAATGCATCGCGTACTATGCTTTATAATATAAATACAAATAAGTGGGATGAACAATTACTTAAATTATTTGATATACCTAAATCATTGTTACCAAAAGTTATAAATAATTCAGCATTTGCTGGAACAATGACTATTGAACAATATGATATTCCCATATGTGGAATAGCAGGGGATCAACAAGCTGCACTATTTGGACAGAATTGTCTATTACCAGGAGAAGCTAAAAATACTTATGGCACAGGTTGCTTTATTTTAGTAAATGTTGGATATGAGCCTATTCAATCTGCTAATGGTCTTTTAACAACCATAGCTTGGAAACTTAATGATAAAACTACATATGCTCTTGAAGGTAGTGTTTTTAATGCAGGATCTTCTATCCAATGGTTACGAGATGAATTGCAGTTAATAAAAAGTGCTGACGAATCTGAAACTTGTGCACAAGCTGTTGTTGATACAAATGATGTATATGTAGTTCCTGCTTTTACTGGGCTTGGAACCCCTTACTGGGATATGTATGCTAGAGGAACAATTGTAGGGTTAACTAGAGGTGCAAATAGAAATCATATTGTTAGAGCTACTCTTGAGTCTATTGCTTATCAGAGTATGGATGTTATGGAATGCATGGAAAAAGATGCAAATATTATAATTAAACAATTAAGAGTTGATGGGGGTGCAAGTGCTAATAATTTTCTTATGCAATATCAAGCAGATGTAACAGGCGCAAAAGTTATAAGACCTAGAATAAGTGAAACAACTGCATTAGGCGTTGCATTTTTTGCAGGTCTTTATACCGGATTTTTTAGTGGGTTAGATGAACTTAAAGAACTAAATAAAATTGATAAGATTTTTACTTGTAGAACAAATGAAAAATATCGAGAAAATAAAAAGAAAAAATGGCATAAAGCAGTAGAAAAATCCAAAGATTGGGTATAGGTGCTTATTGACTTATGGGCAGAATTTTTATACAATAATTTATAACATATGCGGAATTGACTCAGTGGTAGAGTGTCACCTTGCCAAGGTGAAAGTCGCGAGTTCGAATCTCGTATTCCGCTCCAATACATATGTGCGGGTGTAGTTCAGTGGTAGAACCCCAGCCTTCCAAGCTGGTCGTGTGGG
>JAUUZE010000079.1 GCA_030590175.1 Clostridia bacterium
AAAAAATCACGAGAATTATTAGCTGATAAAATTCCAGTACAAGTAATCTTATCAGCACTTCACAATAGTTATATGGAACTATTTCAAGTAAGAAATGCACTTGATCATAAAAAAGAGTTAAATATTTTAAGAAATAATCGCCCAATTCATGAATATGCTTTAAAAAAACTAGTGCAACATGCAAGAAATTACTCTATACTACAAATTAAAGCAATGATTAAACAAATCGCAGATAGCGATGTAGCCATAAAATTTGGGAAAATTAAAGATGTAGTAGCATTAGAGTTATTAATCATATCATTAACAACAAAATACTAAAGGGGTATCTAAATGAGATTTACACGAGAACAATATATAGACTTACATCTAGGGCGAAATATAAAAAGACAAATGTTTGTGGAATTATTTGGACCACTTATTGGCCTTGATGAAGAGTGGAAACTACAAGGTGCAATGAAAGATGAAATTGAAATGACAGGTTTTGACTGGGATTATGTTCCAACAATTGATTGTGGTGGTGAAACTGATGTGTTTGGTGGGAAAGAAGAAACTATAGTTGAAGAAACCAAAGAGCATATTATTTCTACTGATGCTTTAGGTAGGCGGATGAAATTACTTAAAGGTTTTGCAACTATTCCACTACCACTTGATTATCCTGTTAAAGATATGGATTCTTGGTTAGCGATTAAACATTTATATACATTTAATGAAAAACGAATAAATTATGAGCAAGTAGAACGTGCAAAACTAGAACAGAAAAACGGTGTTTTAGTAGTTGCAAATATGCCTGGAGGATTTGATTTGCCACGACAACTTCTTGGAGAAGAAGAACTTTGTTATGCATATTTCGAACAACCAGAACTAATTATTGATATTTTAAAAACTGCAGGAGATACAACTTACCGTGTTCTTGATCAAATTTCAGACCAACTTGTTATTGATCAACTTAGTGTTCATGAAGATATGGCAGGAAAAAGTGGACCAATGGTGGGACCTAATATGATAGAAGAGTTTATCAAACCATATTATTTAAAAGTTTGGGATATGGTAAAAGGAAAGGGAACCACTATATTTTCGCAAGACAGTGATGGTAATATGAATCCTGTTATTGATACATTTTTAGATTGTGGATTAACAGAAATGCTTCCATTAGAACCAGGTTCTAATATGGACATGGTAGAATTAAAAGAAAAATATGGTTTAACTTTATCACTAAAGGGTGGAATTAATAAGTATGTTATAAAAGATGGAAAACAAGCAATTGAAAAAGAACTAGATTATAAAATGCAACCTAAAATGCAAACAGGTGGTGTAATTTTTGGATTAGATCATCGTATCCCAAATGGAACACCTATTGAAACCTATCGTTACTATGTAAAATATGGTAGAGAGTTGTTGGGAATAGAACCTATAGACAAAAAAAAGAAAGGCTGGTTACGCCAAGCTTTCTAATAAAAGTGAAAACCGAGGGAAACCTCGGTTTATTTTATAATTACATTTTGTTAAGTGCTTTAACTAATCTAGATTTATCTCTGTTAGATTTGTTAGCATGATATAAACCATGACTTTTTGCAGAGTCAATAGCAGTTAAGCATGCAGCAACTTTGTCTTTAGCACTATCATCTTTAGCATCGATAGCAGCATATGTTTCTCTTAATTGTTTTCTAAGTGTAGACTTTTTCTGTGAGTTTCTAGCATGCTGTTTAGCTGTTAAGTCTACTCTTTTCTTTGCTGATTTTATATTTGGCAAGTGATTCACCTCCGGTCTCTTACTATTCAACTTCGCTATTTTACCACGAAAATAAGTAAAAAGCAATAAATAAAATACTTTTCTAATATGATATAATAGTAGAGAATATATACAAAAAAACGGGGCTTAGTTATATTAATTTGAGAGGAAATTATGAGTAAAGAATTAATTCTAAAACTTACCGAAAAACTAAATTATCATAGTTATCAATATTATGTACTTGACGATCCTAAAATCTCTGATTTTGAATATGATAAATTGCTTCGTGAATTAGAACAACTTGAAATACAATTTCCAAAATATGCATATTCTCAATCACCAACTAAAAGGGTGGGTGGGACAATATTAAAAGGATTTAAAAAAGTATCACATAAAGTACAAATGAGTAGTTTGTCTGATGTTTTCTCCATTGAAGAATTAGAACAATTTGACTTACGAGTTAAAAAAGTTTTAGTAGATTATGAATATATTGTTGAAAAGAAAATTGATGGACTATCAGTTTCTCTTGAATATGAAAATGGATTATTTGTTAGAGGGTCAACAAGAGGTGATGGTTTCATCGGTGAAGATATCACAAACAATCTAATGACCATTAATGCAATTCCCCTAGAGTTATTTGTAAAGATTCCATATATTGAAGTTAGAGGTGAAGTATATATGCCTCAAGCTGACTTTTTGGAACTTAATGACAAACAAGAAGCACTAGAGTTAAAAGTTTTTGCTAATCCTAGAAATGCAGCTGCTGGATCTCTACGACAGTTAGATAGTAAAATAACAGCTTCAAGAAACTTATCAATTTTTGTTTTCAATATTCAACAAATTGTTGGTAAAGAAATTTTAACACATGAACAATCGCTAGAATTCTTATCTGTTTGTGGATTTAAAGTAAGCCCTGATTATATTAAGTGTAAAAATATAGAAATGGTAAATAAAGCCATAGATTTATTTGGTAATCAGCGAGGGAAAAGTGACTATGAAATTGATGGCGCTGTTATTAAAATTAATGATTTAGAACAAAGAGAAAAGTTAGGTCATACTTCAAAACATCCTAAGTGGGCAACAGCATATAAATATCCTGCAGAAAAGAAAGAAACTACCATAGAAGATATTGTTATACAAATTGGTAGGACAGGAGTACTAACACCAAAAGCAGTTTTAAAACCAGTACTAATTGCAGGTTCAACTGTAGGTTATGCTACTTTACATAATCTTGATTATATTAACGAAAAAGATATAAGAATTGGTGATCAAGTTATTTTACAAAAAGCTGGAGACGTTATTCCAGAAGTAGTAAAAAGTTTACATGATAAAAGAACAGGAAAAGAAAAGCAATTCAAGATGCCAAGTATTTGCCCTGTTTGTCAGGCACCTGTCATTAGAGAAGAAGATAAAGCAGCTTATCGTTGTACAGGAATTGAATGCCCTGCACAACAATTTCGTTCTATTGTTCACTTTTGTTCGCGAGATGCCATGAATATTGACGGATTAGGACCGGCATTAATAGACAAATTTTTACAAGATAATATGATTAGCACCATTGGAGATATATATTATCTATGGGAAAAGAAAGAAATGTTAATAACATTGGAAGGTTTAGGAGAAAAAAGCGTTGATAATTTACTTAAATCTATTAATGATTCTAAGAATAGTAACTTTAGTAAATTGTTATTTGGATTTGGGATTCGCCATATAGGTCAGCGAGCTGCTATGTTACTTGAAAAACAATTTAAATCCATAGATGAACTAATGAAAGCTACATATGAAGATATGTCTGCTATACACGAATTTGGTGAAGTAATGGCTAATAGTTTATTGGACTTTTTAAACAATCCACAAAGTATTCATTTAATTAATCAGCTAAAAAGTGTGGGAGTCAATATGACTTCTAAAACATATGGTTCTAACATCATAGGAGTTTTTACAAATAAAATCATAGTATTAACAGGTACTCTACCTAATTATTCTAGAAGTGATATTAAGAAAATCATAGAAGAATTAGGTGGAAAAGTATCTTCTAGTGTATCTTCTAATACTGATTATATTGTTGCTGGTGAGAATACAGGGAGCAAGTATGATAAGGGAGTAAAACTTGGAGTATCAATAATAGATGAAGAGCAATTTAAAAAAATGATAGGAAAAGAAAATGAAAGTATTAAGTAAAAAAGTATACATGCAAAAGCCAAAAGAACGAACTGGAGTATCTTGTAATACATATTACACAGGAATAGGTTTAGATATAATGAAAGTTTATTCATATATCCATAAATCAGATACAACAGATGTGTCATATGTGGAATTTTCTAACGATAATGGAAAAACTTTTGGGAGACCTATAACAATCACAACAGAAGAAAAACTTAAAAATGGTACACTTCGTAACTATATGAGAAGCCCAGTTGTTGATGAAAAAAGAAATAGATTAATAACTTTTGGTATAAAAGGGATTTTACCAACTGACAATCCGCTAGAAGGATTGAAGTGGTGGCATGTTTATTATATGGTTTCTAAAGATGGTGGAAAAAGTAATATGGTTGAAGAACCGGTTATATTACAAGGAGATGAGTTTTCTAAAACTCATCCTGTAACAGATGTTTATGAAGGAAAAAATTCAGTGATGATTGGTGATACAACAGAATTAGCAATTATAACTAGTAGGCAAACTGAAAGTGAAAATAATGACCATATCTTATTACCTGTACAAATAACACCAATTGGACCTGATGGTAGTTACTATAACCCAGGAGGTGGATATACTTATCATTATAGTGCAGTAATTATAGGAGATATTTTAGATGATGGTCACATAATTTGGACTAGTATATCAAATAAAATCATAAACGAGCCAACACTGTCTACCAGGGGATCTATTGAACCAACTATTATTGAATTAGATAATGGCACTATTCTTATGGTATTACGTGGTAGTAATGGTGGAACAAAAGATCCAAATCATAAAATAAAAGGATATAGATGGTATAGTGTATCTACTGATGGAGGAAAAACTTTTTCCAAAGTAAAACCTTGGTTATATGATACAAATGAGCATTTTTACTCTCCATCAAGTTGTTCTCAATTATTACGTCATTCATCTGGAAAAATATTTTGGATTGGAAATATCTCACCAAATAATCCAAAAGCAAATATGCCTAGAAATCCAATATATATTGGTGAAGTTGATAAAACATCTCTTCTCTTAAAAAAAGACACATTACTTTTAATTGATTGTGTAAAAGGTACACAATCAAGGGATACAACTTTTTCTAATTTTTATGCCAGAGAAGATAAGGAAACAGGTAGGATTTTACTACATATAACACCTTTTCATCAAACCCCAGATAATGTTTTTGGTAGTGATGCTAATATCTATGAAATCGAGGTTATCTAATGGAACTTTTAAGTAAAAGATTATTTGTTAAAAGTGAAGGGCAAGGTGGGTTACTTTGTTGTCCTTTCTATGGCAAAAATGAAGGTAGAATTGTTAATTATGTTACACAAATAAAACGATCTGATACTTTTTCAGACTCAATAATTCAATTGAGCGATGATAATTTAAAGACATTTTCAAAGGAATATACTGACAAAACATCATGGCAAACTGATAAAGGAACAATGACAAAATATTTTAAAGTGCAAGTTATTGATAAATTGCGAAATAATTTATACATGTTCTATAACCAAGGATTGCTTCCTAGTAATGATCCAAAAGAAGGTGTGAAAAACTGGCAGATGTATTATGCTATGTCTAAAGATGGAGGAGAAACTTTTTCTTTTTATGAACCAATTATTTTAGAAGGTGATGAATATAATATAACTCATCCAATTAATGATGTTTTTATTGGACATAACTCTTTTATGGTTGGCGATTATCCTTGTGTACCAATTATTTTGCCTGATGGAGAAACTATACTTTTAGCAGTTCAAGTATCTGTATTAAATGAAAATATGGAACTTTTTAATCCTTATGGATCATTTACTTTTCAAGCTAGCTATATTTTAAAAGGTAAATTCCAAGAGGATGGTCATATTAAATGGGAAAGCATGTCTAATAAGATGCTTGCTTCGATTGATGAATCAACAAGAGGAACCATTGAACCGGCTATATGTCGATTACCTGATGGTAGAATTTTAATGGTAAATAGAGGTAGTAATGATTTATCAGAAAATATTCCTAGCTATAGATGGTATTGTATCTCTAAAGATGATGGAGACACTTTAAAAGGTCCTTATCATTTAACATATTCATCAGGTGAAAAGTTTTTTTCACCATCAAGTTGTTCCATGCTTTTACCACATACAAATGGCAAAATATATTGGATTGGAAATATCTCGCCTAAAAATGCTAGAGGTAACATGCCACGTAATCCACTATGTATTGTAGAAGTAGAACACCAAACGATTGGGTTAAAGAAAGAAACAAAATTTGATGTTATTAAAAGAGATGAAAAAGATTATCATGATATTACTTTTTCAAATTTTTATGCTAGAGAAGAAAAGGCAACAGGAGATATCCTTATATATTGTACTTCTTTTTGGAGTAATCCTGATAATCCTATGGAAAGTGAAGGAAGCTATGAGTATAGGATTAAAGTCTAAGTTACTTGACAGGATACAGTAATTTGTTTATTCTAAACATTGGAGGCAACATATGAAAAAACACACAATATTACTATTACTATTTATGATTATTCTGTCTTTATTAGTGACAGGATGTCAACAAAATAATCAAGATATAGAATCACCAACACCAACTGAAACAGCTACACCCTCTAGCACACCAACAAAAGAATTAACCACTGCTAATATTGCCGGGTTAAAAGGTCCTACATCTATGGGTATGATAAGAATGTTTGCAGAATTAAATTCACTATCTGAATATGTTTCTGTGAAATTTGATGTTTATAGTTCCCCAGATGTTATAACAGCAGGACTATTAAATGGAGAAATTGATATTGCTGCGATTCCTACAAATATGGCTGCTATTTTATATAACAAAACTGAAGGGGACATTGTACTACTAGGTATTAATACACTTGGTGTATTAAATGTTGTCACAAGAGATACAGAAAATATCAATAGTTTAGCAGATTTAGTTGGGAAAACAATTGTAGCTTCTGGACAAGGCTCAACACCTGAATATGTACTTAATTACTTATTAACTCAAAATGGAATTAATCCAGAAACTGATGTTACAATAGAGTATAAGGCTGAACATAGTGAAGTAGCCGCTATGCTATTATCTGGACAAGCAGATATAGTTTTACTACCTCAACCATTTGTTACTTCTGTACTCATTCAAGATGAACAATTAATAAATGCAATTGATTTAACAGATGAGTGGGAAGATGTAGAAGGAAATGATAGTGCACTGATGATGGGTTGTCTAGTAACCACTAGAGAATTTGCTGATGCATATGCTTCTGAATTAACAAGTTTAATGATGTTAAATGCAGAATCAGCCACATGGGTAAATGAAAATCCTGAAAAAGCAGCTAAATTTATTGTTCAGTTTGAAATCCTTCCAAGTGAAATTATTGCTCAGACGGCTATCCCTGAAAGTAATATAACATTTATATTTGCTCAACAGGCTAAAGACCAGCTAAATGGGTATTTCCAAGTACTATTTAATTACAATCCTGAATCTGTTGGAGGAACGATTCCTAAAGATGACTTCTATTTTGGTCAATAATTAATTGATTTGACCAATAATATGATACAATAATTCTATGAATAAAAGTTTTTTAAAATTCTTAGCAGTAGTGTTTTGGATTGTAATTTGGTGGGTGGTATCAAAAATTGTTGATACCTTCCTGTTACCATCACCTGAGCAAACACTAAATGCCCTATATCACATAATAACAGGTGGTGGATTCTTTACAACCCTCTTTACCTCACTGCTTCGAATTCTAATTGGTTTTGCATTGTCATCCTTATTAGGTATGGTTTTAGGAATTTTATCTGGATTAAATGAATCTTTTGATATTTTTATTACTCCTATTATGGCAGTTATTAAATCAGTTCCAGTTATTTCATTAATCTTAATTATCCTATTTTGGACACAAGCTTCAGTCACACCAATTGTAGTGTGCTTATTGATGTGTTTACCCGTTATGGTTAATGCTGTTTATGACGGTATTAAAAATGTTGATAAAAATTTAATTGCTATGGCTAAGGTTTATAAAATGAGTAAAAGTGAAACAACTAAACATATTTACTATCATTCAATTAAACCATACTTTTTTACAGCTACTAAAGCTTGTCTTAATTTAGGTTTTAGAGTAACAATTGCAGCAGAAGTACTATCAAATCCTAAATATGGATTAGGACGAGTATTATTTGATGCTAAAGTATACCTAAATATCGCTGATCTTTTTGCTTGGACAGTAATTATTGTTTTTTGTAGTTATTTATTTGAATTATTACTAAAGAATATCATTCGACATAATAGTGCTAAAGGAGTGAGTTCATGAATTTAAATATAATAAATTTATCAAAAAGTTATGATAAGCATGTAGTTTTTGAAAATTTTTCTTTAGCTTTACGTGAGAAAGAAATAAATTGTATATTAGGAGAATCAGGATGTGGAAAAACCACTTTATTAAATATTATTGCTCAAATTGACAAGGAGTTTACTGGGCAATTAGTAGGATTTAGTAATTTATCATTTTCATATATATTCCAAGAAACCAGGTTATTACCATGGTATACTGTATATCAAAATCTTGCAGTTATATTATCACATGAAGAAGATAAAGAAAATATCATAGAAACCTATCTTAAATTAGTTGGTCTTATAGATTACAAAGGGTATTACCCTTATCAATTAAGTGGGGGAATGAAGCAACGTTTATCAATAGCCCGGGCATTTGCCGTTAAATCTGATATACTACTAATGGATGAACCTTTTAAAGGATTAGATCCTGGATTGAAAAAAACATTAATTGAAGCATTTATTGATTTGTGGGAACAAGATAAGCGAACAATTATATTTGTAACACATGATATTGATGAAGCATTATTATTAGGTGATGATATCTATATATTAGGTGGAAACCCAATAAGGGAGAAATTAACAACTAGTATAAAACTTAAAAAGACAGAGCGAATAC
>JAUUZE010000114.1 GCA_030590175.1 Clostridia bacterium
TACCTATTTTTCTTAACGTATTATCAACAAATTCGTGTAAACTAGAGAACCGCCGTATACGGAACCGTACGTACGGTGGTGTGAAAGGACGGACATTCAATTAATGAATGTCCTCCTATTCTATGATATAATTTGGATAATAAGTGATAGGAGTAATTTCATGTATTCAGTCAACGTTACAAAAATTATCGAACATTTTGATTTGGAAATTATCCGTGATTGTTCAATCATGGAAAGTAAAAATGTGGACATTATTGAAGTAAATAGACCAGGTCTACAGTTAGCTGGTTATTTAGGGTATTTCTTTCCACATCGTATTCAATTATTGGGGAAAATGGAATTATCATTTTTAAATTCTTTACCACCAAAAGAGCGATATGAGCGTATTGATAAATGGATTGATGAAAAAATGCCTTGTATCGTTGTATCTAGAAGCCAAGATGTTTGTGATGAACTAATAGAATTATCAAAAGTTTACCAAGTACCATTATTACGCACAAAAGAAATGACATCGCGTTTTTTGGCAGCATTAATTAATTACTTAAATGTAGAAATAGCTGAGAGAATTAGTATACACGGAGAATTTTTAGAAGTTCATGGCGAAGGAATTATGATAACTGGTGAAAGTGGTGTGGGAAAAAGTGAAACTGCCCTTGAATTGGTAAAAAGAGGTCATCGCTTGATTGCTGATGATGTTGTTGAAATTAGAAAAGTTAGTGATAATACTTTACTTGGAACTTCACCTGAAATTATTCGTCATTTTATTGAATTACGAGGAATAGGCATAATTGATGTGAAAAGCATGTACGGAGTAGGTTCTGTTAAAAAGATTGATTCCATTGATATGATTGTTAATTTAGAATTTTGGGATGAAAATAAAAAATATGACAGAATGGGTGTGGAACAAAATTATAGAAATATATTAGGAATTGAGGTTCCTCTCTATACTATTCCTGTTAGACCAGGTAGAAACTTAGCAATTATATTAGAAGTTGCAGCTATGAAATCACGTCAAATAAGTATGGGGTATAATGCAGCTAAAGTGTTACATGATCGAATTGAAGAAAAATTTAAAGGTGGTAAGTAATTGACCAAACAATATATATCAGCTCTTAGAGATGGTTTGGTGAACAGTGAAGTGAGCATAAATGAACCCATGAGGAATCATACCAGCTTTAAAACAGGAGGCCCTTGCGATGTAATGGTAAAAGTTTACTGTGTAGAAGATATTAAATTAGTAATTACGCTATGTAATCAGTATAAACAACCATTATTAATTGTAGGAAATTGCACAAATTTAATTGTTAGAGATAAAGGCATCAAAGGAACGGTTGTAAAAATAAGTCTAGGATTTGATAAGGTCCTAGTTAATGGTAATCAAATTACAATAAAGTCAGGAGCACTATTATCTAAATTAGCAAAAGTGGCAATGGAACATAGTTTAGCTGGTTTAGAATTCGCATCAGGTATTCCAGGTACAGTAGGTGGTGGAGTTTCGATGAATGCAGGAGCTTATGGTGGTGAAATAAGGGATGTATTAGTATCATCGACTTATATAGATGAAAAAGGTAACATTCATACTATGACCAACGAGGAACATGAATTTGCTTATAGAAAGAGTATATTTACCAGGGAAAAATGGATTTTATTAGAAAGCACATTTGCTTTAAAAAAAGGGAACAAAGAAAACATATTAGCTAAAATGAATGAATTAAATAAACGACGAAAAGATAAACAACCATTACATTTACCTAGTGCAGGTAGTGTTTTTAAGCGGCCACTAGGATATTATGTAGGGCAATTGATTGATCAGTGTAACTTAAAAGGATATAAACTTAATGACGCACAAATTTCAACCTTACATTCAGGATTTATTGTTAATTTAGATAATGCAAACTCACAAGATATTATTGACTTGATTGATTACATAAAAAAGACAGTATATAACCAATTTAAAGTGAAATTAGAAACTGAAGTTAAAATCATAGGAGAGAAATAAATGAACATGCATATTATCACTGGTATGTCCGGTGCAGGAAAAAGTTTAATAATGAAAGCAATAGAAGATTTAGGTTTTTATTGTATTGATAATATGCCACCAAAACTCATACCAGAATTTGGGAAAATGTATGAGAAAACAGATATGGTTAGTGATGTTGCAATTGTTGTTGATATTAGAGGAGGAGATTTCTTAGATGAATTTTTCCCAGCTATTAATCAATTGGAAAAGAAAAAAATTAATTATGATATTTTATTTTTAGAGGCTAATGACAAAAACTTAGTTAAACGGTATAAGGAAACAAGGAGAAAACATCCACTAGCCAATGATAAAATTAGCTTATTGGAAGCGATTAAACTTGAGCGCGGTAAGTTAGAAAAAATAAAGAATCAGGCAAATTATATTATTGATTCTTCAGATATGCATCCAAAACAGTTACGAGATGAGATACAAGACTTATTCGTTAGTGGTGAAGAGCATGAAAAACTAATGATTAATATAATTTCATTTGGATTTAAATATGGAGCTCCTCTTGACTGTGATTTAGTATTTGATGTTAGATTTATTCCTAATCCATATTACAATTCTTCCATGAGAAAACTAACAGGAAAAAATGAAGTTGTTAAAAACTATGTATTAAAATATGAACAAACACAAACTTTTATTAAAAAGTTAGAAGATTTAATTGAATTTTTAATTCCCCATTATATTCAAGAGGGGAAAACCCAATTAGTTGTTGGGATTGGATGTACAGGTGGTAGACATCGCTCAGTAACCATTGCCGATAAAATGGTTGAGATATTAAAAGAAAATAATCATCGATTAATTATAAAGCATAGAGATATTGATTACGATGGAAAGAAGTGATGTATTTATATGTCTTTTTCATCTCAAGTAAAAAATGAAATAAGTAAAATACCTTTATCAGATAACTGCTGTATCTTATGTGAAATTTCAGCAGTTCTTCGAATGGGTGGACATTTTCATAAGCAAGACAATGGGTACATAGCTAGTAGTATTTCAACAGAAAACGCTTCTTTTGCTAGACGAATGATTACTCATATGGTTCATAATTTTACCCTTCATCCAAGTCTATTAGTAAATAAAAGTAAAAAATTAAAAGGTCATACACTTTACTCATTAGATATAAAAGGAGCTCATGCAACAGAGGTAGCCTTAGGAGATACAGGACTGTTACAATTGACAAAGGAAAATAAAGCTATTTTTCTTCCACCTGAAGAACTCATGGGAAAGGAATGTTGTTTAAAGTCATACATAAGAGGTGCTTTTTTAGCTTCTGGATCTATAAATCATCCAGAAAAAAGTTATCATCTTGAAATTACTAGTAATCACGAGAGAGAAATTAATGCTTTATGTAAAATACTACAAGAACTAGATATTAAAGCAAAAGTGATTGAGCGAAAGACAAATTATATTTGTTATGTAAAGGAAGCTGAGAGTATTGCAGATTTTTTAAATATAATTGGAGCACATCGTGCCTTAATGGAATTTGAAAATATCCGAATTGTTAAGGGAATTAGAAATAATGTTAACAGGATTATTAATTTTGAAAGTGCAAACTTAGATAAAACTGTAAATGCAGCTAGTAGGCAAGTGGTCAGTATTAAATATATTATAAATAATTTCGGGTTAGAAGTAATGGAAAAACATTTACAAGATATGGCTGTTTTACGACTAGAAAATCCACATTTATCATTTACAGAACTTGGCCAGATGTTAACACCTTCTTTAGGAAAATCAGGTGTAAATCACCGATTGAAAAAAATTGAGCAATTAGCAGAACAATTGAGGGAATATCATGGATAATCTGTGGAGTATTTTAGAAGAAGAGTGTATGAAGTGCCAGAAATGTGCACTACATAGCACGCGGAAAAATGTTGTAATAGAGCGTGGTAATAGACAAGCTAAACTATTGTTTATCGGTGAAGGACCAGGCGCAACTGAGGATGACAAAGGAATAGCTTTTGTGGGACAGGCAGGAAAATTACTTGATTTAGCACTTGGCTCAATGGGGATATATGAAAAAGATATATATATATGTAATATAATAAAATGTCGTCCACCTAACAATGCTAATCCAACAGATGAACAAGCTATAGCTTGTATGCCTTATCTAAAAAAGCAGATTGAGCTTGTAAAACCTTTAGTGATTGTCTTATTAGGATCAGTTGCATTGAAAAGAATGATTAATAGTGATTTAACAATAACAAAAAGTAGAGGGAATTGGATGGAATATGAGGGAATAAAAGTTATACCTACTTTTCATCCAGCAGCTCTGCTAAGGGATGAAAAAAAGAAGATGGTATTTTGGAAGGATATTAATAAAGCGTGGAAAAGCATAACAGATTAAACAAACTATATAGAGAGTATGAAAATAGATTTTCAAATGAAGAGTTGGTTATGGGAGATGGAGATGTAAATTGTCCACTTCTAATGATTGGAGAAGCTCCAGGGAAAGATGAGGTTATACAGGGTAAACCATTTGTAGGACTAGCTGGAGGAAAACTAAAAGAGTTTATTGATTATTTAAATAAATCAAGAAAAGATTTTTATGTAACAAATGCTATTAAATATAGATTGTATAAAATAAATTCATCAACTAATAGAAAATCTAATCGACCAGCAAAAGTAAATGAAATAAAACAAAGCAGAGATACATTGTTAAGTGAAATTGATATAATTAAACCTATGATTGTCATAACCTTAGGAGCAGTTCCATTAAAGAGTATTCTTGGAATAAACCAATTGGCCATGAAAGATTATCATGGAAAAGCCATTAAAAAAGAGCAATATATATTATTTCCATTATATCATCCTGCAAGTTTAATATATAAAAGAGATTTATTACCTGTTTATTATGAAGATTTAGATAGGTTGAATAAAATAATTAAGGAGGTTACCATATGAATTATTTAGCAAGTTTACCAAACTTTTCAAGTTTGACGTGGTCTATTGTATTAGATTATGCAATTAAAGCGGCCATAATTATTGTAGCATTTTTGGTTTTATCATTGGTTATCAACTTTTCGCTGAAAGGATTAGCGAAAATACTAAATAAGCGTCAAGTGAGAAATCCTTTCATAGGGTTTATTATCAGTATAACTAAAATCGTTTCCTATGTGATACTAGTATTGATTGTATTAGGGTTTCTTAACATTAATACTGCACCACTTTTAGCTGTTCTAGGTACATTTGGTTTAGCTTTAGGTTTAGCTCTAAAAGATCATATGTCAAATTTAGCTAGTGGGATTCTAATTATCTTAAACAAGCAATTTGGAATTGGTGACTATATTGGCTGTACCAATGTAGCAGGGAGTGTGGAAATAATAGAGTTATTTAGTACAAAATTAATAACATTTGATAACAAAGCAGTGTTTGTTCCTAATTCGCTATTTACACAAAATGCTGTCATTAATTATAGTAGAGAAGATATGAGGCGTGTAGATCTTAAAATTGGAGTGGCCTACTCTGTTAATGTTGAGAGTGTGAAAAAATCTATCGAGAGTATTGTAGCGAATAATGAAAAAATCTTACATGAACCAGCTTACTTTGTTGGACTAACTGATTTTGGTGATAGTTCAGTGAACTTTGCTGTTAGAGTGTGGACAAAAACAAAAGATTATTGGGATGTTTATTTCTATATTAATGAGGCAATAAAAAAAGAATTTGAAAAACAGAATATTGAAATTCCATTTCCACAAATGGATATCCATATGAAGGAAAAATAAAAGATTTATATGAAAATTACAAAAATCCTTCCTAATATAAATAAGTATGTGGATAAAAGTACACCTTGTTACTATCCTGATGAAACTGCGCATCAAGGTTTAGTAGTGCCTGAAATTATTCTAAATTATGGTAAGCTAAGAAAACAGATTAGAGAAATCCCAAGTGTTGTTCCGTTGTTGGTAAAAACAATAAACCAATCAAAAAAATCATATAGTCAACTATGTGAACAACCTAAAAACTCAAAAAAAACTATTTCACAAAAGCAATTAGATAATTTCTCTAAATATGCAAAAAGCCTAGGAATTTTTCATGTGGGATTTACAAAAGTAGAACCGTCAATGATATTTAAAGGAAAGAAAATTCTATATCAAAATGCTATTATACTTCTAATGGAAATGAAGAGAGAAAAAATAGAATTAGCACCATCTTTTGAAACTGGACATGAGATTTTTGTTACATATTATAAATTAGGATTAGCAGTTAATAAACTGACAGAATATTTGAAGGGTTTACAATATAAAGCTCAAGCAGGTCCTGCACTTGGTGGTGATGTGAACTACCCATTGCTAGCGCAAAAAGCAGGATTAGGACTAATTGGAAAACATGGGTTGCTTATTACACCTGCATATGGACCATCATTACGAATTGCTGCAATTTATACAGAAATTGAAAATTTACCTAGTACAAATCTAAATGAACATGAGTGGATTGCTGATTTTTGCGAACAATGTCTACAATGTGTGAAAAAATGTCCTGTACATGCAATTTATGGCAAAACAAAAGTATTTTCTGATGGAAGCAAGGAACATATTGACTATAAAAAATGTGCTATACCTTTTTCAAATAATAATCGCTGTACAATTTGTATAAAGGAATGTTTGTTTTTTACAGAAAACTATCACAAAATTAAAGATAATTATCTAAAATAGGGCTAAATATAAAGCTTTTCTAGAATTATTAAAATTATATTGAGAAATAGCAGATAAATTATGTCAACCACATATGAAAATGTCCTGAATTTCCAACAACATAAGCACTACTTTTAAAAGTGCTTATGTTTGTTTAATACTTTGCTTGTGTATACATTAATTCTTCAAATGTCATATCCAATAAA
>JAUUZE010000081.1 GCA_030590175.1 Clostridia bacterium
TACCTATTTTTCTTAACGTATTATCAACAAATTCGTGTAAACTAGAGAACCGCCGTATACGGAACCGTACGTACGGTGGTGTGAAAGGACGGACATTCAATTAATGAATGTCCTCCTATTCTATGATGAAACTTACATAATAGTTCATAAGATATTAGTATTTTCTACTAATATCTTTTTTCTTTTACTATATTATAGTAGTGTAGGCATAAAAAGTTTAAATGCCTATTACTTGAAAGGACAAATAATATGAAAAAAATAACTATTTTATTACTAGCTATTAGTCTAATTTTAGTGGCTGGCTGTAGTAGTACAAAGAAAAGCCAAGAAGAATTTGCAAGAGAAGTTTTTTATGATTTATCAACAGAAGTAAACTTTTCTGATGATGTTATAAAAACAGAAGCTCAGTTATTAGAAAATGTAAATTTTGTAGCCAAAATTACTGCATCTGAAGGAACAGCTATTATTGGAGAAATCGATAGAACTAATGGTGGTGGGGAAGAGGTTGGAACCGCTTATGTATTTGATATAGTAGAAATTTATTTAGATGATTCAGGATTCTACAATGATGGTGATAAAATTAAAGGATTATCTTTTCATTCAATTAGTAATTACATTACAAATAGTATTAATATACAAGAAGGACAAGAATATATTGTTTTCTTAGATCTATATTCTACAGATGTTACTTCTTTGTTAGTTAATCACTCAAACAATTTAATTTATGATTCAGTTATTGGAACTATTCCATGTGATGAAAATACTTATATAATAAATAATGAGTTGACTCAATTATTATCTTTATTTGAGTCTAGTATTACTTATGATACAACTATTAACAATGAGCTAGAAGAAACAAACTACTTAACAACAGAAATTTTACCATTAACTGAAGTAGTTAGTCACTTATCAGTTGTTTTTGAAGAAAATATGATGGCAATAATGAATACTTATTTAGGAAAGTAAATATATATATATATAAATTTATAAAATACCCATTTCTTTGGAAATGGGTATTTCTTTACTCCAAATAATAGAGTATACTTTGCAATATAGTGGAGGATGTTATGAATCACGTGCAACGTGTTAAGAACACACTTAATTTTCAATCAGTTGATGAGCGATTACCCATGATGGAATGGGCTGGTTGGTGGGATAAAACCTTAAATCGTTTCAGAGAAGAAGGGGTTCCAAAAGAAATGCCAAGTGAAGAGCTACGAGAATATTTAGGTCTAGATATGTTTAGGCAATTTTGGATAAGTCCTAAAACAACTGCTTTTCGTAATCTAAGCTTACATGAACAAAAGGTATCAGGGAAAAAAAGTTATGAATTATTAAAACCAATCTTATATGGTAAAGATGCCATAGAAATAAGACGAAAAAAGATTGAGAGTTTAATAGCTGCTCATGATAAGGGTGATTGTGTAGTTTGGTTAACATTAGAAGGATATTTTTGGTTTCCTAGAACCTTATTTGGTATAGAAGATCATTTATATGCTTTTTTTGATGAACCTGAACTTATGCATGAAATTAATCAAGACTTAACAGATTATAATATTTTTTTAATTGAAGAATTTTGTAAATTATTACGGCCAGAATTTATGACGTTTGCAGAAGATATGTCATATAATTTAGGACCTATGCTATCTGAAGCTCAATTTGATGAGTTCTTATTACCATATTATAAGCAAGTAGTTCCTATACTTAAAAAATATGACATCATACCCATGATAGATACTGATGGACAACTAGAGCCTATGATACCTTGGTTAAAGCGAGCAGGAATTGAAGGAGCGTTACCACTTGAAAGACAAGCGGGAGTTGATATAGCTAATTTACGAAAAAACCATCCAGATTTTAAGATTATTGGAGCCTATGATAAAATGGTTATGAAACATGGAGAGCAGGCTATGATAGATGAATTTGAAAGAATATTACCTGTAATGAAAAAGGGTGGATACATCCCATCTGTTGATCACCAAACACCACCAGATGTGTCATTAGAAAATTATAAAATTTATGTTAAATTATTAAGAGAATATTGTGAAAAAGCTGTGAAGGAGTGACTATGAAAAGAGCATTAATTGTTCAAGGGGGTTGGGACGGTCATCAACCAGTAGAAGTAAGTAAAGTCTTTAAAGAGATGTTAGAAAAAAACGGTTTTTTAGTAGAAGTTTCTGATACTTTAGATGTGTTTTCTGACTATGAAAAAATCAAGGATCTTCATTTAATTGTTCCTATATGGACTATGGGAGCAATTGATAATGAATATGTGCAAAATATTTCAAAGGCAATAGGTAATGGAACTGGTATAGCCGGATGTCATGGTGGTATGTGTGACTCTTTTAGGGAAAATACTGAATGGCAATTTATTACTGGAGGTCAATGGGTATCTCATCCTGGAAGTGATCAAGTAACATATACTGTTAATATTAAAAACTCATCATCACCTATAATAAAAGATATTAGTGATTTTAAAATTGTAAGTGAACAGTACTATGTTCATGTAGATCCATGTATTGAAGTTTTAGCTACTACAAGATTTCCATCAGTTAATTGGTATAATTCTTCAAATAAGGAAGTAGATGTTCCTGTTGTTTGGACAAAAAAATGGGGCCATGGTCGTGTATATTATAACTCTCTTGGGCATCATGCAGATATTTTTGATATCAAAGAAGCATATAAATTAATGGAGAATGGATTTATATGGGCTGCAGAGGGTAAAGATATTGCACTAGCGAATAATTCAACATATGAAGAATTTGCTAATGAAGAAAAAATGTTTTAGAGGTGTATTATGGTTAAAGGAAATATTGGTATTGTTGGTTGTGGTGCTATTAGTCATATATATATAACTAATCTAATTAATATGTTTGATAATACAAATGTATATGCAATTTGTGATTTGGATGATTTAAAAACCAAAGCAGTTAGTGAAAAATATGGAATTAATAATATCATGACATTTGATGAGATGTTAAAAGATGAGAAAATTGACTTAATCTTAAATTTAACCACTCCAAATGCCCATTATAGTATTTGTAAAGCAACTTTATTAGCGGGTAAACATGCTTATGTTGAAAAACCTCTATCATTAACATATGAACAGGCAAATGAGTTGGTATCAATTGCTACTAGTAAAAACCTTTTACTAGGTAGTGCACCTGATACATTTTTAGGTGCAGCTATTACAAAGTGCCAGCAGCTAATAAGCGATGGATATATAGGTGAACCAATTGCAACAACCGCTTATATGATGTGCCACGGACATGAATCATGGCATCCATCACCAGATTTTTACTATCAACCAGGTGGGGGACCTATGTTTGATATGGGACCATACTATTTAACTGCACTAATTAATTTATTAGGTCCAGTTAATCAAGTGATGGGTATGACAAAAAAAACATTTAAAAAACGAACAATTACTTCAAAAGAAAAAAATGGTGAAATTATTGATGTAAATGTTATGACACATGTGAATGGTTTAATGTCTTTTGAAAATGGAGCAATTGGAAATATTATTATGTCATTTGATGTATGGGGCCATCATCTACCATGCATAGAGATTCATGGAACAAAAGGTTCGCTACAAGTTCCTGACCCAAATGGTTTTGATGGAGAAATTCTCTTAAAAACTGAGCAAGATGATTTTAAAAAAATTGACAATCCATTACCTTATAAAGAAAACTCACGAGGTATTGGTGTTAGTGAACTAATTAACTGCATTGAAAAAGGAACTATACCTAAATGTGATGGACATAAGGCTGCACATGTAGTGGAGTTAATGGAAAGCTTTCATAAATCAGCAATAGAAAAAAAGGCAATAATTATTAATTCAACTTTTTAAGATGATTCTTAATTGGTCGTGCAACAAAATATATTAGTAATATTTCAATGGGAACTATAATAGCACACTTGATTATTCTTGATAAAAGAAGTGCTTCTAATGGCATTTTATATATTATGAGTAACCAAGTAGTAACCATTACTAAATCAATAATTACAACTTTAATAATAATTGTTATCACTATTTTAATAACAGTGATATTTTTTTTATATAAAAGTAGTCCATAGATGATACCAGTTAAAAAAGCACTGAGAGTAAATCCTGGAAAAAATGTTCCTGATGGAAATAAAGTGGCGCCAATAATATCAGCTAATAAACCAGTTAAACCTCCAATTAGTGGACCGAAAATAATTGATCCTAAAGCAATGGGTAAAAATTCAATGCTAATCCTAATAACATCATTTCTGAAAATTGGTAAAAATCGCGCCAGAATCACTGTGATGGCGACTAATAGCGATGTGATTACCAGAGTTCTTGTTTTTTTCATAAAAAAACCTCTTTCATGGCAACCCACATAAAGAGACTATCTTTAGGTGGCAGCGGAATGCAATTAATGAACCGCGAATTATATCCGTCGTCCATTAGACAACTTCCCGTTCTAATGGCACTTGACGCTCAAAAATCTACTCTGCCTGTTTGTATTTCCGCAATATTCATTTATTATATCGAAAAAAAATTAATTGTAAAGATTTTAATGCAATTAAGTTATTTTTTATTATAATAGTATTATTGTAGTGAGGATTAGAAATTATGAAGCAAAGAAAAAAACTATTTAACCAATATTATCTATCAAGAATGTATGACAAAATTACTGATAATGCAATCTATGTGGGAATGGAACAAGGACCAGGAATAAGAGAGATGACTTGGCATTGTTTTGTATTATTTAATATGAATAAATTTAAAAGAGCAAATAATATCTTACGTAATATAAAATTAAGTAAATGCCACTTCCTACCTATGAATTTCACACAGCTTTTATATAAATATGGTAATCATATTGAAAGTGATGTTAAAGAAAAACTAATAAATTACATAAAAGAACATAGAGATTTTATAATGTCAGATGATATCCATATTTCTACATATAATGATTCCATGTCATTTTTATGATGATTTTACCATTATGATTGGTGATGAAAAAGTTACTAAATATTCATATACAAGTTCATCATTTAACATAGCTTATGTAGTGGTTAATAAATCATATTTTGCATTTAGACCGCTATCTTTTACAAATCATGGTAGAGACTATGCTATGTCTGTAGAAAAAAAGAATAATCATATTATGATTAATATGTATAACTACCAAGGAGAAAATCGTAATTTTGGGTTGAGAGAAACTTTACTAACAACAGCTGGTTTTATTACTATATGTAAGGAAAAAACAGATTTTAATAATTTTTCTGATTTCGTATCATATGTTAATAATGGGATTATTACTGATTATGTTGAAAAACAAGAAGGAGCTACTTCAAGAAAGATTACTTATAAAAATAAAGAGATTGAATTAAATTTCATGTATAGTCCAATGACAGAAGGTGTTTTTGTTAATACAGTTGATAAAAAACCAAAAGATCTCGTTATTTTAGAAGTTGATGGATTAGACAATGAAAAAATACCTTTTATCACATAATATAATTGTAAAAAACACTTGCAATAGCCAAATGCTTGGTGTATAATTACTCTCGCTGTGACGATACAGACTATGAATTTGGAGATTGCTACCAATTGGAAGGTAGGTCACTTCAAAGGAGATTGTCCGATTCAAGAAAACGGGCGGCAAGTCACTGTGCATTTACGTTATTGATGCCCAGTAAAACTGGGTAAAAAATATAGGGTAGAAGAAACACCCGGCCATGTGTACAGAAATCGTGCTGGTAAAGAATTAAGGAGGAAAAAATGGCAAGTAAAGATAAAATCAGAATCAGACTTAAAGCTTACGACCATCAGCTTATTGATCAATCAGCTAACAAAATTGTTGAAACTGCTAAGAGATCAGGAGCAAAGATTTCAGGTCCTGTACCACTTCCCACAAGAAGGGAAATTATTACAATATTAAGAGCACCTCACAAGTATAAAGATTCACGTGAGCAGTTCGAAATGAGGACACACAAAAGACTGATAGATATTTTAGAACCTACACCAAAAACAGTTGACGCTCTTATGAGACTAGACTTACCTGCAGGTGTCGATATCGAAATCAAGTTGTAATTAATGGTCACGTTCATCATATTAATGGGTGAACCAATAACCAAGGAGGTAACAAGAAAGTGGAAAAATTCATACTGGGTAAAAAACTTGGAATGACTCAGGTATTTACAGAAGAAGGAATGGCGATTCCTGTAACTGCTGTTTTAGCAGGTCCTATCACCGTCGTGCAACTTAAAACTAAGGAGCAAGATGGTTATTGTGCTGTAAAAGTGGGTTATGCAGAGAAAAAAGAAAATGCAACTAATAAACCAATGAAAGGCATTTTTGAAAAAATTAATATTACACCTAAAAAAGTACTAAAAGAATTTAGAGTAAAAGATGTATCAGCATTTGAAGTTGGAAAAGAATATAATGTTGCTGATATGTTCGAAGCAGGTAATATCATTGATGTTACTGGAACATCTAAAGGTAAAGGATTTGCAGGAACAGTTAAACGTTATGGAACTGCAACTGGACCTAAAACTCATGGATCGCATTATCACAGAGGACCAGGTTCAATGGGTGGTGCATCAAGTCCAAGTAAAGTATTTAAAGGAAAAAAATTACCAGGTCATATGGGATCTGAAAAAGTAACTGTACAGAACCTAGAAGTTGTTAAGGTGTACGGTGATAAAAATTTACTGCTTATTAAAGGAGCTCTTCCAGGACCAAAAAATGGAATGCTTATAATTAATGAAGCAGTTAAAGCGTAGGAAGGAGGGAGTGCAATGCCAAAAGTAGATGTATATAACATGAGCGGAACTATCACAGATAGTATCGAACTCAGTAAAGGAATATTTGGAATAGAAGTTAACGAAACTGCCATGCACAGTGTCGTTGTTGCACAGCTTTCAAACGCTAGACAAGGAACACAATCAGCAAAGACTAGAAGTGAAGTTAGAGGTGGCGGTAGAAAACCTTGGAGACAAAAAGGAACAGGTAGAGCTAGACAAGGTTCAATCAGGAATGTCCAATGGACTGGTGGTGGCGTAGCTTTTGCCCCAAAACCAAGAGACTATAGTATAAAAGTCCCTAAAAAGATGAAAAGGCTAGCTTTGAAGTCTGCGTTAACAACAAAAGTTAATGAAAGTGAATTTATTGTTATTGATACACTAACATTTGATGAAATTAAAACCAAAAAAATGATAGAAGTATTAACTAACCTTAAATTAAATAATCAATCAACATTAATAGTACTAGATACTAATGATAAAACAGTTATTAAATCTGCCAATAATATTGGAAATGTAAAAACTGTTGGAGTTAATACAATTAATGTATATGATTTGATTAAATACGATAAAATTGTGGTCACAAAAGAGGCCGTTAAAATGATAGAGGAGGTATATGCGTAATGAGAAAACCTGAAGATATTATTATCAGACCGTATATAACCGAGCGAAGTAGTGATGAGTTAGTTGATGGTAAATACACTTTCATCGTCGCTGTTGATGCTACCAAAACTGAAGTAAAAGAGGCCGTAGAAAATCTATTCAACGTAAAAGTTATCAAAGTTAATACAATGAACTATGATGGCAAATTAAAGAGAATGGGTGTTCACCAAGGAAGAAGATCTAAATTCAAAAAAGCAATTGTAAAGATTGATTTAAACCCTATTGCTGAAGTGTATTTGGACAAAGGTGGAAAAGAAAAAGCTTCTGCTAAGAAATATAAGACAAGTATTGAAGAGTTTGGAATGGCTCAATAGCAGCAACTGATAAGGAGTGAATAAAATGCCAATTAAAAAATTTCGTCCAACATCACCAGCTAGAAGGTTCATGACAGTGTCTACATTTGAAGACATTACAAGAACTAACCCTGAGAAAAGTCTTTTAGAAAAAAAGAAAAAATCAGCTGGAAGAAATTCTTATGGAAGAATTACTGTCAGACATCAAGGTGGTGGCACGAATAAAAAATATAGAATTATTGATTTTAAAAGAGATAAAGATGGTGTGGTTGCAAAAGTAGCATCTATTGAATATGATCCTAATCGTTCAGCCAACATTGCTTTATTACATTATGCTGACGGAGAAAAAAGATATATCTTAGCTCCAAATACACTTAAAGTTGGAGATGCAGTTGAATCTGGATCACAAGCAGATATTAAAACTGGTAATGCTTTACCACTGGCTAATCTACCAGTTGGTACCATAATTCATAATATTGAATTAAAAGCAGGCAAAGGTGGTCAAATGGTTAGAAGTGCTGGTAACTCTGCACAACTAATGGCTAAAGAAGATAAATATGCACAGGTTAGATTACCATCTGGTGAAGTAAGAATGGTTAGAATTGAATGTAAAGCAACTATTGGTCAGGTAGGCAACTTAGACCATGAAAACATCTCAATTGGTAAAGCTGGAAGAAAAAGACATATGGGAGTCAGACCAACTGTAAGAGGATCTGTTATGAATCCTAATGACCATCCACATGGTGGTGGTGAAGGTAAATCACCAGTTGGACGACCAGGACCTGTAACACCTTGGGGTAAACCAACACTTGGTTACAAAACAAGGAAGAAAAATAAAGCATCTGACAAGTATATTGTTAAGAGAAGAAATAAGAAGTAAGGAGAACTGCTAAATTAGTATATCATTAAAAAA
>JAUUZE010000086.1 GCA_030590175.1 Clostridia bacterium
TTACAATCAATGCCATGTTACAAACAAGTAATTTAGAAATTATAGATTATTATAAAGGGTTAAGCGATTGTGAAAAAAAAATAATAAAAACAGTAAGAAACCCAAAAAAACGATTTAAAGAAGATGCACTAAGAATGTTAAGGGCAATTCGTTTTTCAGCTCAACTTGGATTTGATATTGAAAAAAACACTCTTAAAGCAATAAAAAAATATCAATACTTATTAAAACACATTTCTATGGAAAGAATCACTCAAGAATTCATAAAAACAATTAATGGAGAACATAAACAATTTATTAATCAACTTCAAATTTTTCCTTTATTTGAAAATTTATTATTTGATAATCTAATAGATGAATATGATTTGGTTCTTAGGTTAGCAAGTTTAATTGGTATACCTAAAAATTTAGAATTACTAGAATTTTTAACAATTGATAAAAAAACAAAATATTCAATTAAAATGATTATAAATAATATGGACTTTGAAAAATACAATGATAAAATTGCTTTAAAAAAATTAATGAATTTAATTGGAATTAATAATTGTGAAAAAGTATTAATTTTAAAAAAAGTTAATTTAGATATGTTTTCTAGTATTATATTAAATCGTGAACCAATATTTATAAGTGATTTAAAAATTACTGGAAATGATTTAAAATCCCATGAATTTGCGGTACAAGGTAATAGAATAGGGGAGATATTAGACTTATTATTATCTGAAGTTTGGAAAGACCCTAAGAAAAACAATATAAATGATTTAATAATGTTAGCCAATTCAATGTCACATAAATAAAAGGGATGATTTTTAAATCATCCCTTAACATAGTTTATATTTAATATTTGTAATAAATTAATAAGTAGTTATTTCTATTGATATAATTAAAATATCTGTAGCTGGGGTTGAACCATCTGCAGTAACTTTAGCTTTTGCAATGGCATCAACAACATCCATACCTTCATATACTTGACCAAATACAGCATGACCATCACCTGAAGTAGTGTGACCATGATCTAACCAAGGAGTGCCACCATATTCTAAATACATATTAAATTCATCTTCGCTAAACCCTTGTTGTGTAAACCATGAAGATGATTCAGATGATATTGTTTCATTAGAAGCTTGTACAATGAAAAATTGACTTCCATTGGTGTTAGGTCCTGAATTTGCCATTGATAAAGCACCATAGAAATTATGAAGTTCAGGTACAAATTCATCATCAAAAGAACCACCCCAAATGCTTTCGCCACCAGTTCCATTTCCAGCTGGATCACCACTTTGAATCATGAAATTTTCAATAACTCTATGAAACTTAATTCCATCATAATAGCCATCTTTTGCATGTGTAGTAAAATTTTCTACTGTTTTAGGTACTAATTCATCAAATAGTCTTATATAAATATCACCTAAATCTGTTTTCATTATTGCAATTAGGTCTCCTTTTTCAGGTTTACTTACCTGATTGAATACTAATTCTTCTTTGTCATTTCCATTATCTGTGTTTGTACTCACTTTGTTACATCCTCCTAAAATTAAAATCATTGAAATTATTAAAATTAATCCTATAATTTTTTTCATGTTCATAAATCTCCTTTGTAGATTAACTATATAGTATTATGGTATAATCATTGAGAAATAGCAAGTACCAGGAGGAAGAATGAGCCAACAAAAAGAAAATATAAGAAACTTTTCAATTATAGCCCATATTGACCATGGAAAATCAACCTTAGCAGATAGAATCATTGAAATGACAGGATTAATTTCTAAAAGAGAAATGTCTGCTCAAATATTAGATAATATGGACTTAGAAAGAGAACGTGGAATTACAATAAAATCTCAAGCTGTTAGAATGATATATCACCGTCCTAATGGAGAGGAATACATATTTAACCTTATTGATACACCAGGTCATGTAGATTTTACATATGAGGTTTCTAGAAGTTTAGCAGCTTGTGATGGTGCTGTATTAGTTGTCGATGCTGCTCAAGGAATAGAAGCACAAACATTAGCAAATGTATATTTAGCTTTAGAAAGTAATTTAGAAATATTACCTGTAATAAATAAAATTGATTTACCAGCTGCACGAGCAGAACATGTTAAAGAAGAAATTGAAGATGTAATAGGAATAGAAGCATCTCATGCACCCTGTGTTTCAGCAAAAAATGGTATTAATATTGAAGAAGTATTAGAAAAAATAGTAACTTATTTACCACCTCCAGAAGGTGATGATAATAAGCCCCTTCAAGCACTAATTTTTGATTCAAAGTATGATCAATATAAAGGAGTAATCGTTTATATTAGAGTTAAAGAAGGTACCATGAAATTAAACCAAACCATTAAAATGATGAATACTAAAAAAGAATATCAAATTAATGAAATAGGATATATGAAACCAGGTGGGTTTATTCCAAGTAAAAAATTAGTAGCAGGTGAGGTAGGTTACTTTACTGCTAGTATTAAAAATGTATCATTTACTAGAGTTGGTGATACTGTTACATCAGCTATAGATCCTGCTAAAAAACCTTTAGCAGGATATAAAAAAGTAACTCCAATGGTTTATTGTGGAATATTTCCTGCAGATGGTGCACGTTATAATGATTTACGAGATGCTCTTGAAAAATTAAAATTAAATGATGCATCATTATTATTTGAACCAGAAAGCTCAAGTGCTTTAGGATTTGGATTTAGATGTGGCTTCTTAGGTTTACTACATATGGAAATAATTCAAGAGAGATTAGAACGAGAATTTGACCTTGATTTAGTTACAACTGCTCCAAGTGTTATTTATAAAATTACAAAAAATGATGGTTCTGTTGTTTTAATTGATAATCCTACAAATATGCCAAAACCAACTGAGATAAAATCTATGGCAGAACCAATAACAAGATCAGCAGTTATTGTTCCACAAGAATTTATGGGAAATATAATGGAATTATGTCAAGATAGACGTGGTGTTTATATTGATATGGAATATTTAGATGATGTAAGGGTACAATTAAATTATGAAATTCCTTTAAATGAAATTATCTATGATTTTTTTGATGCTTTAAAATCTAGATCCAAAGGATATGCTTCACTTGACTATGAAATTAAAGGTTATAAACCTGCTAAATTAGTAAAATTAGATGTACTTCTTAATGGTGATGTTATAGATGCTTTATCATTTGTTGTACATGAAAGCAAAGCATATGCAAGAGGTAGAAGAATTGCTGAAAAACTAAAAGAAACAATACCAAGGCATCAATTTGAAATACCTGTACAAGCATGTATAGGTGGGAAAATTATTGCGCGGGAAACAGTCCGTGCTTTTCGTAAAGATGTAACTTCAAAATGTTATGGTGGTGATATTTCTAGAAAGAAAAAATTATTACAAAAACAAAAAGAAGGAAAGAAGAGAATGCGTCAGTTAGGATCTGTGGAAGTACCACAAGAAGCATTCATGAGTGTTTTAAAACTGGATACTTAACATGAATAAATTACGAATATATATTCACATACCTTTTTGTCAATCAAAGTGTCAATACTGTGATTTTATTTCATATGATAATAAAGATTATTTAATTGATAGTTATATTGATGCACTAGTGAGAGAAATTGAACTTTCTTATACTTTATTAAAAAACAAACAAATTACTAGTATATTTTTAGGTGGGGGCACACCAACTTATTTACCATCAAAATATATAAAGAAAGTTTTATCTAAACTTTCCTTTTCAAATGAATCTGAAGTATCCATTGAAATAAACCCAGAAACTGTAAATAAAGAAAAATTAATTGAATATAAGGAGATGGGAATTAATAGGTTAAGTTTTGGTGTTCAATCATTAGATGATAAAATACTTCGTTTAATGGGGAGGATACATAACAAAAAAACTGCTATTGATAGTATTTTATTAGCTAAAGATATTGGATTTAATAATATAAGTGCTGATTTAATTTTTGGCTATCCTTTACAAACTTTAAAAATATATGAATCTACTTTAGAGGAGATAATGAAACTACCTTTAAAACATCTATCATGTTATTCGCTTTCAGTTGAAAAAAATACAATACTTCATAGTATGATTAGTAAAAAAATGTTACCTATACCAAATGAAAAACTTGATAGAGAAATGTATAAATTAACTGAAAGTAAATTAGCTAAGAATGGTTTTAATCAATATGAAATTTCAAATTATGCAATTAATGGTTATGAAAGTCAACACAACTTAGGATATTGGAAACAAGATGATTATTTAGGAATTGGATTAGGAGCTCACTCATACTATAATCAACAACGATTTCACAACTCAAATGATCTTTTTAAATATATTCGTACTATTAAAATTAATCAATTACCCCATGAAGAATTAGAAAATATTTCATTAGAAGAACAAGAAAAAGAGTTTATTATGTTACGCTTACGTTTAAATGAAGGATTTTCATTAGATACTTATAAAGAAAAATTCTCATGTATATTTACAGAAAAATATGAACAAATTATAAAAAAATTAAAAGATGATAACTTAATAAATATTTCATCAAATAAGGTAAGTTTAACCGATAAAGGAAAAGACTTTTCTAATCAAGTATTTCTATCATTTTTTTAGGTAAATTTCTATTGACAAAAAAAATATTCAATGGTATCTTTTATATAGATTAGCACTCTTGCGTTGTGAGTGCTAAATGTGAAAGGTTAAGCCATGAATGCTAGAACGCTTGAAATATTACAAGCAATTGTAGATGAATATGTATCAACTGCAGAGCCAATTGGTTCTAAAAGTTTATTATCCAAGTATGATTTTGGTGTTTCTTCAGCTACAATTAGAAATGAAATGGCTCAACTTGAAAATGATGGTTATATTTCTCATCCATATACATCAGCAGGTAGGATTCCTTCTGAAAAAGGTTATAGATTCTATGTTGATAATTTGTTTAGACAAATTAGCCAAGAACATTACATAGTAGAATTGATAAATCGAATGGAAGCTTTATCATCAATTGATAGAATAGTTGAAGATATTTCCACTTTACTTTCAGAGAAAACTAATTATACTGCTATTGGAATGAGAAGAAGAAAAAAAGATAGCAATCATATATTGTCTGTTCATGTATTAGAAATGAGAAAAAATGAATATGTGGCGGTTATAATATTAGAAAATAGAAAAGTTGCACATCGTGAATTTGTAGTAAAAAATGATTGTCATATAAATATAGAAAGAATTACTAATTATTTAAATGAAAAAACTAAAGGTAAATCAGCAATTGAAATCATGAATCAAAGTTATGATGAATTATTATTATTTAAGAAAGACAATTTGAAGTTCGCAAAAATGGTTTTGAAAGAGATATTTGATGTTTTGACAGAAAAAGATGATATTGATACCTTTGTTAAGGGTAAAGAAAAACTACTTGGGTTTCCGGAGTTTAATAACATACATGATGCAAAATTGGTAATGGAAGCATTTAGTAAAAAAGAGAAACTATTAGAATTACTTGAAATTGCTGAAAATGATGATATTAATATAACAATTGGAAAAGAAAATTTAAATAGTGATCTTGAGAATATGAGTATTGCAAGAAAATCAGTTGATTTAGGAGAGTATGGTTATATAACAATTGCTCTTGCTGGACCAACAAGAATGAATTATAAAAAAGTTATCCATTCATTTACTGATTTAGGTAGTTTAATGGATGAATTAATAAAAAAATATTAAGGAAGGAGGAAGTAAAAATTTGAGTAAAGAAATTAATGATTCAATCAATGAGGAAGTAGAAATTCCTATAAATAGCAAAGCTGAAAAAGAAAAAAACGATAAAAAAATAAAAAAACAAATAGCTAAGCTAGAAAAAAAGATTAAAGAATTGGACGAAAGAAATAATGAATCTGTTGACAGTTTTAAGCGACTTGCTGCTGAATTTGATAATTTTAGAAAACGGACAATTAAAGAAAAGGAACAGATTTATACAAGCGCAACAAATGATGTTATTGACAGTTTTCTTCCAGTTATTGATAATATGGAAACAGCAAATAAAAATGTACATGAAAGTAATGAAATATCTGATGTACTAAAAGGATTTGAACTGGTATATAGGCAATTTAATGAAGTATTAGAAAAGATTGGTGTTGAGCCAATTGAATGCTTAGATGAAGACTTTGACCCTGAGTTACATAATGCAGTTATGCATATAGAAGATGAGAAATATGAACTGAATAAAGTGATAGAAGAATTGCAAAAAGGGTATACCTATAAAGGGAAAGTTATAAGACATAGCATGGTAAAAGTAGCAAATTAAATAAAATATTAGACTGTAATGGTCAAAAATAGTCAAAGACAAAAAAACGGAGGTAAAATTAATGGCTAAAGTAATCGGAATTGATTTAGGAACAACAAACTCATGTGTGGCAGTAATGGAAGGCGGCGAAGCCGTAGTTATTGCAAATGCAGAAGGAGCAAGAACAACTCCATCGGTTGTAGCCTTTTCAAAAATAGGAGAGAGATTAGTAGGACAGGTTGCTAAAAGACAAGCAATTACTAATCCTGAGAGAACAGTAAGTTCTATAAAAAGAGATATGGGATCAAGTAGAAAAATTGACATTGATGGAAAAAACCATTCACCACAAGAAATTTCTTCTATGGTTCTACAAAAACTAAAAATTGATGCTGAAAGTTATTTAGGTGAAGAAGTAAAACAAGCAGTAATTACAGTACCTGCATATTTTAGTGATGCACAAAGACAAGCTACAAAGGATGCTGGAAAAATTGCTGGTTTAGAAGTATTACGTATTATCAATGAACCAACAGCTGCTGCGTTAGCATATGGAATGGATAAAGATGAAGATCAAAAAATAATGGTGTTTGACCTTGGTGGTGGAACATTTGATGTATCAATTTTAGATATTTCAGACGGAGTTTTTGAAGTGTTAGCAACAAATGGTAATAACAGACTTGGTGGAGATGATTTTGATGATTTAGTCATGAACTATATTATTAATGAATATAAAAAAGATACAGGAATAGATTTATCAAAAGACAAGATGGCAATGCAGAGACTTAAAGAAGCTGCAGAAAAAGCTAAAATCGAATTATCTACTGTTATGTCTACAAATATTAATCTACCATTCATTACAGCAGATGCAACTGGACCTAAACATCTTGATATGACTTTAACGAGAGCTAAATTTGATGAATTAACAACTAATTTAGTTGAAAAATCAATGGGTCCAACAAAAAAAGCTATGAAAGATGCAGGATTAACTCCTTCAGATATTCATAAAATATTATTAGTTGGTGGATCAACAAGAATTCCAGCTGTTGTAGATGCTGTTAAAAAATATTTAGGTAAAGATCCATTTAAAGGTATTAATCCTGACGAATGTGTTGCATTAGGCGCAGCAATTCAAGCTGGTGTATTAACGGGTGATGTTAAAGACTTACTATTACTTGATGTTACTCCTTTATCATTAGGAATTGAAACATTAGGTGGAGTATGTACTAATCTTATTGAAAGAAATACAACTATTCCTACAAAGAAAAGTCAAATTTTTTCAACTGCTGCAGATAGTCAACCATCAGTAGATATTCACGTTTTACAAGGTGAAAGAGAAATGGCAAGCTATAATAAAACATTGGGAAGATTCCAATTAACAGGTATTGCTCCTGCACCAAGAGGAATTCCTCAAATAGAAGTTACATTTGATATTGATGCAAATGGTATTGTACATGTTTCTGCAAAAGACTTAGGAACAGGAAATGAACAAAAAATTACTATTACAGCATCAACTAACTTATCTGATGATGATATCGATAAAGCAATAAAAGATGCTGAAAAATATGCAGAAGAAGATAAATTAGCTAAAGAATCTATTGAAGCTAGAAATAATGCTGATTCATTGATTTATCAGACAGAAAAAGCTATGAAGGATGCTGGTGATAAATTAAATGATGACGATAAAGCACCTGTTAACAGCGAAATCGAAAACCTAAAAGAAGTATTAAAAGGTGAAGATATAGAGGCAATTAAAGATGCCACTGGAAAATTAACAGAAGCTATGAATAAGATTAGCGAAAAGATTTATGCACAAAATCCTTCTGAAGGACAACCTGGATCTGATAATATGGGTGGACAACCTGAAGAAGAAGATGTTGTAGATGCAGACTATGAAGTAGTTGACGAAGAAGAGTAATAAATACTATACTAAGGGGAACCAAATATGGTTCCCCTAATTTATAACAGGAGTTAGATAAGTGACCAATAAAAAAGACTATTATGAAGTACTTGGCGTAAGTAA
>JAUUZE010000137.1 GCA_030590175.1 Clostridia bacterium
TATCTAATTGTTTAACCAATGCCTCCTGAACAACTTTTTCATCATTACCAATAAGCAGTTTTTTTACCTGTTTCTGTAATTGTAAAAAGTAATATTGATCAAGAGAGGTTTCAATATTAAATAAATTTAAAAAGGTATTGTTTTCTTCATAGTCAGAGAGTACATCGTAATAAACCGAACCACGTAAATTTCCTATTAATTGACTTGAAGATTTACTACTTAATAGTTTGCTCGAATTAAGTGCTTGATTCTCTGATAAAACAGTTACACTATCAGGAAATAAAGCTACATCATTTCCTGATTCAAGTATCCTAAATAGTATTTTTAAACTTTCTATTTCATACTTTTCATACAACAGATGTAAAAAAGTTTTCACATTACCTCTAACATGATGAAAAATCTTTTTATAGTCATTCATCATTTCCTGTAAAAGGATTCCTTCTAACTGACCTCTATGAATTATAGATACATTAACTTTTGAAAGTAATTGTCCATAATTTGTTGCTGTTTTTAAATATGAAGCCACATCTGCTACACTTTTTTTCTCAATCATTGTTTGATAATCTTCCACAGTTAGTAATTTGGCATACATCCCTCGAACTTTTGTGGCAATACTACTATAAGTGAATACGCTATCTAACATATCATTTTCTTTCTATAATGCTACTGACAATATTATCTTCCCACAAAGTCATATTTTCTTTTGCATTATCACGCATGTCTTTTAATTCTTGTTTGGTTTTTTTGTTTAGTTTTTTTATTCGTTCTTCCGCTTCATCATGAGCTTTTTGAATGAGTTGTTCTTTTTTGCTTTCGACCATTAAGTTTATTTTTTCTTCAAGAGTTGCAATCTGTGATTGCATATCATTTTCAATCGCTTTTTTTTCATCTTTTGCTATTTGCACAATTTCTTGTGCACGTGCTTCAATTTTAATAATTTTCCTAATTAATGAATCCATGTTACCTGTCCTTCTAATCTATAATTATATCACTATCTTTATTTTCACTCAACACTTAGCTTAAGAACATATTTGCATTTTGAAAAAGGACAAACAGCAATACAAATACCACAGTCTGTTCGACTTCTTAACCACACATCCATGCATGTAGAATCACTTACATGAATATCACCTGTCGCTGATAACGCTTGTGTTGGACATCGTTCCACACATCTCATACATTGATTACAAAATTCTTGCAATCCAAATGAAATTGGTTTATCTACAATGAGATTAGCATTGGTTAATATGGCAGCAGTTCTCACTCGTGATCCATATTCTTTTGTGACTAATAGATTATTTCTTCCTCTTTCACCTAATCCAGCTTTAATAGACATAGCAACCATTGGTGCCATATAGTTAATATAATTATTAGTCAATGCATCATATCCAAGTTCTTTTAAATAAATTGCCAATGAAGCAGTAATAAAAACACTTTTATCATATGCAACTTCTGTTGCTACTAATTCTTCATACCTAGGGGCTTTTTTCATATATTCACTTGCCATTTCAACAGCAATCACAATAGCATATTTATATGATAATGTTATTTTTTCACCATAGTAATCACCAAATTGTGTTATTCCCTTATGAGAATAATAATCTTCATCAGTTAATTCTACAATCCCTACTAAACAAGCTCCAAGCTCGATAGCTTTACTCTTAATTATTTTAGTTAACTGTGTGGCATCTTGCTTTTTAACATTTTGATTAATCGGTGTATTAATATATTTTTTATGCTGCGAAAATGCCACTTCGCGGTTTGGCATGATTTCTTGTTGAAATAACTTCTCTTCCCAGTCAGCTTTAGGCGCTAAAAAAGAAAAAATGTCACCAGATGTGTACTTTGAACGTAGTCTAGCTTCATCTTTTATCTCTTGATCTCTCTTTTTTTTCGCTGGATGTCTTAGATAATAGTCTTTAAAAGATTGGCTTCCTTTAGTCATACGAAGTCTTGAAAAAATAATATCTCGTTCGTCAAATTTCTGTCTCATACAGATATTGTAAACTCATTTTATACCTTTAGTCAACTATGTGGTAATTTAGCTTTTGGTAAATATATTTCAACAGTTGTTCCACTATCCTCTTTACTAAAAATTTTAATTTTTCCATTATGTGCCAAGATAATAGCACGAGCAATTGCCAAACCTAAACCAGACCCTCCTGTTTTTTTATCTCGTGATTCTTCAGCACGATAAAATCTATTAAAAATGTTTCCTAAATGTTCTTTTGAAATTCCTATTCCTTTATCTTTTATTGATAACATAATATTCGCACCTACACCTTGTCCCGACAAATGAATATCTCTTCCTTTTTCAGTATATTTTAGACTATTATCCATAAATATTCTTATACATTCTTTTAACTTCCGATAATCACCAATACAAGTTAGACCTTCACCTATGGTACAGCTTAATTTGTGTTTTTCTTTATCAAGCAATGTGGTTTCTCTATACACATCCTCTAATAAACCAGAAAGATCTACTCCTTCTTTTTCATAGACAATAGATTGATGGTCATATCGTGCTAAGAATAATAGTGCTTCAACTAATTCTTTCATGCTTTTTGTTTCAGATAGAATTGCTTCAATAGATTCATTAAGAATTATTTCATCTGTACTGCCCCATCGTTTTAGCATATTCATATAACCATCAATTATACTAATTGGTGTTCTAAGTTCATGAGACACATCTGACACAAAGGTTTTTTGTTTTTTATATACTGTTTCAATACGCTGTAACATACTATTTATAGTTATACACAACTCTTTTAGCTCATATCTCGCCGACTCTACATCAATCCTAAGATTCATATTATTCTCATTTATGGAAGAAGCTAGTACAGTTAAATCGTGAATAGGTTTTAATGCTTTTTTTGTTTTTGCATTACCAATGGCAGCAAACAAAAGAACTCCCAGTAAGTAGCCAATACCAAATATAATAATTAGTACTACAATTTCTAGTAAAAAAACATTATCTTTTGAGTAATTAAATAAATCAAATTTAATATAAACAACATGTTCACTTTGTTGAGCAGAAGTAAAAGAATAGATTGTGTCTCCAGTTCTGGTAAAGTATTGCAATTTATAAAAAACATTAATATTATGTAAGAATGCATATTCAGGCATGCCACCTTCACCACTAATCCTATCAACTGGATTTAGCAATTTATCATATACTGCATAACTAATGATATGTTTTTCATAACCGGTACTATCTAAACTTTTATTAATAATAGTCTCTTCTTCTTGCAATTTGGAAGAAACAATATTAATAGTATGATTTTCTATATTAATATACTCAGCAGTGATTATAGTCAACATAATTCCCACAAGTAAAATGAAATAGACAATAGTAAAAATCCCCAAGTATTGATTGGTTAATTTTCGTCTTAGAGATTTTCGTTGGTTTATATTATTATCACTCATCCTTGTCCTCTCTTATTATATAACCAACTCCTCTAATTGTTTTAATAATATCCACATTATATTTTTGATCAATTTTTGTTCTTATATATGAAACATAAACATCAACAATATTTGTTTCACCAATATACTCATACCCCCACACTTTTGATAATATAGTCTCCCTTGGAACAACCACATTAATATTGTCTAGTAAGTATACTAATAGTGAAAATTCTTTTTTTGTTAAAATTACTTTTTCGCTAAGATAATTTACATCATAATTATCTGTATTAACCGTTAAATCTTTATAATAGTAAATATTTTCTTTTTTCTTTTTTCTTTTAACTCTCTTAAGTGCAACCCTAATTCTAGCAAACACTTCTTCAATTGCGAAAGGTTTTGTAATATAATCGTCAGCTCCCATATCAAGACCTGTTACTTTATCCGAAATATCATCTTTAGCTGTTAACATAATAATTGGAATATCAGATTGATTCCTCACTCGCCTACATACTTCAATACCACTTAACCCTGGAAGCATTAAATCTAGTAATATTAAATCAAAATTACCTTCTGTTGCTTTTTCACAACCATCGTACCCATTCAAAGCCACCTCTACTTCGTAACCTTCATGAACCAATTCTAACTGTAAAAATCTAGCAATCTTACTTTCGTCTTCAACTACGAGAATCTTTGCCATTATTCATCCACCTCTATCATATGTTTTCCATCATTAGTTTCAGATACTTCATATTCTAAATCAATTATACTAATTTCTTTTTTATGTTTTTTTACATTCTTTAGACGAATTTTAGCTTCATGCTCTCTCTTACTTATAACAACATCACAACCAGTTAATAATGTTACAAAGATTAGAAGTATAACAATAAAAATAATTGCACCTTCTAATTCAAAATAGTAATAGCTATTATTTGACATTCCAATCATTGTGATTAAAAAAACGATAAATAATAACCATAAAGGAATATTTACATAGGTTTTGTCTCTCTTTTTAATTATAAATTTATAGAAAAACAATTCTATTAAAGACTTTCTTGCTTTGGCATAAAATGTTCTTCTTTGAGAATCAATCCATCTTATTGCTTTATCTTTATTTCCCTTATGTTTTTTTAATGCTTTTTCAGCATCTTCATAAGATGAATCTGTTTGATTCATTATATATGTTACACTTTCAATTGTTAAATATTTGTCTTTTCCCATCAATGTCACCTTTTTCTTTTTCTTGACTATTTTTATTTTACCATAAAAATGTGTATTTGCTCTTAAGCTCTCCTTAAATTTTTATTAAAAAGATTTTCAAAACAGGTTTATTTATAGTATGATATTTTTGAGGTGACTATGCAACTACTAGATAATAATAAAATTTCACATATCCATTTTATTGGAATTAATGGGTCAAGTATGTCAGGATTAGCAGAAATTATGATTGGCTTAGGTTATTCTATTACAGGTTCAGATATTGA
>JAUUZE010000024.1 GCA_030590175.1 Clostridia bacterium
AGTTTTTATCAATAACTTCAACGCTAAATAGCAAAATGTTAGATTCATTTGCTTTTTGTAAAAGCCAGTGAATAATTAGATATTGATGAAGCATATCTTTAATATATTGATTCACAACAATAGCTGGAGCTGGAAAGTAAAAGTACTCAGCATCCATACTTAGACCAGTCTCGCGAATTGTGTCGTATTGATAGCTTCTAACATGTTCAAATAAAGTTCCATTTGGTTGAACAAAGGAAACGTTTTCTATGTAGGTTTTAGGTAAAAACTGAAGAATCTTATAGATTGTTTCACTATAGGCGATAGATATTGCATCATTAGTTTGCACTATACCACTTAAGCAACATTGTTCTGAGTCACACGTCTATCCTTGGAATTTGATTCTACAATCCTTGCATCTTTTTATTGTTCATGCAGCAAAACAAACGATAACAAAGATTTATAAAAAAAAGTAATAAAATTTTTAAAATTATAAAATGATAAATTAAACATAATACTTTACTTATGATACAATAGACTAACATTTTAATTTGATAGCAAATGTTGTAATATTTTAATTTTTGTATAATTAATAGACATATAAGTATAAAAGGAGCATTAGTATATGAATGAGATTATGTGGATAGTTATGCTAATCGTAAATTTTTTATGTATTACATTAGCTCATAAATTTTTTGGTAAAAAAGGACTGTTTGCTTGGATAGTTATAGCTGCTATTGTTGCAAATATACAAGTAACAAAAACAGTAAATATTTTTGGGATGGCGGCAAGTTTAGGCAATATTGTTTATGCAACAAGCTTTCTAGCAACTGATATACTAAATGAGTACTATGGTAATAACCATGCTAAGCAAGGAGTTTTAATCGGGTTTTTCTCGATATTATCTATGACAGTACTTATGAATTTAGCTTTAGTATTTATTCCTATACCAGAAGACTTTGCTCATAATAGCTTAGTTACAATATTTAGTGTTATGCCTAGAATTGCTCTTGGAAGTATGGCTGCTTATTTGGTTAGCCAGTGGCATGATGTATGGGCATATTCTTTTTGGAAAAAGAAAACTGGTAAGATTTTTATTGCGAACAATCTAAGCACTATGGTGTCACAAGCAATTGATACAATAATTTTTGTAGGTATTGCCTTTATTGGAATATTTTCATTTAGCATATTACTTGAAATATTTATAACAACATATGTTTTAAAAGTAATTGTAGCTGTAGCAGACACACCGTTTGTGTACTTAGCAAAAAGACACGTAGAAAAATAAAAATATAAGTTAATTAGTTACTGTTATGCTTAGAAGATAATTTGTTTTTATAGTAGATAACTATTTTAGGAAAGTTGGCCATTTCTAAACCTCCTTTTGTAGCTAGTCGATATACACCTTTATCAATTCTCTTAAACCATCCATAGTGATTATTATATAAAATTGATGTTGTTTTATCACCAGTTCCCATAGTTCGCAATTGCTTTGGAGTACTATCTCCATTTTTCTTCAATGCACAAGCAATATAAATAGCATTTTCCCTATAGGCTGTTACTAACTTAGTTTTTGATACTCCACCTTCGTTATAATCAGCACTTCTACCATTGATTTCGTTTATAATACTTTTTTTCATTTTATAGTTTGTTTTTCGTTTGTACTCAATGGGATGGAATATTATTCTAACAGTAGCAACTTTTTTATTATTAATAGTTACAAGAATAAGTCCAAGTTCAAGCCGTTTTACTAAATGTAAATATTTTCGCCATTTTTTACTATAAATACCTCCAATTGGTTTTAGAATAGCAATGTAAACAGAGGCATTAGTTTTCTGCCTGTTACTTGCTTGAACTAACAAGGTAAGATTTAAATTCTTTTTCATTTCAATGATAATTAGCTCACTATTTTTAGTAGCAGTTATATCACAGTTTTTGACTTCACTATGAACTTTATAACCTTGTTCTTCTAAGTAAGTTTTTATAGGTTGATATAAATCTTTTTCTAATATAGTTCCCATTATTTATATATCCTTGTTTATGCCCATTTTAATTTTTTAAATAACCAAGGTGAAAGAACAACAACACTACTACCTAATAGAAAATATCGAATCATATGAAATATTATAGTGTCAGGTAAGATGAACTTTAATCCTTCTTTTAGGGCAATGGCAATCACTAAGCCTACAACAATCTTACCAAGATGCTTTAAAAATGTAGTGTTAACTTTAAATTTTATAAATTTACTTTCAATAAAATAACCAAGAACAAATGATATACACAGTCCTGCCATTTTATAAAAATTTTCTGTTTGTATGAAATATAAACCAGCTACAACAGGAAGAAGTAGTAAAAATAATGGCCAAGTTGTTTTTTTCTTTTCACATAAATCAAGTAAGAAGTGACATAAAAAAACAATACCTATACCTAATACTAATCCAATAGCTACATCTAATGGAGTGTGTAGTGATAAATAAATTCTAGAATAACCAACTAGTAACATCATAATAATAGCGATAATGGTAAACCAGCCTTTTTTAATAGATAAAGCTAAAGAGGTAAATAAAGTAGCTGCATTTTGTGTGTGTCCACTTGGTAAAGAATAAGTGTTATTCGTAGAATGCAATCTAAGTGGGTGCAAACGATTATCTAAATCATAAGGTCTAGTTACTTTTAGTATATCTTTTACTCCTGCATTTATCCAAGCGCTAAACACAACACTAAAGCCTAATCTATAACCTGCCTTTTTACTGATGCTCCAAAAAACAATACACATAATCACTAGTATAAAAGTTTCTTCACCAATCATTGTTATGTAATTAAAAACTTTGTCTAACAAAGGTGTTCTAAATCCTTCTAACCATACCATAAAATCAATCATACAATACTCCTTATCATTATTATATTTATTATACCAAAAAATCTTGACAATGGTCTATTAAGTCTCTACAATATAAGAAAATGCTTATATGCTTATGGAGGAATGTATGAAAATTGAAATAATGAACGCAAATATTTTCAAGGCGCTTGGACATCCAACTAGAATGGAAATTATAAAACTACTAAACGAGAAGCCACTATGTGTTTGTGAGATATTTGATCAAATTGAATCAACACAACCAAATATTTCTCAACATTTAAAATTATTAAAAGATGCAGATGTTCTAGATAGCAAAAGGGATGGAAATAAAATCATTTATCTAATTAAACATGATGAAGTGAGAAAAATCATTTTATTAAGTCAAATAATTTTACAAAAAGAAATTATACAATTAACAAAAGGGAAGTAATATGTTTAATTGGTTAGATAGACTAGTAACGTTTATTGTTGAAGAAATATTTCATTTATCAATAGAGAGTCAATTAGGTGGAAGTATACATTTTTTCTTTTATGATACCATTAAAATATTAATGCTATTATTTATGATGATTTTTATCATCTCATATATTCGTAGCTATTTTCCACCAGAGAAAACAAAAAAATTATTATCTAGATTTAGTGGAGTTGGTGGCAATTTCCTTGCATCATTAATGGGAATTGTAACACCTTTTTGTTCGTGTAGTTCTGTTCCAATTTTCATTGGGTTTGTAGAAGGAGGAGTTCCTCTTGGTATGACTTTTTCTTTTTTAATAACATCACCTATTGTTAATGAAGCGGCTTTTGCAATACTCCTTGGATTATTTGGTTGGAAGATTGCTTTAGTATATGTAATAACAGGAGTAATCATTGGAACATTTGGTGGAATGATTATTGGCAAAATGAAAATGGAAAAATATATTGATGAATCAGTATATGAAATGCAAGTAGGTTCACTTGATGAACAAAAACTATCACAAAGGGGTCGATTATCTTTTGCCTTAGCTAACGTAATAGATATTTTAAAAAGAATCTGGTTGTTCTTATTAATAGGAATAGGAATAGGTGCGGCTATACATGGGTGGGTACCAGCTGACTTTCTTGTTAAATATGCAGGACCTAATAATCCGTTTGCTGTTATTATTGGTGTTATTGCAGGGATTCCATTGTACTCAAATGCATTAGGGACCATTCCAATTGCTGATGCATTAATTCAAAAAGGTGTGGGAATAGGAACGGCTCTATCGTTTATGATGGCAGTTACCGCTTTATCATTACCTGAAATAGTTTTACTAAAAAAAGTAATTAAACCTAAGTTAATTGTGACATTTGTGATTATTACTGGTATTGGAATCATCATCACAGGTTATTTGTTTAACTTAATTGGTAATTTTTTGATATAGGAGATGAAAATGAATATAAAAATTTTAGGAGGCGGTTGTAAAAGCTGTCACAAATTAGAAGAAAACACAAAAGAAGCATTAGAACAACTATCTATAATTACTAGTATTGAAAAAGTAACTGATCTAAAAGATATTATGGCCTATGGTGTTATGAAAACACCTGCTTTAGTGGTTAATGGAAAAGTTCTTACTACTGGATATGTTGCAAAAACCAAAGAAATTATTAAATTACTAAAGAAGGTATAAAAATTATATGATAAAATAAAGACATGATTATTGCTTATAGCTGATTTTCATAAAACTATAGACATCAAAGATAGACATTGATTACATTAAGTAGGAGAAAATATGAAAAGAAGAGAAAATTTTGAAAAAATCATGAATCACCAACAACCAGATGACATCATTTTAGATTTTGGTGGGAATCCATTGTCAACAATGGAAGGTGATAGCCAACGGATGTTACTAGAATTTTTAGGATATTCAGTAAGTGAAGAACCTAAACTTAAATTCGGGAAAAGTCAAATCATCGATCAACGAATTAGAAAATATTTAGACATTGATACTATTGCAGTTGGGACTATTTTAACACCAACTGATTCTTTGTATGAAGAAATAAGTGATACTGTGTATATTGATGAGTGGGGGATTAAGAGAACATTTGATGGAAAGTACTGGGATAATATTCATTCTCCCTTAAAAGGAACCACTATTGACGATTTAAATGACTATAAATGGCCAAACCCTAATAGTATAGATGATAAATTACTTGAATCCTATGGAAAATTAGCAAAAGATTATTATGAAAATAGTGATTATATAGTCTGCGGTGAACATCCTATATATGGAATTTTTGAAATTGGATGTTGGATGCTAGGATTTGATGATTATTTGACAAAGCTGATTGTAGAGCCAGATTATATTAAATATTTCAATGAAAAAATCTTTGCTTACCAGATGGCAGTTACAAAAAAATATTATGAAGCGATTGGTCCATATATTCATTACACTTCAAGTGGTGATGATTTTGCAACACAGAAAAGTTTATTTATGTCTGTTGATATGTTTGATGAATTCATTAAACCTTATGTAAAAGAACGAGTAATCGAAACAAAGAAATACACAAATGCATATTTCCTTCATCATTCATGTGGTTGTGTACACGATTTAATTCCTTCTCTTATTGATTGTGGAGTAGATATTTTAAACCCTATACAACCAACTAATGAAAAAATGGATCCTGCTCATTTAAAATTAAAATTTGGTAATGATATAGTTTTCCACGGTGGATTAGATACACAAGAAGTATTACCATTTGGAAACAGCGAAACAATTGAAAAAGCAGTTAGTAAATTACTTACTGATATGAACCAACAAGGGGGATATATATTTGCAGCTGCACATAATATACAAGATGATGTTCGTCCTGAAAATGTGGTAACAATGTTTCAATTAGCTAGGAAGTTAGGTAAAAAATAGATTAGCTAATATGATATAATTAATAAGAAATCAATAAGATGAGGTGAATTTTTGTGAGGGATAAAACTTATTCATTAATCATTCCTTTATATAATGAGGAAGAAGTTGCACTTGAGTGTGTTAAAAGAGCAACCACCGTTATGGAAAAAATTGACGGTGATTATGAAATAATATTTGTAAATGATGGCAGTGTTGATAAAACAGTTCCTATTATGGAAAAAGTTTTAGCTGCTAATAATAAACTTAAAATGATTAATTTTTCGAGGAATTTTGGACATCAAATCGCCATTACTGCAGGGATGGATCATGCCATTGGTGATGCAGTAATTGTTATGGATGCAGACTTACAAGATCCACCTGAATTAATTCCACAAATGATTGAAAAATATCTTGCAGGCTATGAGGTAGTTTATGCTGTACGAGCTAAGAGAAAAGGCGAATCTATCTTTAAGCGAATATCTGCTAAAGTCTTCTATCGTTTTTTAAGGTATATGTGTAACATAGATATCCCTGTGGACACAGGAGATTTTAGATTGATTAGCAAAGAAGTATGTAAGGTTATGACTTCATTGACTGAAAGAAATAGATATGTTAGAGGTCTTGTGTCGTGGGTTGGATTTAAGCAAATTGGGATTGAATATGAAAGAGAAGAACGATTTGCAGGTGTGACAAAATATCCTTTTAAAAAAATGCTTAAATTATCTATAGATGGAATTACATCTTTTTCTACTAAACCATTAACTTTATCAAAAAATTTAGGTTTTTTTATTGCTCTAATTGGGTTTATATATGCCATTATTGTAGTTATTCAAAAATTTGCTTTAAATATGCCTAATACAGGATGGGCTTCTATTACAGTTGTGTTGCTAATTCTTGGAGGAGTACAATTAATTACGCTAGGAATAGTTGGCGACTATATTGCTAGAATCTTTGATGAAAGCAAAAATCGCCCATTATACATTGTTAGTAAAAAATACAATATGGACGAGCATAATGACTGATAGTAATCTACACACTCATGGAAAATATAGTGACGGTTTAGGAGAATTAGAAGAATTTGTGAAAAAGGCCATTTCATATAAAATGAGTAGCCTTGGGTTTTCTACCCACTCACCTGTTCCTTTTTTAAATGAGTGGTCAATGAAAAAATCAAATATACAAAATTACCTTAGTGATGTTCAATCGCTTAAAAAGAAATATTATAATAAACTAAATATTTATCTTGGTATGGAACTTGACTATATTGAAAATATTGATATCAAAGAATATATTGGTTTTGACAAACTACCATTAGATTATTACATAGGAGCAGTTCATTATATCTATTTATCTAAAGAAGACGATTATAAATGTGTAGATGATGATTATATGACTTTTAAAGATATCCTTATTAATGAATTTAACAATGATATGGTTGCTATGTATACTAAGTATTTTGAAACATATCGGGAAATGGTTAAAAAATATAAACCACCAATACTTGCGCATCTTGATTTAATTAAAAAAAATAATAGAGGAAATAGATTTTTTAGAGAAGATGAAGTAGAATATGTGAAACAAATACATGAAACGTTGATAGAAGTTAAACAATCTGATGCTGTTTTAGAAATTAATACAGGTGGAATGGCAAGGGGATATACTAATGAGCCTTACCCTTCATTATGGATACTAAAGGAATGTAAAAAATTAGGAATAAAAATTACAATTAGTGCTGATGCCCATCAACCAGATATGGTAAATTATAATTTTAAATTAGCATATAATCATGCTAAAAAAGCAGGTTATGAATATTTTTATCAATTTAATGGGCAAAACTTTATAAAGAAACCACTAACTGTTAGATAATCCTTTATCTGCTGGTTGTAATAATATATAATAAATTGTTATTAATTTTATAGGAGGTTACTACTTGAAAGTAACAAAAGAAACCGTTAATTATGTGGCTAACTTATCACGCTTAACGTTTACTGATGAAGAAGCAGAAAAGATGGCTGGTCAAATGGACCATATTTTAAGGTATATGGAACAGTTAAATAAGTTGGATACAACTGATGTTACTCCAATGGAACATGTTAAACCTATAAGTAATGTTTTTAGAGATGACTTAGTAGTGCCTTCATATGATAGAAGTGAATTGTTGAAAAATGCCCCTAACCAGGAAAATGGAGCTTTTAAAGTTCCAAAAATTGTTGAATAATTGGAGAAATAAATGACCATTTTAAAATATCATCAAATGTTAATTAATAAAGAGATATCAGCTTTAGAACTGACAAATTTGTATTATGATCATATTGAAAAAAACGATGAACAAATAGGGGCCTATATAACATTATGTAAAGAGCAAGCAATGAACATGGCTAATAGAGCTCAGGAAAAAATTAATAATCAACAAGCAACATATCTTACAGGAATACCAATGGCAATAAAAGATAATATTTGTACAAAAGATATAAAAACAACCTGTGGCTCAAAAATATTAGAAAATTTTATTCCCCCATATAATGCAACAGTTGTAGAAAAACTTAACAGCCAAGAAGCCATAATTTTAGGAAAAGTTAATTTAGATGAATTTGCCATGGGTGGGTCTACAGAGAACTCATATTTTCATAAAACAACTAACCCATACGATAACACAAAAGTACCAGGAGGGTCATCTGGAGGCTCGGCGGCGTGCGTTGCATCAGATATGGCAGTATATGCTTTAGGCTCTGATACAGGCGGGTCTATTAGACAACCAGCAGCATTTTGTGGGATTGTAGGATTGAAACCAACTTATGGAACAATTTCTAGAAATGGACTAGTAGCTTTTGCGTCATCCCTTGATCAGATTGGTCCATTAACAAAAACTGTAGAAGATGCAGGGCTTGTTCTAAATGGTATTGCTGGTATTGATAAATTTGATTCAACTAGCTCCAATAGTGGAATAAGCGATTATACTGTAAACATGAAAAACGATGTTAAAAACAAAAAACTAGCATTACCTAAAAACTACTTAGCATCAGGGTTAGCTCCCGATGTTAAACAATCAATATTACAAGCAATAAAAGTGTATGAGAAAATGGGAGTTACTGTAGAAGAGGTAGACTTACAGTTTACTGATTATGCAATTGCGGCCTATTATATTATTTCTTCTGCAGAAGCTAGTTCTAATTTAGCCAGATATGATGGAGTTAAATATGGATACAGAAGTGAGAATTTTAATAACTTACTAGAATTATATAAAAACAGTCGAAGCGAAGGATTTGGTGAAGAAGTAAAACGACGTATTATGTTGGGAACCTATGTTTTAAGCTCAGGATATTATGACGCTTACTATAAAAAAGCATTACAAGTTAGAACACTAATTAAAGGTGAGTTTGACAAACTATTTGAAACCTATGATGGAATAATTGGACCAACAGCTCCCACAACCGCTTACGGTATTGGAGAGAAAACAGATGATCCTTTGGAAATGTACTTAGGAGATATCTATACTGTATCTGTTAATATTGCAGGTCTACCTGCTATTTCAATTCCTTGTGGTTTTGACAGTCAAAAACTTCCTATTGGATTACAACTAATTGGAAAAGCATTTGATGAAACAACTCTTCTTCAATTAGCATATGCTTATGAACAGGAGGTGGCCAAATGAAATATGAAGTAGTAATGGGATTAGAAATTCATATAGAATTAGCCACTAATACAAAAATATTTTGTACTTGCACCACAGCTTTTGGTGGTGAAGTAAATACTCATTGTTGTCCAATATGTACAGGTATGCCAGGAACATTACCAGTCATGAATAGAAAAGTGGTAGATTTTGCTATTAAAGCAGGATTAGCTACTAATTGTACAATTGCTAATTTTTCAAAGATGGATAGAAAAAACTATTTTTATCCAGATTTACCAAAAGCTTATCAAGTATCACAATTTGATTTACCTATATGTGAAAAAGGATATATTGATATTGAAGTGAATGGACAGACAAAACGAATTGGGATTACTAGAATTCATATGGAAGAAGATGCAGGAAAATTAATTCACGATGAAGGGGGAACAGGTTCACTAATTGATTATAACCGATGTGGTGTTCCGCTGATTGAAATTGTTAGTGAGCCAGATTTACGCTCTGCTGAAGAAGCTAAAATCTATGTTGAAAAAATACGCTCAATTATGCAATATATTGGAATATCTGATTGTAAAATGCAAGAAGGTTCTCTTAGAGCTGATGTGAATCTATCAGTTAGACCGATGGGACAAGTTGCGTTTGGGACTAGAACAGAAATGAAAAATTTAAATTCATTTAAATCTATTTTGCGAGCAGCATTACATGAAGAAAAGCGACAAATTAAAGAAATTGAAAACGGAAATATTATTGTGCAAGAAACTAGACGATGGGATGATGATTTAGGAAAAAGCTTTTCCATGAGAAGTAAAGAAGAAGCACATGATTATCGATATTTTCCAGCACCTGATTTAGTGCCTATTAAAGTGAGTGATGAAGAGATTATTTCATTTAAAAATTCACTTCCTGAGTTACCACAAGCACGTATAAATAGATATATTAATGATTATAAATTACCAGAATATGATGCAAAAATATTAACTAACTCAAAAGATATTGCAGATTTTTTTGAAGAAGCTATTAAATATGACGTACCTCCAAAAAAAGTTTCTAACTATATAATGGGTAATGTGAGGAAATTAATGAATATTAATAATGATGAGGTTCCTCCCTTTACAGGAGAACAATTAGCTATGGTTATTAAATTAGTTTCAAAGGGGACTATATCTTCTAATATGGCTAGCAAGGTAATTGGCTTTATGTATGAAGATCCTAAAAACCCACTATTGATTGTTAAAGAGAAAAATTTAGGCGCTATGAATGATGAAGGTGCACTTATTAAGATAATAGATGAAGTAATTAGTCAAAATCAACAGTCAGTAGATGATTACCAACAAGGGAAGAAAAAAGCCATTGGTTTTCTTGTGGGTCAGGTAATGAAACAGACTAAAGGCAAAGCAAATCCACAAACTGTTAATAAAATGCTTGTAGAGAAGATAAATAATTTAAAATAAACTGTAAATTAAGTGAAAAGTAGTATATAATACATAAGCATTTTGCATAGTAGAAAGAGGAAATAGCATGAATTTTTTAGAAGCAATGATACAAAAAGCGAAAAATAATAAAAAAACTATTGTTTTACCAGAAAGTGAAGATATTAGAACATTAAAAGCTACAGAAGAAATTCTTAAACAGGGTATTGCTAATGTTATTTTAATTGGAAATAAAGATAAAATAATTGAAGATAGTAAAGGTTTAGATATAAGTGATGCAAAAATTGTAGATATTTCTAAATTTGAACAATATGAACTATATGCAGAAAAATTAACTAATCTTAGAAAACATAAAGGAATGACTATTGAAAAAGCTAGAGAAACTTTACAAAATAAATTATATTTTGGAATTATGATGGTAAAAATGGGTGAAGCCGATGGAATGGTAGCAGGAGCTATTAATTCGACTGGGGCTACCTTATTACCAGCTTTACAAATTATTAAAACTGCACCTGGAACTAAGAAAGTATCTGCATTCTTTATTATGTGTGTTCCTGATTGTGAATATGGTTCAGCAGGAACATTTGCATTTGGTGATTGTGGACTAAATGAAAATCCAGATGTTGAAACACTATCTGAAATCGCGATTTCTACTGCAAAATCATTTACTGTGTTAACAGGTGAGAGTGCAAAAGTTGCCATGTTATCTTATTCATCTTTTGGTAGTGCAGAAAGTGAATTAACAAAAAAAGTTATAGATGCTACTAAATTAGCAAAAGAAAAAGCACCTTATTTAGCAATAGATGGTGAAATGCAACTAGATGCTGCAATTGATCTTAAAGCAGCTAAGAAAAAAGCACCAGATAGTAAAGTTGCAGGAAGTGCTAATGTGTTAATATTCCCTGATTTAAATGCAGGAAATATTGGTTATAAATTGGTTGAGAGGTTGGCTAAAGCCAAAGCTTATGGCCCACTTTTATCAGGAATTGCTAAACCAGTTAACGATTTATCAAGAGGTTGCTCATTTGAAGATATTATAGGCGTTGTAGCCATTACTGCCGTACAGGCACAGTTAGGGGATTAGCACATGAAAGTATTGGTAATCAATACAGGTAGTTCTTCATTAAAATATCAATTAATGGATATGGATAACGAAATACTTTTAGCCAAAGGTCTTTGTGAGCGAATTGGATTTTATGATAGTGTTCACAAATACTATGGTAAAAATGGTTACTACAATAAAACAGTTAAAAATATTAAAAGTCACTTAGAAGCAATAGAAGATATGCTGAAATACCTAGTTAATGAAGATTATGGTGTAATAGCCGATATTGGTGAAATAGAGGCAATTGGACATAGAGTTGTTCATGGGGGAGAAAAATTTACTGAATCAGTAGTTATTGATAGTAATGTATTACAAGCAATCAGAAATTGTATTGATTTAGCTCCACTACATAATCCTGCTAATATTATTGGAATAGAAGCATGTATGCACGAAGTACCAGATACACCAATGGTAGCAGTTTTTGATACAGCTTTTCATCAGACAATACCAATGTATGCATATGTTTATGCTATTCCTTATGAATTATATGAAAATTATGGCGTGAGAAAATACGGATTCCATGGAACTTCTCATCGTTATGTTTCAAAGCGAGTTGCAAAACTTATTGGAAAACCAGTAGAAGAAATAAACTTAGTTTCTTGTCACTTGGGAAATGGGGCAAGTATCTGTGCTATTAAAAAAGGGAAATCTATTGAAACTAGCATGGGATTCACACCCCTTTCAGGATTGGCTATGGGAACAAGAAGTGGATCCATTGACCCTGCTTTAATATCATATATTATGGAATGTAAAAATATGTCTGCAGAAGAGACTACTAATTATTTAAATAAACAATCAGGTGTCTTAGGATTATCAGGGATAAGTTCTGATTTTAGAGACTTATTAAAAGCAAGTAAAGAAGGAAATAAACGGGCTGAATTAGCTATTGAAGTATTTGCTTATAGAGTGAAAAAATATATTGCAGAATATATTGGAGTAATGAATGGAGTAGATGCCATAATTTTCACAGCAGGTATTGGTGAAAATAATGCCCTTGTTAGACAATTAATAACTAAAGATATGGATTATCTTGGATTAATACTTAATCAAGAAAAAAACAAATTAGCAACAGGGATTGAAATGAAAGTATCAACTGATGACTCTGCAGTTGAAATTTTTGTTATTCCCACTAATGAAGAATTAGAGATTGCTAGAGAATGTAAAAAGATTTTACAGTGAAAAATCTTGACAATGTACTTTAAAAAACTGTATAATATCACTTGCGGTTTGATAAGGAGATGTTTATGAAAATCGACATAACCGAGATAGCAGGTAAAGATAGTGCTATCATGGAAATATCAGCTATTGTCAATCGTTTGAACCTTGAACATGAAATACTAGGAGTCACACTGGAAAGTGATGTTGATATGGCTTTAAAATTGACATATATAAAAGGTTATATATTTGTAAAAGGTCAAGCGAAAGGTCTATATCAAGCTAAGTGTCACCGGTGTTTAAAGCAAATTGATGGAACCTATGATGTGACTTTAGAAGAAAAATTTTCACTAGTTAGCGAGAGGACAGATGATGAAAGTTATCCATATGAAGGTCATTTTATCGATATATCTTCATTATTGATTGATAACATTTTATTATCCTTTCCAACTACGATTTTATGTGAAGATGAATGTAAAGGTTTGTGTCCTAAATGTGGAATTAACCTTAATATAAAACAATGTACCTGTGAAACACAGGAAATAAATTTAAAAATGGAAAAACTGAAAGATTATTTTACGAAATAGTTTATCAATATAGGAGGTGTAATCATGGCCGTACCAAAAAGAAAATCATCGAAGGCTAGAGCTAGAAAAAGAAGAACTCATTATAAATTAGAGTCACCACATTTAGTCAGATGTCCACAATGCCACACATTAAAGGCACAACATCAGGTTTGTAAAGAGTGTGGATATTATAAAGGCAAAGAAGTTGTAGTAAAAGCAGCTCAGTAATATGGCAAATGTAAAAAGGTGGCTAAGCCACTTTTTTTATTATGAGATTTTTTCATGAATAAAGCTATTGTCAAAAAAATTGAAAAAGATTCTATTGCCGCTTTGGTAAATATTGCCAAAGGGGATATTTTGCTATCAATAAATAACAAATCATTAATTGATATATTTGATTATATGATGCTTATTCAAGATGAAAAACTTTTATTAACTATACAAAAAATATCTGGAGATATTTGGGAAATTGAAATTGACAAAGAAGAAGACGAGGACTTAGGGATTACATTTACAGAAGAACTAATTGATGGCGAGAAATCTTGTAATAATAAATGTATCTTTTGTTTTATTGATCAATTACCAAAAGGGATGAGAGAAACACTATACTTTAAAGATGATGATTCACGATTATCCTTTTTAACAGGCAATTATGTTACTTTAACTAATATGCCTATGAAAGAACTTGAGAGAATAGCTAACTTACGATTATCACCTATTAATATTTCTGTTCATACTACTAATCCAAAATTAAGAAAAACCATGTTAAATAATCGTTTTGCTGGTGATATTATGGAAAAAATTAATTACCTTGCCAGTAGAGAGATTACCATGAATACACAGATTGTGTTATGTAATGGTATAAATGATGGAAAGGAACTTGATAGAACTATTAATGAACTAAGTAAGTTATATCCTCATATTGAAAGTCTGTCAGTAGTTCCTGTTGGATTATCAAAACATCGACAAGGATTGTATGAGTTAACTCCATTTACAAAAGAAGATGCAATTTTAATAATAAATCAGGTTGAAACATTTCAAAAAATAATATATAAAAAAAATACTGTTAATTTTGTTTATCTAGCAGATGAATTTTATTTAACAGCAGATAAACAAACTCCTGATTCTAGCCATTATGATGGATTTTCTCAAATTGAAAATGGAGTAGGTTTATTAGCTTCAATGCGAGATGAAATTATTGATAATTTAGCCAATACAAAATATCATGAGAATAAGCGTGACATTACAATTGCAACAGGGGCGCTGGCTTATCCTTTTATTGTTGAGATGTGTAAAAAAATCATGAAAAAGTATGATAAAATAAAGATAAATGTTATTAAGGTAGATAACGAGTTTTTTGGTTATAAAGTAACAGTAGTTGGATTGTTAACAGGTAGTGATTTGCTACGAGAGTTAAAAAATCATAAAATAAGTAAAGAATTATTAATTGCACGCTCTATGTTAAAAGCAAATCGTAATATCTTTTTAGATAATGTAACGGTTAGCGATATAGAGCAGAAATTTAATACAACAGTCATTCCCGTTTTAAATGAAGGGCATGACTTTATTAAAAAGATTGTAGAAGGAGTGGCAAATGGCTAAACCAATAGTTGCAGTAGTTGGTAGACCAAATGTGGGTAAATCAGCATTTTTTAATTATATTGCAGGTCATCGTATTTCTATTGTAGAAGATACACCTGGTGTAACTAGGGATCGTATTTATGCTACTGCCGATTGGCGTGGTAGAGACTTTACATTAATTGATACTGGGGGAATTGAACCAAATAGCAATGATAAAATTTTACAGCAAATGCATGTTCAAGCTGAAGTTGCGATTGATACAGCAGATGTTATTATTTTCATGGTAGATATTAAAGAAGGTATGACAGCTGCTGATAAAGATGTGGCAGATATTTTATATCGTTCAGGTAAGCCTATTGTTGTTGCAGTTAATAAAGTGGACCAGGTAGGGGAACCACCTAGTGATTACTATGAATTCTATAATTTAGGATTAGGAGATATGTTTCCAGTGTCTTCATTGCATGGGTTAGGAATGGGAGATTTACTTGATAAAGTCTATGAATCATTTCCTGAAGTTGTGGATGAAGAAGATGATGAAGATATTATTAAAGTTGCAATTATTGGAAAACCAAATGTTGGGAAATCTTCACTAATTAATCATATCTTAGGAGAAGAGAGAGTAATTGTTAGTAGTATTCCAGGAACAACAAGAGATGCCATTGATACCCCTGTTGAGAGGAATAATAAAAAATATATATTTATTGATACTGCTGGAGTTAGACGAAAAAGTAAAGTATATAACAATATAGAAAAGTACAGTGTGCTACGCGCATGGTCTGCCATAGAGCGAGCAGATGTATGTATAATATTGATTGATGCACTTGATGGAGTAACGGAACAAGATACTAAAATTGCAGGATATGCACACGAAGAAGGTAAGGGAATTATAATTGCCATTAATAAGTGGGATTTAATTGAAAAAGATAATAAGTCATATAAGAAATTTACAGACGAAGCTAGAAAAAAACTTATTTTCATGTTATATGCACCCGTTACAGCAATCTCTGCTAAAACTGGTCAACGAGTAGAAGGCTTATTTGATATGGTAGATGAAGTTTATGAGAATTGTATTAAACGAGTACCTACTGGTGTCTTAAATGATGTTCTAAATGAAGCAACTGCAATGGTACAACCTCCAGCTGACCGTGGTAAGAGGTTAAAAATTTACTATATGACTCAAGCTAGTATTAAACCACCTACTTTTATTATGTTTATTAATAATAAAAAACTATTCCATTTTTCTTATAGAAGATATTTACTTAATCAACTACGTGAAGCTTTTGGGTTTGTAGGAACCCCTATTCATTTTATTGTTAGAGAAAAAGGTAAAGGAGATTTGAAATGACAATTTTATTACTTATTCTATGTGGTGTAATTGGATATCTATTAGGCTCAATAAATTCCTCTGTTATTGTTGGAAAAGTGTTTTATCAAAAAGATGTGAGAGAATTTGGGAGTAAAAATGCAGGATTAACCAACACATTGCGTGTTCTTGGGAAAAAAGCTGCCATAATGGTATTAATAGGAGATATTCTAAAAGGAGTTATTGCGTGTATAATCGGTTCTCTAATTGATCCAACTAATGGAGCGGTTATTGGCGGGTTATTTGCAGTTTTAGGTCATAACTGGCCAGTATATTTTGGATTTAAAGGTGGCAAAGGAGTATTAACAACTGCTACTGTTATATTTATGATTAATTGGAAATTAGGATTAATAGTTTTAGGACTATTTATTATTATTGTAGCAATTACTAGATATGTATCTCTTGGTTCAATGCTTGCAGCACTATTAGCAATTGTGGTTTCCATATTACTTGGAGAAAATGTTGTATTTATTGTAGTGGTTGCCATTTTATCATTATTAATAATTTATCGTCATAAAGCTAATATTAAAAGATTACTAAATAAAGAAGAGAATAAATTATCATTTTCTAAAGGGAAAAAGTAATGACAATTCACATTCTTTCTACTAAAGAATATGACCCATGGCGGAATCTAGCCATTGAAGAATACTTATTAGAAACATTACAACCTGAAGATACAATGCTATACCTATGGCAAAATGAACATACAGTAGTTATTGGTAAAAACCAAAATCCATGGAGAGAATGTAAAGCTACAATGCTAGAAAAAGATGGAGGCAAATTAGCTAGACGGATTTCTGGTGGTGGTGCAGTATATCATGATTTAGGGAATTTAAATTTTTCATTTATAATGAGTAAAGAAGAATACAATCTTGATAAACAATTTCAAGTAGTTATTAGCGCTATGAAGTTGTTAGGAATCAATGCAGTTAAAACAGGTCGAAATGATATAGTAGTTAACAATCAAAAATTTTCAGGCAATGCATTTTGTATAAAAAAAACAATGGCCTTACATCATGGTACATTGTTAGTTAATGCTGATTTAGAAAATTTAGGAAAATATCTTCAAGTATCAAAAGAAAAAATGACAGCTAAAGGGGTAAAAAGCGTTTCATCTCGAGTGATTAATTTATCAGCGATTGTAAATGGATTAACAACAGATCAAGTTAGAGAAGCTATGATTACATCTTTTCAAAATGTTTTTGGAAAAGCAACAAAAATTTATAAA
>JAUUZE010000130.1 GCA_030590175.1 Clostridia bacterium
ATTCCTAATCGCTTATCACCTTTATCTCTTTTTTTTGAGTAATTTCATATAAGCTTCATATTCAGTTTTTTTCATACGACACATATTTCGTTTGCCATTATACTTAACATACCCAAGCAACAATGGTCTGTAAACATCATCAAACTCTAAAGAGAATGTTTTTCTATCAAGAAGTCGTTTCATGAATTTATGTCTATACTTGACTAAAATATAGTCTCCATAAACAGTACAAATCCATTTATTGGATTGAATTATTGTGGTACGTATAAAATAGAATAGATCGTTTTTTTCAAATGCGACTAAACAGTCTTTATATTCTTGTTTTACATCTTCTGTAACGTCTGTATCTTTAACTTGCCAATACTGATATATAAAGTATATTAACCATATAGCTTCAAAAACTACTTGCCCTGCATATTCAAATCCTGAAATCATAACAATTAATCCCATATTTATTACAAAGTAAACTAAAAACATGGAAAGATATATAAAGAGTGCTTGTTTTACTGGGTTAATAAATAAATATACTCCAAGTACTACAAAAATAACTGGAATAATAATTGAAAATATACTAGTAGAACTTATTAGCACTCCTAGTAAGTTATATAGTACACTTAGCGTAAATACAATTGCAGTAATAACTCCAATAGTTTTTATTTTTCTAATACTTTCAAATTGTTTAATTTTTTCCATATTATCCCATCTGTTGGCCGCCAGTTACGTTCATGGCTTGGCCGGTTATATAACTTGATAAATCACTTGCTAAGAAAACCATTAGATTAGCAACATCATCATATTCACAACTTCTCTTCATTGGAACTTGATTAATATATTTTTCTCTAACTTCTTCCTCAGTTATTCCCTGGTTAGCTGCATATTGCTTAAACAAACTATTTGTCCATAATGGAGAATTTAATAAATTACCAGGACAAATAGCATTAACTCTAATATTATTTTCAGCAAATTCTAATGCTAAACTTTGTGTTAAACCAATACCACCAAATTTTGAAGCTGCATAAGCTGAATTTTTATATGACCCTTTTTTTCCTGACTTTGAATTGATTTGTATTATGCTTCCTTTATCATTGTTTAACATACGCTTTGAAGCACATTTTGCTGTTATAAAATAACCAAGAAGATTAACGTTCATTACAAATTGCCATTTACTAACATCAAAAGTTGGAGTATCACCTGCAACTACAACCGCAGCATTACAAACAACAATATCTATTTTCCCAAATTTAGTAATAGCTAAATCCATTAATGCTTCAACTGATTGTTCATCTGTAACATCAGTTTTAATAGCATATCCATTTTCTAGTGAATCAGCTACTATTGTGGCTTTCTCTATGTTTATATCACCAATAACTACTTTACATCCTTCGTCATCTAATCTCTTAGCAAGTGCTTCTCCTAATCCTTGAGCAGCACCAGTAATTATTGCAACTTTTCCTTGTAATGTTTGACACGACATTTTTTTCTCCTTTTGTATGACATCATTATATTCTTTTATGCTACATATAATACCACTTCTGCACCTATTCTTCCACCTGAACAAATGCATTATTTATGTTAATTTGATATATTTTACATACTCTTATATACTTGTAATGGAAATTAGGGAGATTTAATGAAAAAGATATTTTTTACTATTTTATTTATTGTTGTTTTATTAACAATAACTATTAGCGTTCAGGCCAATGATGCAACTTTAGGAAGATTAGGAGAAACAGTTTATCCCATGTCTAATAATGACGTGGAAATGATTTCAGAAGATATTTTTATTGATTTACAAAATGTTGATGGAATAATTAAAGGATTTGTTACCTGTACATTTGTTTTTAAAAATACAAGCACATCAACTGATGTATTGATGGGATTTCCTGCAACTTTGAAAATTCATGAGGATGGACTAACAAGAGAAGACGATGTAACATTACATAATTTTACAGCTTATATTAATGGTAACAAAATTGATGTTTCAGAGGTAGATGGGAGTCAATATGAAGAACAATTTTCATTTTATCCTAAATGGTTTGTATTTAGTGTCCCATTTTTACAAGATGAAGTTATCACCATGACCCATACATATGACATTAACTTCTTTAATAATTCCAGTGGAATAACAACAATTGGCTATGTATTAGAAACAGGTGCAACTTGGAAAAACAATATAGGTCATTCTAAAATTACTTTCAACTTGCCTGATGTATTACCTGCTGGTATATCTTTTGCAAGTTATCAATATATTTTATCGGATTTCCAGTATAATGGATCTCAGTTAATATTTGAAAAATCTGATTTTTCTCCAGACTTCAATATTTTAGTTGATATTGATAAACATTTTATGCTTGGTTTTAACCAAGCAACAATCAGGCCAGCAGATGATTTATTCGCTATTGGTAATACTCTATCCAAAGAAGAATTAATTGTAGCATACAACAATATTATAAAAACTAACAAGTTAATTGAAACTTTGTATCTCACTACATTATTTGGTTTGCCAGAAGAATCACATCAACCAATTATCACTGGGATTACTATACCTGGATATTCAGAATATACCTCTAATGAACCTTTTATTAACATCAATATTTATGATGACAACTTTGATTTATTAAATCCATGCCAGTTCATCCTAAAAGATACTAGGGGGATAATAATTAAAGAAGGAAAAGCTAAAAGACTTCAGTATGACCAGTATGGCTATCGAATTTATTATCATTTTGGTGATTTTGGTACTCAAATATATCAAACTCACCTTAGTGAACCTCTTATTGAAGGAAAGACCTATTCAATTATTATTACTTGTATTGATGAAACTCACAATGAAACGACAAAAACATTTACATTTATTTACCATCATGAAGGTTCTACTTTGCTTTTTACTAATCCTAAAACTGGTGTACAAGAAAATTTCCCTATACTACTAGTATTATCTTTATTGTCTTTGTTTGTTTTAGTACAATATAAAAAATCTATGGTAAAGAAATTGGATGATGCATCCTGGATTTTTTAGGATGAGTCCATGAAGAAAATCCTTTTAAACCTGATCCATCTACTGCCATATTATAGAATTGCTTCTTCAATATTTCTACCTTATCAATTGAACTTTTATTATTAAGATAACCAAATATTTCAACAATTAATTGTAATTGCTTTAATAATAATTTCATTGGGAATACAAATTGATCATTAAATGATGATATACACTCTTTATTAGTTAATAATTCTTTAATAGTGATAACTTGATTGTATAAGTCATTTCCATTAAATAGTATTTTTTTAGCCTTTTGTTCATCCCACATAACTTGTTTATGTCTTGTAACAAAAACTTCACTGGGTAATTCATAAGTTGGATCAATTTTTTTATTCATTTGATATAACAGAGGATATAGTACAAAAATCATATTTGCTTGAAATCCTCTGTCCACATCATTATTTTGACTTAAATATGCCTGCCTAACATCCATAGTTATATGGAATTTTTCAAGATTAGCTATATACATAATAATATTATCGTTAATAGATTTTTCATAAATTCCCAACACCCGTTGTGACCAATCGGTTATAAAGGTATCAATTTTAAATTTGTTACCATAATCACACATGGAAACAATTGCTTCTAGGAGAAATATAAAATTCTTAAAATTTTGTCCATTTACAAGCAAATAATCACTTAGCTGATTTTCTAAAGCAAAAACTACAGATTTACTTAATGGAGTTATATGAGGATCCATTACAGTATGGTTAAGCCAAAATCCAGCATGAAGATATATTCCTTTTTTATGATCATTTTGTAATAGTGACTGTTTAATTGTAAGTTTACCAAATCCATTATCTGCATATAGTAATAACCACTTATTACTAACAGTAAATGAACCATCTTCAAATAATTCTAATCCTTCTGCATATAAATCACATATTAATTTAGCTTGTGAATTACGAGTTAAAATCAATTCTTCTATGATAGAGAATACTTCTGTCATTATTTGACCAGTTCCTGCTTGTTTACATTTATCACAATTACATCGGTATTTAACATCATAAATTGGAGAACGTGGACGCAATAGAAATAAGTCACCTTTACCAAGTGGTCCATTTAAATAATATTTCCATGTCTTAATCCAAGTTTCTTTGTGAGTATACCAACATTCATGTTGTTCATTTAATGGATGAAAAGCCCAAGCTAAATACATGGGTATTTGAACTTTCAATCCTTCTTCATGAATAATATCAATAATTTTTTCAATGTGATTTATATCTGGTTTATAATCCCAGTAATTTTTATATGAGTCCCAAAGATAAAATTCAGCTCTCCCTAATTGGTCATGAATATCTATGGCGTTATAACCCATATATTTAATAGAGCATATCATTTCACGATAAACTTCTAAATTAACTTTTCCGTTGTTGCTTTTATGATTAATTAATTCATCTGAATCATTATCAAAATAACATCTAATGGGGAAATTTTTACTATTCATCTTTTTAGGGTCTTCCCCATTAACACCTGTCCAATAGGTTAAATAATTACTCATAGTATTTCTTTCTAATTGGGTACAACCAGTATTTTTGAAATGTATGACTTATATTTAGGTAATGTAAAATCAACTTTATCTGTTATCCAAATATCAATATCATCTAACATGGTAAAAGTAAAAGTTAAATCTTTATCAACTTTACTAGAATCCATTAACATAATAACTTTTTTAGCTTTTTCTACTATAGCTTGCTTTAATTGACTTTCATACCTGTTTGATACTGTAAATCCCCTATCTAATGAAAACCCACTAGCTGACATAACAGCAATATCTATATTAATATGTTTTATCATCTCCATGGCATCTGGGCCTGAACAAGATAATGTATTTTTATTAACTTGTCCTCCAAGTTGCATAACTGAATGTGCTGTATTTGATAATTTAAGCGCTGTGTTAACAGCTGAGGTAATAAATGTACAACCATCACCTTCAACTAACCTAGCTAAACACATAACGGTACTTCCTGCATCTAAGTATATAGAACGACCTTTTTCAATATAACTTACAGCTTTTGTAGCAATAGCTGTTTTTAATAAAATATGGTCGTTCGCCCTTTTAGCATATTCATTTTCTTCACCATCAGGAATATTTATCTTATTAGTACTAATTGCACCACCATGAGTCCTAATGGCATAACCATTATTTTCTAAATACGACAAATCACGGCGTAAAGTCATTTCAGAAACTTGAGGGAACACCTGCCTTAATTGTTGCAGGTGTACCTCTTTAGCAGTTTCTAACATTCTTTTTATCGCTGACTGTCTATCGTTCACAATTATACTCCTAGTTTATTCTGACGTAATTGCTCATTATCTGTATAATTCATTGTTGATACATGTCCTTTTAATGGTAATATTTTTTGATGTATAGCATCAATAAACCAACTAGG
>JAUUZE010000120.1 GCA_030590175.1 Clostridia bacterium
ATTCAATTACTATATGCTTATCCAGTTTTACAACAGTTACCAAAGATGCAACGATTGATGCATAACTATTTTTCATTTATAAAACATAGAGACCAGTTTTAGCTGGTCTCTTTCATAATTATTTATAGTTCTTGATTGTGAAGATAAGCTTGATACAGTAGTTTTCCCGCTCCCTCGCCCATGGCCATCATAGTTCTAGTTAAACGACATGATGAAGCTACAATATGGGAAAAAGAAGATCCTCTACTTGCTACAACTAAATTATCAAACTCTTTTGTTAATACACATTCTTTTGGTATTCCATATGGTTTGTTTAATTCAACGATACCCTTTCCTTTAACATTACTTTTCCCATGAATGTCTAAGGCATGATCTGCCTGACAAAGAATATTCTCTGTGTAGGTATCTTGGTAAATGTTATTTTCAGTCAAAACAGTTCGCCCAATTAAACGATAAGACTCCCTAACACCAACCATTTTAAATATATGGCTAATTCTTTTTGACTCAAAGCCTTTATGAGTAGCTAAAAACTCAAAATATGCAAAGGTTCTAGAATTAAGAAAAAACTGTCTATCTTCCTTTAGTAAATTCATATATTCATTACCATCCATAGTTGGTAGTAAATTCACACACAAATCCCCATTAGGATATTGATTAATTGATGGTACCAGTTTATATTCACTTATTTTTTTCATCCATTTTCTTGTACTTTCATGATGATATAAAAGGGGCATCTTATATGGCTTTTTTTTAGTTGTTTGTTGTAATCTAAAAACTTGTGTTACTCCGTTTATATTAGGTGAAGAGTTAATTGGCGCGGATGGTTCTTGGTACAAATCAAAACTATCTTCTCCCAAATTTGTTTCACAATCTGCCATTCTAGCCAATACTATATCACCAGTACAATCAGCAAAGTAACTTCCTTTTACAATAACCTTCTCATTAGTTTCTCTATTTTTTATTATTACACTATCAATATGCCCTTTATGGTATGAAACATCCATTAATTGGTGTTGATATAATAATAACAAATTAGGATAAGTTGTTAATATTGTTTCCATAGTTACTGCCATAGCATCTGGTTCAAATGTAAATCGTCTCCACTTATCTTTAGTAAGTCCGCTTCTTTTTAAAGTACTCTCATATGAATCTTTATTAGTAATTGTCGAAAACCCATAAGGAGTTTCTCTATTAACAGAACCTATGCTCTGGCTTACTCCACCTTGTTTAGTTTCTAATAAATGCTTAGCTAACTGATAGTGAATTCCTTTACCTGCCACTCCTGGTTCCCAGGTATTTACTCCACCAATTGTTGAGGTACCCCCTAATTGATTATATTGTTCAATCAAAATAACAGTTTCTTTTTCTTTTAATAATGACAACAAAGAAGAACACAACCCAAATCCAGCTGCTCCTCCTCCAATAATTACAAATGTTCCTGTAATAGTTCTAATTATAGTTACCCCATTTTTATTAATACAATACCATATCCTGAAAAAGTGTTTTTAGGTATTGTTACCTCTACCCCAGTTTCATTCCTTTTTAGTAACACTTGTTTTGCTTTTTCAAACTCAGGAGAAATTATTTGTCCACTAGTAAGATCATAATCAGGATAATCAATAATGGTTATTTTAATTTCTTCATTTTTCTCTTTACAGTCGCTCATGAAATATTTAATAGTATCACTATGACCAATATCTTCTTTATCTGTTTTTAATGTTTCATTGGTATTTAATATATGAAGTAGCAAATATTTGTTATCATGTGAAAAATATAATTGAGTCAGATATAATTCATTAGTGCTTTTCTCTTTAATTGTCAATAGATTTTCTGGTAACAAAGCTCGCAGCATATCTCCTTGATTTTTTGCCATCTGCTCTGTGATTAATTTTGGTTTTTTTGTTCTAAGTTCTGTTCCATACCAACGATCCACATTAGATACTTCATAATAATCATCAGTAAAAGGTGTTAATGAAGTAAAATAAATATCTCCTAGATTTTCATTATTACCATCTATATCTAGAGCTGTATTAATCATAAATGCCTTATTAATCTCTTTCTTATCTCGGTAGTTACCAAATTCATCTTTTATTCCAGGTACTCCAAATATTAATAAATTTCCCCCATCTTTAACATACTTATTTAATTTTTCAAGCATAGCCGTTGACATCATTCGCACATCTGGTAAAAGAATTGTCCCAAATTGCATGAAATCTTCATCTTGATAAACCATATCTGGAATTAATCCATTAAATAACGCACCTTGGGTATAAGCCTTAAACATATTTATTGACTGAGATTTACTCTCATCTGTATAATGCCAAGAATCAAATGGGTAATATATGGCAAAATCACTTTGTTTTTGCTGGTTTTGTAAAACATCCCAATGTTTTTTTTCAAAATCTCGGAAGGTTTTTTCTACAGATGTCATATCTTTTCCTTCAGGAGTAAATAAGCTTAATTGTCCAAAAAACTGTGCTAGTGACCAAGTAAAATAGTATGAGTCATATCTATCAGGATAAAACATAGACATACTTGGCACATTATTTTTCCGTCCCATAGCGTATCGATGAACAGCCTCTGTAAACCATTTAGGCCATGAATATTTGATAATACTAGAGAAGCAGTTTTCTTGAAATACCCAATCCCAAATATCACTACAAACATCAAATGGGTAGGATGTTGGATTAGTATTAATAGTATCTGAAACATAATTTGGTCTTATTAATGATAATCCTAAATTTTCAAAATGTTTATTCACATCTCGTTGAAATCGCTCAGTTGATTGTCTCTTAAATTTCACCCAAGCTACAAATACTTTTTTATCATAATCACCATAAAAATCATTCCAATCATTTGGTTGTGGTATCTCATATCCTGTTTGATCTCTAAATTGAGTACGGCAATATTCACAAGTACATGCATTCCAATCACCAAAATATTGAACATCATCAGTCATAATACCATCTACTTTTGTTTCTAAATATAGTATCTCTAAGTAGTCAAAATATGCTTTTCTATATTTTTCATTATTAAAGCACATACAAAATCCTTTATATCGACTTCTAGCATACTCTCCTGTACGACCATCAATTTGTCTAAATTCGCTTGTGAAATTATCATTGACAACATTTCTAATATTATCCCATGAATCAATTAAACTATGCCTCTTGTTTAATGTACGTTCAAAGAAATCCCATTCATCTTGATTTTGTGGGTCAAATGTTAAATGCGTAGAGTGATGTTCTACAACTTGAATGTCATACTTATGACAAGCAATTACCATTTTACGTAATGCCTCATTAATAACAGCCCAATGTTCATACATAGTCCATCTAAAATGAGTACATGAGAAAGTTATGACAATATTAATTCCCACATCTTTATATGTTTTTGCTTTTTTATCAAAATCTTCTTGTGTAAATTGAAAAATTTCTTCGTCGTTGTACCAAAAAAATCCAAATTTAGCATCCCACTTATTCATACATTACCTTCTTTCAATCACTTGATGATAAATATTTGGTATGGAAACTTTATGGTCTAATGAAAAATGAAAACCAGTTCCCCCTTTACTGACTGGACGATTAACAATATTTTTTCTAGGTCTATAGTAATATTCATAATCATCATATGTTAATTTCCTCTTATAATCTCCTAGTTTAATTAAATCAAAATTTGCAGTTGTAATATTATATACTTGATATCCTAAATTTCTTGAAATAGATAGCGCTTTTAAAAACACTTCAGGTCCAATAACTGCTGAACCAAAATTTAAAAATACGCCTTTATCCATTTTAGATACTGCATGACAAACTCTCTTAAAATCCACACCACTAGTTACACCTATAGCACCCATTTTACAGGTTGGATGTTGATGAATAATATCTGTTCCTAAAGCAATATGATAAGTGGCCATTACATTATTTTTATATGCCTGATATAGGACACAATCATCCTTGTATGGAAACATTTCTGGGTTTTGTTCAATATACATGGCTAAACTTTCTCCATAACCCATTCCTAATTCAGCTCCTTTGTTAATGGCTTCATTCATCCATTTTCCTGTTTCTTCCCACATGCCAAATGAACCATCTTCAATGGCAGTTTTAACATCCTCACTTGTCCCTCCGTTATATGCTAATTCAAAATCGTGAATGGAACCAGCTCCATTACTTGAAATATGAGTAATAATACCCTCTTTCATCATGGCAATTAAATATCTAGATAAATTATTTTTAATCACATGTGCCCCCATGGATAAAATAACGGGAGCTCCTATTTTTCTAGCAGCTATAATCTTATCAATTAATATTGAAAAGTCTCTATCCTCAAATCGTTCATATTTATTATCTACAGGATTCATCTGTGTATCAATTGTAACTAAATTAGTACGCTCTTTAACTGAATAAGTAGTAATATTTTTAAAATCAAGTTGTTCATATCTCATATTTATAGTCCTTTCATGAACAAAAAAGTATTGTCATTAAAAAATCCCATACCTTCATGTTTAAAATCAGGATAAACTTTAATCTCTTTTTTACAAGTCATCTTATTATAAGCTGCAAAACAAGTAGATGGTGGACAAATATTATCTAATAATCCAATACCAACTAAGGTATCTGCCTTAATCCTCTTAGCAATATTCTGTAAGTCTATATATCCTAACTGATAAAAAACCTCATCTTCTTTTTTATGTTCTGGATCAAACATCTTGAAAAAATAACGTAATTCATCATACGCATCAACGTCTAAATCCATATCCCATACTCGCTTATAATCACATAAGAATGGGTGTAACGGTGCAGCTTTTTTAATTCTAGGTTCTAATGCTGCACAAGCAATAGTTAGCGCACCACCTTGAGAATTTCCATAACAGCCTACTCTGTTCTCATCCACATCATCCATATCCATAACTATTTGTGCTAAACGGGCACAGTCTAAGTAGATATGAGCAAACATCATATTTTCTTTATTATCTAACAAACCTCTAACAATATTACCTTTAATTGTAGTACCTTTGTAACCACCTACATCTTCACTTAATCCACCTTGTCCCCTTACATCAAGAGCGGCTACTGTATAACCCATATATGCATAATTTAATAATTCATTCCAATAAGGGCTCTTCCCATAATATCCATGAAAATGTAAAATTGCAGGATATTCCTTTATATCAGTTCTATCTGGTTTAATAAGTTTTGCATGGATTCTAGCATTTTTAGCACTAGTAAAATATAGATGATAACAAGTTAATCCTGGTACTTGAAAATTTGCTTTTATTAGCTGTAAATTAGGGTCAATTACTTTTAAATCTTTTAGCATCTTATCCCAATAATCATCAATATCAGTTGGACACGGGCTACTTCCCATATAGTTTTTTAGCTCGCTTAGTGGCATATCTATTAATGGCATCTTATTTCCCTCCAATTGTCATTAACTAAATTATACATTAAATATCTCTTGGTAAAAAGATGAAACTTGAATTTTAATGGCATATGGCATATTATAGTTTTATGACTTGGTCATAAATTGTATGTGGGGGTTAGTTTTTATGAGAAAAGTAGCAGCAAAGTACCCTAAATGGCGTAAATGGTTTTTTGGAGCTGGTGATTCAGCCGGTTCTGTATCACATACTATCATAGCCTTTTTCTTTTTAATTTATTTAACAGATACCGTAGGTATGCGACCTATTTTAGCAGGTAGTGTGTTGATGATTGGTAAGGTGTGGGATGCTATATCTGATCCATTACTTGGGCATATATCAGACAATACTCGCTCACGCTTTGGTAGGCGACGGATTTATCTTCTTATTTTTGCCCTGCCACTTGGTGTGTCATTTTTCTTTTTATGGGCATTACCCATTGGCTTATCTACAGGAATTACCTTTTCAATAGCCACTCTTGCTTATATATTACACACTACATTTTTAACAGCTGTAATGGTTCCATATCAAGCATTACTTCCTGAAATGGTAGATGAATATGATCAACGAACATCTTTTACAGCTTATCGTATGTTCTTCTCAATTATATGGGGATTATTTGCAGTTGCAGTACCTGATATTATTGTAAATGCATCATCTACTAAAGCTGTAGGTTTTGCTATTATGGGAGGTATTTTTGCAATTGTAATTGCCATTGCCCCTCTATTTCCATTCTTTGGTTGTTATGAGAAGAAACAAGTTATTAAGAAAGTACCTTTTCCAGGATTTAAAAGTTATTTAAAACCAATCTTTAAGAACATTCCTTTTCGATATGCCACTTTAATTTACTTTTTTACTTGGGCTTCAATGGCATTGGTTGAAACTATGTTTCTATATTTCTTTACCTACTGGTTAGGAAAAGAAAATTTATTCTATATTGTTGTAGCGGTTCTATTCATCATGGCTACAGTCTTTTTACCAGTATGGGTAAAA
>JAUUZE010000015.1 GCA_030590175.1 Clostridia bacterium
GCCAAGTAGGCAGAATTGGAGGAAACTTTATCATGATCCAGATGCAAACAGTTTTAAAATCTGCTGATAATACCGGTGCTAAAGAATTATTCTGTATTAAAGTACTTGGTGGTTCAGGAAGAGTTTATGCAAATATTGGAGATATCATCGTTTGTAGTGTTAAAAGCGCATCACCCGGTGGAGTTGTTAAAAAAGGACAAATCGTTAAGTGTGTTATCGTTAGAACTAAAAAAGGAATCAGAAGAAATGATGGTTCATATTTGAAGTTTGATGAAAACGCTGCTGTTATTATTAATGAAAACAAAGAGCCAGAAGGCACACGTATTTTTGGTCCTGTAGCTAGAGAACTAAGAGATAAAGATTATATGAGAATCATATCTCTTGCTCCAGAAGTATTATAGAGGAGGCATATAAAGATGAAAAAAATTCATGTAAAAGCCGGAGATAATGTTCTGGTACTCAGTGGCAAGGACAGAGGAAAACAAGGCAAAGTTATAGAAGTTAATTCAAAAGTTGGAAAAGTATTAGTTGAAGGTGTTAACATGGCAACTAAACATGTAAAACCTAGAAGTATGAACCAACAAGGTGGAATCATCCATCAGGAAGCGCCACTTGATGCTTCAAATGTTATGCTTGTGTGTCCTAAATGTAAAAAACCTGCTAGAACAGGCATTAAAATATTGGATAATGGCAAAAAAGCCAGAACATGTAAAAAGTGTAATGAAGTAATTAATTTTATTAAGGAAGCTAAGTAATAAGCTGGAGGAGGTTAAAAATGGCAAGACTAAAAGATACCTATAAGAGCGAAATCGTTCCAGCGATGATGGAAAGATTTAAATATAAAAATGTTAACATGGTACCTAGACTTGAAAAAATCGTTATTAATATGGGATTAGGTGAAGCAAAAGAAAATCCTAAAGCCATTGATAATGCTGTAGAAGAGTTAACAGTAATTACTGGACAGCGACCAGTAGTAACAATTGCAAAAAAATCTGTTGCTAACTTCAAACTAAGAGAAGGTATGAAAATTGGTTGTAAAGTAACATTAAGAGGCGTAAGAATGTATGAATTTGCTGACAGACTACTTAATATTGCACTACCAAGAGTTAGAGACTTTAGAGGAGTATCGCCAACTTCATTTGATGGTAGAGGAAACTATACAGTTGGAGTCAAAGAGCAATTAATTTTTCCTGAAATTGTTTACGATAAAGTAGACAAGGTTAGAGGAATGGACATAACATTTGTTACCACAGCTTTAAGCGATGAAGAAGCTAAGGAACTGCTTGCTTATTTAGGCATGCCGTTTAAAAAGGTATAAGGAGGTAGTATCGTGGCAAAAACAGCACTGAAGGTGAAACAACAAAGAAAACAAAAGTATAAAACTAGAGAATATAATAGATGTAAGATTTGTGGTCGACCTCATGCCTACATGAGAAAATTCGGAATATGTAGGATATGTTTTAGAGAATTAGCATACAAAGGCCAAATACCTGGTGTTAGAAAAGCTAGTTGGTAAGGAGTAAGGAGGATCAAACATGCAAATAACAGATGTAATTGCAGATTTAATAACAAGAATTAGAAACGCAGGTAAAGCGTATCATGAAACAGTAGATATTCCTGCTTCAAACCTAAAAAAAGCAGTTGCGAATATTCTTTTAGAAGAAGGATATATCTCAGGTGTAAAAATTATTGAAGATGATAAACAGGGAATTATAAGAGTTACTTTAAAATACTCAGCTAACAGAAAAAGTGTTATTACTGGTATAAAAAGAATCTCTAAACCTGGTTTACGTGTATATGCAGAAAAGAATGATATACCAAGAGTATTGGGTGGATTAGGAACAGCGATTATTTCCACATCAAAAGGGGTTATGACTGATAAATCAGCTAGAGCCGCAAAAATTGGTGGAGAAGTAATGGTATTTGTTTGGTAATCTTGTATCTGAAAAGAGTTGAAAGCAACTCTCAATATTAAGAACAAGAAGGAGGAAAAAGAATGTCACGTATAGGAAAAATGCCTATCACAATACCAAAAGGTATTGACATAAAAATCGATGGTAACGTTATTACTGTTAAAGGTTCCAAAGCAACTTTAACACAAGTATTTCCAAGCGAAATGACTGTAAAAGTTGATAAGAATATTTTAACTGTAGAACGTCCTAACGACTTAAAAAGAAACAAAGCATTCCATGGGTTAACCAGAAGCCTTATTAATAATATGGTAATTGGTGTAACAACTGGATTTGAAAAAAAACTGGAAATTAATGGGGTTGGTTATCGTGCACAAATGCAAGGTAAAAAATTAGTACTAAGTTTAGGCTATTCACACCCACTTGAAATGGAACTTCCAGATGGTATTAGTGTTGAAGTACCAACACCAACATCTATAACGGTAAAAGGCAGTGATAAACAAGCAGTTGGACAATTTGCGGCTGTAGTTAGATCACTAAGAAAACCAGAGCCATATCTTGGTAAAGGTATTAAATACGCTGGTGAACACATCAGACGTAAAGAAGGTAAAACTGGTGCATAAGGAAAGGAGTTGTTATTATGATTAAAAAAGCAGACAAAAACAAATTAAGACAAAAAAAACATTTACGAATCAGAAAAAATATTAACGGCACTTCTGAAAGACCACGTTTAAATGTTTATAAGAGCGCAAAGAACATCTATGCTCAGGTAATTGATGACAATAAAGGAATCACTTTGGTTTCTGCATCAACACTTGATAGTGCTCTAAAAGATAAAGTAAGTAATGGAGGAAATATTGACGCTGCAAAAGCTGTTGGTCAGTTAGTTGCTGAACGAGCAGTAGAACAAGGTGTAAAAACTGTTGTTTTTGACAGAGGTGGATATATTTATCATGGTAGAATTAAAGAATTAGCTGACGCAGCTAGAGCTAATGGGCTCAAATTCTAATAAGGAGGAAATAGCTTTGCAACAGAAATTTGAAACAAATACAATGGACCTTAAAGAAAAGGTTGTTAAAATAGGTCGTGTAACTAAAGTTGTTAAAGGTGGTAGAAACTTCCGTTTTAGCACATTAGTGGTTGTTGGCGATGAAAATGGTCATGTGGGTGCAGGAATGGGTAAATCAATTGAAATACCTGATGCAATTAAAAAAGGTATTGATGCTGCTAAAAAGAACATGATTGATGTTCCACTAGTTGGCACTACATTACCTCACGAAATCATTGGGAAATATGGCGCAGCAAAAGTACTTATTAAACCTGCAGAACCAGGAACTGGTGTTATTGCTGGTGGACCTGTTAGAGCAGTTATGGAATTAGCTGGTGTCAGAGATGTAAGAACAAAAGTATTAGGTTCTAATAATGCCATTAATATCGTAAAAGCGACAATTGAAGGACTTAAAGCAATGTTAACTGCTGAAACTGTAGCTAAAAAAAGAGGCATATCAGTTGAAGAGTTAAAGGGGTAGGAGGAGTTTATTGTGGCTAAGAAAGAAAAAATGCTTAATATAACATTAGTAAAAAGTACCAATAGTTCAATTAAAATTCATAAAGCAACTGTAGAAGCTTTAGGATTAAGAAAAATTGGTCAAAGTGTAACAAAAAAAGACAATGCGCAAATGCGCGGTATGTGCTTTAGAGTGAAACACTTAGTTAACGTAGAAGAAGTATAGGGAGGTTGCCTTAGATGAAATTACATGATTTAAAACCTGCCGCAGGTTCAAAGAAAGATTCTTACCGTAAGGGACGTGGACATGGTTCAGGTAATGGTAAATTAGCTGGTCGTGGTAGAGACGGTCAAAACTCTCGTTCAGGTGGCGGAGTAAGAATTGGTTTCGAAGGCGGACAGATGCCTTTATATAGAAGAATCCCTAAAAGAGGATTTAACAATGTTTTTGCAAAATCATATGCAGAAGTTAATGTTGAACAACTTAATGGATTTAGAAAAGGTAGTGTTGTTGATGCCGATAAATTACTAGAAGCTGGTATAATCAGTAAAAAGTTAGATGGTATCAGTGTATTAGGAAATGGCGAAATAACAAAAAAATTAACAATAAAAGCAATTAGATTTACTAAAAGTGCTGCTGCAAAAATTGAAGCTGCTGGAGGAAAGGCCGAGGTGCTATAATGTTTGAAACCATCAAAAATGCTTGGAAAATCGCAGATCTTAAGAAAAAATTGCTGTTTACAGCAGTATTCTTATTGATTTATCGTCTTGGATGTCATATTCCTGTTCCAGGATTAATTGAAGAAGCATTTGCTAAATTAATTGAGGGAAATCAATTATTTGGTTTTATGGATACTTTTTCTGGTGGAGCTTTTTCAAATGCATCGTTATTTGCTATGGGAATTACCCCATATATTAACTCAACTATTATTTTACAGCTACTGACAATTGCAATTCCTGCTTTAGAGAGATTGCAAAAAGAAGGAGCTGAAGGTAGAAAAAAAATACAACAATATGTTAGATACCTAACTGTTATATTAGGATTTTTCCAAGCATCTATGTTGTTCATAAATTTAAAAACAAGTGGAGCTATTTATGATGGTGGAACAGTTATTTCATTCTTCTTAATTAGTTTAACCTTTACAGCCGGTACTGCATTTATTATGTGGATTGGTGAAAATATTACTGAAAAAGGTATTGGAAATGGAATATCATTGATTATCTTTGCTGGTATTATTGCAAGGGGTCCAGCTGGAATCCAGAGCATTTTATATTACTATCAACAAGGACAATTAGGTAGTGGTATTGTTGGTATCTTAGGTGTTTCATTAATTTTTGGTGTATTTTTAGTATCCGTTGTTGGTGTTATATATGTTACACAAGCTGAAAGAAGAATCCCAATTCAATATGCTAAAAGAGTGGTAGGAAGAAAAATGTATGGTGGGCAGAGTACTCATTTACCAATTAAAGTTAATATGGCTGGTGTTATTCCAATCATCTTTGCTACATCATTAACTGCATTACCTGGTATTTTAGTTAGTTTTATTGCACCACAGACAGAAAGTGCATTTTTACTAGCACTACAAACAACTGGTGGACCAATATACTTGATAATTTATGCTATGTTGATTCTGTTCTTTACATTCTTCTATACGATTATTCAATTCAATCCAGTTGAAGTAGCGAATAATCTAAAGAAAAACGGTGGATTTATTCCTGGTGTAAGACCTGGAAAACCAACTTCAGTTTATATTAATAATGTGTTAAATAGATTAACATGGTTTGGTGGATTTTTCCTAGCTACAGTTGCTGTATTCCCTGGTATTATGGGTGGACTATTTGATATGAATATATGGTTTGGTGGAACTGCACTATTGATTGTTGTAGGAGTTGCGCTTGATACTGTTAAACAGATAGAGTCCCAAATGTTAATGAGACATTATAAAGGATTCCTTGATTAGGTAGTATGGGAGGAATGATTTGATTATTATTTTATTAGGTGCTCCAGGTAGTGGAAAAGGCACGCAAGCAAAAATGCTGTCTACTAAAATAAACATTCCACATATATCAACAGGTGATATTTTTAGAAAAAACATTAAAGAGAATACACTGTTGGGGCAGCGAGCTAAAATGTACATTGATAAGGGACAATTAGTCCCAGATGAAGTAACTTGTGAAATCGTTGATGATCGTATCAATATGGAAGATTGTAAAAATGGTTTTATCCTAGATGGATTTCCACGAACAATATTTCAAGCTGACGAATTAGGCAACATGTTACAAAAGCTACAAATAGAAATTGATTATGTCCTTAATATTGTTGTGGCTGATCAAAGCGTTGTGACACGTCTTTCTGGTAGAAGAATGTGTAATTGTGGACAAATCTATCATATTGATAGAAATCCAACAAAGATTGACGGAATTTGTGATGTATGTGGTGAAAAAACTTATATAAGAGATGATGATCAACCAGAGACTATTAAAACTAGGTTACAGGCATACCATCAGGCAACTAAGCCACTTGAAGATTATTACGTAAAAAGAGGATTGTTAATAGAAATTGATGGTGAACCAACACCAAAAGAAGTTTTTGATGAAGTAGTAACGGTTATTTTATAACCATTAACGGAGAAAAACAGTGAAACTAATCCCAGGTCATGTAATTATTTCCAACGCAGGTAGAGACAAAGGCCATTATTTTATATTGGTTGCGTTGGATAAGACAAGTGAATATATTTATTTAGTGGATGGAAATCTTAGAAAGATTGAAAATCCCAAGAAAAAGAAGCTCAAACATGTTATAATAACCGATAGGATTATAAAAAAGTTTGAAGATAAATTAGTAAATGGAAAACCTCTTCAGAATGCTGAAATTGTGAAAGAACTTAAAAAGCAACTTGAAGAAGCTTAAATCGAAAAGGAGGTAACATTTTGGCCAAAAATATCATCGAGGTTGAAGGCAAGGTAATTGAATCGCTACCAAATGCGATATTCAAAGTTGAGCTGACAAACAAACATGTGATTCAGGCGCATTTGTCTGGTAAGTTACGGATGCATTATATTCGAATATTACCTGGCGACAAGGTTAAAATTGAAATGTCACCTTACGATTTAACAAAAGGCAGAATAACTTGGAGAGGAAAATAAGGAGGAGTAACTAATGAAAGTTAAACCATCAGTAAAAAAGATTTGCGAAAAATGCAAAATAATTAAACGAAAAGGGAAAGTCATGATTATTTGTGAAAACCCTAGACATAAACAAAGACAAGGTTAATATTGGTATATTCACTTTTAGAGCGGCTGAGTACTACACTTATTCTAATCGTGATTAAATAAATAGGCATTGAAAAATTAGTGAAAATAATGGAGGTGCAAAGAGTAAATGGCTCGTATCGCCGGGGTAGATTTACCCAGAGAAAAAAGAGTTGAAGTAGGATTAACATACATTTTTGGTGTAGGTTTAACTACTTCCCAAAAAATATTAGAGAAATCGGAAATTAATCCTGATACTAGGGTTAAAGATTTGACGGAATCTGAAGTTGCTGCATTAAGAGATGTTATAGAAAAAGATTTTATTGTAGAAGGTGATCTAAGAAGAGAAACTTCTATGAATATTAAACGATTAATTGAAATTGGCAGCTACAGAGGAAGAAGACACAGAATGGGTCTTCCTGTCAGAGGACAGAATACCAAAAACAATTCTAGAACCAGAAAAGGTCCTAAAAGAGCAATTGGTGGAAAGAAAAAATAAGGAGGAATATAGATCATGGCACCTAAGATTAAAAAAAGTAGAAAAAGAAAAGAAAAAAAGAACATTGAACATGGCCAAGCTCATATTCGTTCTAGTTTTAATAACACAATTGTGACATTAACTGATGTTAAAGGAAATGCTATATCATGGTCAAGCGCTGGAGGTTTAGGCTTCAGAGGCTCAAGAAAAAACACACCTTTTGCAGCTCAGCAAGCAGCTGAAACTGCTGCAAAAGCTGCAATGGAGCATGGACTAAAAACAGTAGAAGTATATGTTAAAGGCCCTGGTTCAGGTAGAGAAGCAGCTATTAGAGCATTACAAACAGCAGGTTTAGAAGTGAAACTGATTAAAGATGTGACACCTATTCCACATAATGGTTGCAGACCACCTAAAAGAAGAAGAGTGTAACGGAGGTATAATATAAAATGGCAAGATATACAGGCGCAGTTTGTAGACAATGCAGACGTGAAGGCGCAAAATTATTCTTAAAAGGTGACAGATGTTATACCGATAAATGTGCAATGGTCAGAAGACCATATGCTCCGGGACAACATGGTCAGCGTAGAAAGAAAATGAGTGAATACGGTATACAGCTTCGTGAAAAACAAAAAGCTAGAAGATATTATGGCGTATTAGAATCTCAATTTAGAAAATATTTCAAGATGGCTAACAGGAAAAAAGGCGTAACAGGAGAAAACTTGTTACAAGTTCTTGAAAGCAGACTGGATAATGTGGTATGCAGATTAGGATTAGCTAACTCACGACCAGAAGCAAGACAGCTTGTTAAACATGGACATTTTCTTGTGAATGGTAAAAAAGTTGATATTCCATCATATTTAGTTAAAGCTAATGATGTGATTTCAATTAAAGAAAAAAGTAAGAGTTCAGCAAAATTTAAAGAACTAGCAGAATTAGCTGCAAGTAAAAACATACCTGCATTCTTAGAATTTGATAAAACCAGTTTGGAAGGAAAAGTACTTGGTGTATGTAACAGAGAAGATGTTGGACTTGAATTAGAAGAACATTTAATTGTTGAATTATACTCCAAATAAACGAATGTTGAAATGTTACAAAGGAGGGTATGAGAATTGATCGAAATAGAAAAACCTAGAATTGAGTGTATTGAAGTCAGTGAAGATAATTCCTATGGTAAATTTGTTGTAGAACCACTTGAAAGAGGCTATGGTATTACATTAGGAAATTCATTACGAAGACTACTATTATCATCTTTACCAGGAGCAGCCGCCACAGCTATTAAAATAGAAGGCGTACTACATGAATTTTCAACCATTGCTGGAATTAAAGAAGATGTGACAGAAATCATTCTTAATATTAAAGAATTGCGACTACAGTCTTTTGCAGATGAAGATAAAACTATTTTTATTAATGTTGAAAATGGTGGAGAAGTTACAGGTGCTGACATTCAAACAGATGCAGATGTAATTATATTGAATAAAGATCTTCATATTGCAACTGTTGAAGAAAATGCAAGTTTCTACATGGAAATTACTGTTTCCAAAGGTAGAGGATATGACTCAGCAGAAAAGAACAAAAATGAAGATATGCCAATTGGTGTAATTCCTATTGACTCTATCTACACACCTGTTAAAAGAGTGGTATACAAAGTTGAAGATACTCGAGTTGGACAGGTAACAGACTTTGATAGATTAGTACTTGAGGTGTATACAGATAAAAGTATCACACCAGTAGAGGCTGTCAGTTTATCAGCAAAAATCATGAGCGAACATCTGAATTTATTTATTGAATTATCAGAGAGAGCAAAGAATGCTGATATTATGGTTGAAAAAGAAGATGATGAAAAAGAAAAAATCTTAGAAACAACCATTGAAGAATTGGATTTAACTGTTAGATCTTATAATTGTTTAAAACGAGCAGGTATTAATACTGTAGAAGATTTAACTAACAAAACACCAGAAGAAATGATGAAAGTTAGAAATTTAGGTAAAAAATCATTAGAAGAAGTGATTAACAAACTAAATGTTATGGAACTTTCATTCAGAACATCTGAAGAATAGTAAATAGGAGGCAATGAAAATGGCGTCACACAGAAAGCTAGGGCGACCTACTAATCAGAGAATAGCAATACTAAGAAATCTTGTTACAGCTCTTCTTCAGAATGGCAAAATTGAAACCACTGAAACAAGAGCAAAAGAAGTTAGTAAGATTGCTGAAAAGCTTATTGCGTCTGCTGTTAAAGAATGTGATAATTTCACATCAAAACAGGTGACTAAATCTAAAGCTAAAATAGATGATAAAGGTAAAAAAGTTACTGTTTCAAAAGAAAGCAAAAATGGAAATACTTATCAAGTGGTACAGCGTGAAGAAACCACTGAAATGGTTTCTGTTGATTCATCTTCTAGATTGAATGCTAGACGAAAAGCAATGAAATGGATTAACAAAACTAAAAATGAAGCTGTTGTTAATAAACTTTTTGATGAGATTGCACCAAAATATAAAGAACGAAATGGTGGATACACTAGAATTTATAAACTTGGACCCAGAAGAGGGGACGCAGCTGAAATGGCAATTTTAGAACTTGTATAACTGTAAAGCCCTCACTTGAGGGCTTTTTTTCAAAAGAGGTGAAACCTATCGATTCTCTAATCAAGACTACTGACGTTTCTTATGTCTATTTAAATAATCAGAACCCTAAAAAGGCTGTTGATAAAATTTCATTATCCATTAAGCAAGGTGAATACATTGCTATGCTTGGAAGAAATGGTTCTGGCAAGTCTACTTTTGCACGTCTTTTAAATGCTTTATTAATACCTACTGAGGGAAAAGTACTAGTACTTACAAAAGAGGCTACTAATGATGAAGATTTATGGTTTATAAGAAAAAGAATTGGAATGATTTTTCAAAATCCTGATAATCAAATTATTGGAACAACAGTTGAAGAGGATATTGCTTTTGGACCTGAAAATTTAGGGGTTAAAACAATAGAGATAGAAAACCGAGTTACACAAGCATTGATTGATGTAGGAATATTAGATTTACGTGAGAGAGCTCCCCATATGCTTTCAGGTGGACAAAAACAAAAAGTAGGAATAGCCGCTGTATTAGCTATGCATCCTATGTGTATAATTATGGACGAATCCACATCTATGCTTGACCCATTAGGGCGAGAAGAATTATTAAAGGTAGTTAGAGAATTAAATAAAAAAGAAAAAATAACCATTATAAATATCACCCATCATATGGAAGAAGCAACTTTAGCAGATAGAGTAATAATAATTAATGATGGTAAAATTGTTGAAGATGGTACTCCAGCTGAGGTGTTTACAAATGTAAATAAAATCACACAAATTGGGCTTGATGTTCCTCAAGTAACATTATTACTTCATAAATTAAAACAGACAGGGCATTTAGAAAAAGTTGATGCCATTACAGTTGAACAAGCCTATGAAAGGATTGTACAAATTCTTGAATAATATAATAACCTTATCAAATGTTTCATATTCATACAATAAGGGAACACCATTAGAAAAAAAAGCCCTTAATCAAATATCTTTGTCTATTGGCAAAGGAGAGTTTGTTGCAATTATAGGACATACTGGTAGCGGAAAATCAACATTAATCCAACATATGAATGGTTTGCTAAAACCAGATGTTGGTTCAATAATCATTGATGGTCAAGATACAAAAACAAAAGGATTAAAAGAATTAAGAAAAAAAGTTGGTATTGTTTTTCAATATCCAGAACATCAATTATTTGAAGAGAGTGTCTATAAAGATATTGAATTTGGGTTGCTCAAACATCATATTCCTGAAGAAGAAAGAAAGAGACGAATCAAAGAGACTGCATCTATTCTTGAACTATCAGATGATCTTTTAGAAAAATCTCCCTATGAATTATCTGGTGGGCAAAAAAGAAGGGCAGCTATTGCTGGTATTTTAGTTTTACAACCTGAAATTTTAGTATTAGATGAACCTGTTGCAGGACTAGATCCAGCTGGATGTAAAGAGTTGTTTAATATTGTTCTTCAGTTGCATCGTGTTAAGAAAATAACAGTTATTTTAGTATCCCATAGTATGGAGATAGTTGCTGATTATGCAAAAAGAATAATTGTTATGGAAAATGGTCAAATTACAATGGACGGTTTTGTTGATGAAATTTTTTCTAGAGAAGACGAATTGCGAGCAATTAATTTATCAGTACCACAGATTACTAAACTAATGCAATTACTAAATCAAAAAGATAATACAATAAATTCAAAAATTTTTACTGTTGATAAAGCGTATGAAGAGATTTGTAAGAAAGTGAAAAAAAATCATGATTAAAGATATTACATTAGGTCAATATTTACCAGGTAATTCAGTGATTCATAGATTAGATCCGCGAACTAAATTGTTGATGACTGTTAGTTTTATGGCGGTTTTGTTTGTCCTTAATAGTATTTTATCACTACTAATATCAATGGTTACTGTTATAATTTGTTATTCTATAGCTAATATTTCTTATAAATACGCGTTTAAAGGTATTAAACCAGTATTATATATTATTATTTTTACAGTTATATTAAATGTATTTTTCACAAGTGGAGAACCACTATTGGTATGGAAGTTTATTACTATTTCAAAAGAAGGTGTTAATTCTGCAATCTTAGTTTCCTTACGAGTTCTTACATTAATTACCTCTGCATCCATTATGACTTATACAACTACACCAATTATGTTAACTGATGCCATTGAAAAACTTTTCAAACCACTAAAAAAAATAAAAGTTCCAGTGCATGAAATGGCCATGATGATGACTATTGCATTACGATTCATTCCCACATTAATTGATGAAACAGATAAAATCATGAAGGCACAGGCTGCAAGAGGTGCTGATATCGGTACAGGTAACTTATTACAGCGTGCTAAAAGTTTTATACCTATTCTTGATCCGTTATTTATTAGTTCATTTAAGCGAGCTGACGATTTAGCAATAGCCATGGAATCACGTTGCTATAGAGGTGGTGAAGGTCGAACCTCAATGAGAGTGTTGAAATTTTCGACTAAAGATTTGTTGGCTTTTAGTGTGTTCATACTATTTACTGTTATATTATTTGTATTACAATTTTTTGTCTAGAGAATTATATTTATTTATTAACGAAGTTAAATCTTCTGGGTAACCTGTATAATAACCTTGAATATAATCTATGTTATTATTAGTAATATTTTCATATTGTTCTTCATTTTCAATTCCCTTTGCTACAATTTTAGAATCAAATATATTTAATGTTGAAATAAGACCTGATAAAATTTGTTTATCAATTTGATTGTTTTGTGCTAAATAAACAAAACTTCTTCCTATTTTTACTGTATCAAATGAGAGCTCTCTTAGAATTTGTATGGCAGATAATCCAATTCCAAAATCATCCAGTGAAATCATAATTTTTTCATGTTGTAACATTTCTAGTTTTTCAAGAATCACATCACTTTTTTGAGCAATTATACGTTCACTAATTTCAAGTTCAACTTGAGTGTTATTTAAGTTATATTTTCTTATTGTATTAATTAAAAATTCCACATAGCCTTTACTCAGTAATTCACAACTTGATGTATTAATTGAAATACTATATTTTCTATCATGAGCTAATTGTAATTTATTAATAGAATAACAAGATCTATCAATTACATATTTGCCTAGTTTGACAAAGAAACCAATACTCTCAGCAATAGGAATAAACTCTGCAGGAGACACATCACCTAATATGGGGTGATTCCATCGTAGCAATGATTCAAATCCTACTGGAATCAAATTTCCTGCCACAAAATATGGTTGTAGATGAATAAAGAATTCACTTTCAATATCACAAGTTCTCAAATATTTTTCAATTTTAACTTTACGTTCGAATTTTTCATACATATCTTTTTCATAAAACTTATAACTTGTACCATAAGTTTTTTTTGCTTGATACATTACAATGTCTGCACATTTTAAAAGGGTACTAATATCTTTCGCATCTTTTGGGTATTTTGCTATTCCAATACTTGCATTGATTCTAGTAGTTATACTTGATAAGTTAAAAGGTTTTCTTAAGGTGTTACTAAGAGATTTGAAAAATGTAGCACATTCTTTTTTACTGTGACCTATGAGAACTAAAACAAATTCATCTCCTCCTATACGACCACAATAACCATTTTTACCAGCTAAACTAATTGTTAATTGGCTTGAAAATAATACTAGTACTTCGTCTCCAATTGAGTGTCCATGTGTATCATTAATATCTTTAAAATTATCTAAATCAATGAAAGCAATATGAAATGAAATTTTCTTTATTATTAAATTATTAATACTTGAAAGCACAGAAGCACGGTTAGGTAAACTAGTTAGTTTATCATTATAGGCTAAAAACTCACTTTGCTCTTTTTCATTATGAATTTTAATAATTATACGGTTCAGATTATTTTCGTGTTCAACAACAGTCCCAATAACTATAGTAGCGAATATAGTGGTTATAGGTATAGTTGAAAGTATCTGTAAAGATAGTTCTTTCATCTGCTCTTTTGGTAGGGGTATCATAAAAAATATAGATACACATATAATTGATAATAACACTCCATAAAAAGCAAAATATGAAAGGTCTCGTTTTGTTTCATTTTTAAAGAGATAAAGAATAATACCAAAAATACCACTTAATATAATTCCAATAATTCCAGAAATTGCTCCAACACCACCTAAATACATTCTAAATAAAGACGATGCAATTATAGTAATGATTCCACTAATTGGTCCACCTAAGAAACCTGAAAATGCAGTAATTATAAAACGGGCATCATACATTACACCATCAGTAAATATAATTGAAAGATGCATAGAGAAAATAGCTATCATTGAAAAGAAAATACCAAAAATAATATTTTTTACAACTTGATTAATTGCTAGTTTGTTGGTAATAATAATAAAAAATAAAATTAACACTGTAAACATTGCGATGTTTTCAATAAAATTTAAAAAAATAGTAAAATCCATATTTTTCCCTAACCTGTAATTTACTGTTCTTAGTATATCATATATAGGTAAAATTTACATTGACACAATATAAAAAATATTTATATAATACATTAGTATTAGAAGTAAGAAGAGGGAAAGCATGTCAAGAAAATTAGTATACCAAACTTTAGCTTTTGAAAATCCTAAAAGATTACCAAGAGATTTGTGGGCACTTCCTTGGGCTAATATTAACTACCCATCACAGCTTTTAAATATAAAAAATGATTTTCCATCAGATATAAAATCAGCTTCTGGTTTTGTTAAAAAAAGCATGGTTGAAGTTGGTGATAGTTGCGAATTAGGAACATATATTGATTCATGGGGTTGTGAATTTATTAATATTCAAAGAGGAATAATTGGTGAGGTAAGAAATCCATTAATAACTGATGATGAATGGGAAGATTTATCATCAATTCATTTTCCAGTTGAATGGTTTGATATAGATATTGCACAGGTAAATTCATATTGTAAATCAAATGATATGTTTATATTATCAGGTTTTTGTGCTAGACCATTTGAGCGACTACAATTTTTGCGTGGTACAGAAAACCTATATATTGATTTAGCAACTAAGCCTGAGAAAATGATAGGTTTTATTAATAAATTACATCAATTTAATATGGATCTACTAGAAAAGTGGGCTCAAACTGATGTAGATGCTCTATTTATGATGGATGACTGGGGTGCACAAAACAATCTATTAATTAATCCTACAACTTGGATTGAAATATTTAAACCACTGTATAAAGATTATTGTGATATTGCTAAAGCTTATGGTAAAAAAATATTTATGCACAGTGATGGCAATATTTTAAAAATTTATCCTCATTTAATTGAAGTAGGGGTAGATGCACTAAATTCACAAGTCTTTTGTATGGGTTTAGAGGAATTAAGTAAATTCAAAGGACAAATTACTTTTTGGGGAGAAATGGACAGACAACATATTTTAGTTGATGGTTCTATTGACGATGTAAAAAAAGCAGTTATAGATAGTAAAGAATATTTATATGATAATGGTGGTGTGATTGCACAATGTGAATTTGGTGCAGGTGCACAACCTGAAAATATTTATCAAGTGTTTAAAACATGGGATGATATTTTTTAAAGGAGTATTAAATGGTATATATAGGAATAGATTTAGGAGGAATGTCCATTAAAGCTGGGATTGTTGATAAACAAGGAAAAATTTTAATAAAAGACAAAGTTCCAACAAAAGCTGACAGACATTATTCTGAAATAATACTTGATATGGCTACCTTAATAAAAAAATTATTAAATGATTCACATATAACAATTGATGATGTTTTAGGAATAGGCATAGGATCTCCTGGTACACCTGATAGCAAAAGTGGTGTATTAGTTTTTTCAAATAATTTACATTTTTATAATGTACCAATAAGAGAAGAATTAAAACGTTACTACGATGTTCCAATTTATCTTGAAAACGATGCTAATGTGGCAGCATTAGCTGAAAGCGAATTTGGTGCTTCAAAAAATGTAGAAAACTCAGTGATGATTACCTTAGGAACTGGAATAGGTGGTGGCATTATAATTAATAACCGTATATATGGAGGATTTAATTCAGCTGCTTCAGAACTAGGGCATATGATTATTGTTCACGATGGTATTTTATGTTCTTGTGGACAAAAAGGGTGCTTTGAAAAATACGCTTCTGCATCTGCATTAATAAGCCAAACTATAGAAGGTGCTAAAAAAAATCCTACATCGTTAATTAATGAAATAGTAAATCACGATTATTCAAAAATAAATGCAAAAACTGTTTTTAATGCCAAAGAGGCAGGAGATGAAACAGCTAAAAATATTATTACGACCTTTATTGGTTATTTAAGTTCAGGAATTATAAATATTGTTGATATTTTGTTTCCTGAATATATTGTTATTGGTGGTGGCTTAGGTAATGAAGGAGAAAACCTAATCGCTCCACTTAGAAAAATAGTTAGTGAAACTGCATATTCTAGTCATGGTTTAAGAGAAACTACAATATTACCAGCAAAGATGGGAAACGATGCAGGAATCATTGGTGCAGCAATGTTAGTAAAACAACAATAAGGAGTATTTGATGTTAGAAAAATTGTGTAAACAGGCAAAGCAAGGGAAAAATGTATTTATAACAGATGTGAGAAATGGTTTTTTATCTTTATCAGAAAATCAACAAATTATTTTAGCTTTAGAATCACTTAAGTTAGGAGAGAAAAAGTATTTTAATATTGCTATACCAACTTTATTTTCTAAAGGGGAACAAAGTGAATTCATTCAGTCATATATTAATGCAGAAATATACAATATTCTTTCAAGTTTAGGAGGAACTTCGCTAACCATATATACTGATTTGTCTAATAAACCATTAGTAAAGATTTTAAATCAAGTACGTATTGCATTTTCATTAGATGAAAAAAAAGCAGATAGACAGCTTTTTGGTAATTGTATTAATGTTATTGATAGAATGATTACAGCCATACATGGTGATAATAAAAAGTTTGAATATATAATAAAAGATATAAGCGAAAAACCCATAATTAATATAAGTTGTGAAACTCAGAGTAAACGTTCAGATATGTTACAACAAATTACAAATAATCTTGATAGAAAAGCTATATGTGGGATTGATATTGGTGGGACAGATATAAAAATGGCATTATCAGATGGAGATGATATATGTTGCTTTAAAGAATATGATTGGAATCCTAAAAGTTTTATAGTAGCTAATCAATTGATAAATCCAGTAGTATATCTAACTAAACTAGTCAGAGCCTACTATTCATTAATCTATGCAACTAAAATAAATATTGATCAAAAAAATGAACTTGATAGAAAATTGAAATTAGCAATGGATAAGAATGCTAAAATTGAATTAATAATAAAAGTAGTTGATGAAGTAGAAGATGTATTAGGTGATGAAATAAAACTATTAGATGCCATTGGTATGTCTTTTCCAGATGTTGTTGTTAAAGATAAAATTGTTGGTGGAGAAACCACAAAGACAATTGGAATAAAGAGAAATAAAGAAGTAGATTTTGAGCAAGAATTTGCCAAAATAACTAGTCTTGATCAGATACTCTTAAAGCTTTGTAAAAAAGGAGGAGCTGTTAAAAGCATGAACGATGGTCCAGCAGCTGCTTATACGGCTGCAGTTGAAATGTTTGCTAATAATCCTAGTAGTGTGATTGATGGCGTTTTTGCTCATTCATTAGGAACAGAATTAGGAACCGGATGGGTTGATGGCGCATCAAATGTACCTGAAATGCCTTTAGAATGTTATAACTTTATTATTGATTTAGGAGATTATGTAGAAAAAGATTATGATGCAGAAGATGTTAGAAGTATTAATAATGTTAATACTTTATTAGCTGGAACACTACAAAAATACACTAGCCAAAGTGGTGTATTTAGATTAGCTTTACAATACTTTGAAAAACAACGTCCTCTTTTATATCGTGAAATACTTGATAAAGGATTTGTTGTAGAAAAAGAGGTTAATGGTGTAAAAATGATGGTTGTTCCCACAGCACCAAAAGATATGAGAAAAGGATTTCTAGAGCATGTGATGTCACTACCTGAAAGAGAGAATGATGAACTAGTTAATGAAATATTTAGACAAATTGGTGTTTATCTAGCTATAACTTGGTATGAGACTGAATATATCTTAGCACCAGATTGTAAAGAGAGAACACTTTTTGGTAGAGTAGTAAAGAATAAGAGATGCTTTGATTTAATAAAAGAAGGTGCAAAAAGCATTAAAAGTGATATTGTATTTACTTTAGCTGATGGTAAAATGGCTAATACAAAACTAATGAAAAGATTAGAGGCTGATGAGCACTATACAGTTGCACAGTTTGCACAGGCTGTAGGAGTAATTTACTATGGAAATCAAGGATTAATTGAAAAGCAAAAATAAAGTAAATTCTTTGTAAAATGAGTTGACATTAATTACATATATTACTATAATACATATGAACGTATGAATTAATGTTCATATGTGTGGAGGAAAATATGAAAAACTATCTTTGCGACTATGCTCAAAAAGCAGAGAAAAATATTCCAGATGACACCACTGCCAGCGAATTGGCGGACTTTCTCAAAATATTTGCCGATATGACTAGAATAAAAATTTTATATGCTTTATTAGACATGGAACTTTGTGTACATGATATTGCTACAATTCTTAATATGGAACAATCGGCTATTTCACATCAATTAAGAGTACTTCGACAAAATAAATTAGTCAAAGTAAGAAAAGAAGGAAAATCATCTTATTACTCATTAAACGACTCACACATCCATGAAATTCTTATTCGTGGATATGAACATATATCTGAGTAATATAACAGTATTAAGTGACAGGAGAAGACAAACATGAATTTAGCAAAAGGGAAAAAGTTAATACCGTATATTATTACAGGAATACCAAAGGATAACTTAGTGAATCAAAAGTTGTTAGCTCTTGGTATTTATGAAGGAGCTACAATATCTATTAAACAATTCCTACCAGTAAAAGGTCCACTTATTATTAATGCTGGTACAGGTGAAGTTGCCATATCTTATGAAATAGCACAACATATTCATGTTAAAAAGTAGAAAGGTGTATTATGGAAAAAGTATTATTAACAGGTAATCCTAATGTGGGTAAATCAACAATATTTTCACAATTAACTGGTATAAATACCATTACTTCAAATTATCCTGGGACAACTGTTAGTTATACCAAGGGTAAAATGACTGCAATTAAGCAACCAATTGGTTGTGAAGGTGTTTGTGATGGAAATTGTGGATTAGATGGACTAAAACATGATTATAAACGTCGTAGGAGACATGGACGTCAAAAAACCTATCGCACTGACAATCAATTTATTACATATGAAGTTATTGATGTGCCAGGTGCTTATCGATTAGATCCAACAGCAGAAGCTGAAAAAATAGCAGCTTCAATGATAAAAGAAGGCGATATTATTGTTCATGTTGTTGATGCAACAAATTTAGAGAGAAATTTATTTTTAACTCTTCAACTATTAGAATATAAAAAACCTATGATTATAGCTTTAAATATGTGGGATGAAGCAAAACACAAAGGAATAACTATAGATATAAGAGAATTATCAAATTGCTTAGGTGTACCCGTTATTGCTACTAATGGACTTTCTGGTGAAGGAACATATGCCTTAGTAAGTGAGATTACAAATGCAAAAAAACCAATTGATAAACAATTTAGCAAGAATACATGGAAGGAAATTGGGAAAATTATTACAAGAGTGCAAAACTTAGAGCATAGACATCATACATTTTCTGAACGGATTCAAGATATCTCTATTCATCCAGTATTTGGACCTATCACTGCAATCTTATCATTATATTTAATATTTAAAATAGTATTATATTTTGGAGAGTTATTAGTAGGACTAATGGAAAATCTATTCGCTTTATTATATTCACCGTTAATTTATAAGCTTTCTGAGTGGTTATCAGGTAGTCCTTTCTTACATAGCCTATTAGTAGGTAATATTACATCGGGTGGTATTGAATTTGAATCAGCTATGGGTGCATTAACCACAGGTGTCTTTATGACAATTGGAATAGTACTACCATATATTTTTGTATTTTATATAGTCCTAGGATTACTAGAAGATATAGGTTATCTTCCACGGATTGCAATTATATTTGATAAATTAATGCATCGAGTGGGTATACATGGCTATTCAATAATTCCCATGTTTTTAGCACTAGGGTGTAATGTGCCAGGTGTCTTGGCAATTAGAAATTTAGAATCGCGAAGAGAACGTTTTATAACGGCTGTAATTATGTGTACCACAATACCGTGTATGGCACAATCAGCTGTAATGTTACATGCTGTTGGTGCTAATGGACCAATATATGTTTTTGTTGTTATTGCAGCGTTAATTTCTGTATGGTTATTATTAGGTAGTATATTAGGTTACTTTGTTAAAGGTGAGAAAACTGCATTGATTATGGAAATACCACCTTATAGAAAACCTACTATAAAAGTACAATTAAAACGATTATGGATGAGAATTGTTAGTTTTCTAAAGGAAGCAGTACCTTATGTTATTATTGGTATTGTTATAGTAAATATAGCAATTTATACAGGTGTATTAGATAAAATCGCAGATTTTACAGCTCCTTTTATCAGTAAGGTGCTAGGGCTTCCTAAAGAAGCAATTGCTTCATTTTTAATTGGAATTGTTAGAAAAGATGCTGCAGTTGTTTTATTAGAAAGCTTTTCACTATCACCATGGCAGATGGTAACGGCAATTACAGCTTTAATTTTATACTTTCCTTGTTTAGCAACATTTATAATTTTATTAAAAGAATTACATTTTAAAGATACAATGAAAGCAATATTAATAATGTCAACTGTTACTTTAATTACAGGATTTGTAATGAATATTCTTCCAGAGGGAAATATGACACCGTATCTATTTGTAGTATTTTCGATTTTATTCGCAGTAGTTGTCTCAGGGTTACTACAAAAATCAAAAAATAGGAAATATAATTCATGAGTAATATAAAGTTACTTATTGAATATGACGGTACTAATTATTGTGGGTGGCAGCGACAGTTAAATGGATTGTCAATCCAACAAGTAATTGAAGAGGCAATTACTAAACTAACCAATCAAAAAATAACCATTAATGGATCAGGTCGCACAGATGCTAGGGTACATGCCAAAGGACAAGTTGCTAGTTTTAAACTTGATTCATCAATTCCTCCTAAAAAGTTATACAAAGCACTTAATCAAGTACTACCAGATGATATTAAGTGTTTATCATCCATGGAAGTTGATGAAGAATTTCATGCCCGTTTTAGTGCTACTGGAAAACACTATAGATATAGAATTGTTAATAGGGAAGTAATGCCTGCAATAAATAGAAATTATGTTATGAATGTAAAAGAAGATTTAGATATACAAAAAATGAAAAAAGGGGCTAGTTATTTTGTAGGTACCCATGATTTTGTAAGTTTTATGGCAGCTAAATCTTCTGTGAAAAATACAGTTAGAATAATTAATAAAATAAGTGTATCAAATTATAATCAGCAAATTATTATTGATGTGTGGGCGAATGGTTTCTTATACAATATGGTGAGAATTATGGTAGGCACATTAATTGAAGTGGGAAAGAATAAAATTCAACCAAAAGAGATAGAAACAATCATCGCAAAAAAAAACCGACAATTGGCAGGAAAGACTGCCATGGCATCTGGTCTGACATTAGAAGAAGTTTTTTATAAATAATTGTAAATGTTAGCGTAAAATTACTTTAGGAAAATTAAATATAGTATGAGAGACATACTTTCTGTTAAAATTAATTTAACAAACAAAAAACCAAACAGAAAGGAAACAGTCTCTCATGTATAAAAGTATACAACA
>JAUUZE010000088.1 GCA_030590175.1 Clostridia bacterium
ATTCAGAAGGGGAAGCAGAAGGCGACTTAATAGGAAACTTAACTTATGACATAATGACTAGCACTGATACTCAAGATTTTTATGGATTTGTTGCCACTGAGAATGAACATATAATCGGTAGTATTTTTTTTACAAGGCTAATTTTTGAAAATGGAGTTAATGCTTTTATCTTGTCTCCAGTAGCTATACATACAAACTACCAGGGAAAAGGAATTGGTCAAAAGTTGATTAACTTTGGTATTCGCTACTTAAAAGAAAACAAAGTAAAATTAGTATTTACCTATGGTGATCCTGCATTTTACTCAAAAGTTGGTTTTAATTCAATTACAGAAAGAATAGCAAAAGCTCCCTTGAAAATGACACATCCAGAGGGGTGGCTTGGTCAATCATTGGTTAATGATGAAATTGAAGTAATTGAAGGTAATTCATATTGTGTAGAAGCATTAAACAAACCTAAATATTGGTAAGAGATTTTTTATTGCGGTAATAATACCTAATAATATTGGATCCGTGAAAATTATTGAAAATAATGGTGGAGTATTAGAAAATGAAATAATTGTAGAGATTGATGAGAAACCTAGAAGGGCACTTAGATACTGGATTTATTTATAGAGAAGTTTTATATTCATAAAGATAATCGGTAGTTATATATATTCGAAATTGGATTATCAATCTAAGTGCATTTTAATAAATAAAAACTTATTCACGAAACTTTGTGATTACTTATATACTTGGAGGTAAGTTATGGAAAATAGATTAGAAATTTTACGTCAAAGAGTTGATGAACTGGTAAATCTGGTGCAGCCAGATAAAAAGAGATATTTCTTTGTCCATCTATATGGGGTTTCTCATTTTGCAGCTATATTAGCTATTAGGAGGGGGTTAGATCCTGAAATTGCATCAATTTGTGGTATGTTACACGACATATCTGCAGTAATTTCAGGTAGCTATGATAATCATGCTATTAAAGGTGCCCATGAGGCAAAAAAAATTCTTGAAGATATTGATTTATTTACAACTAGTGAGAATAAAATTATAACAACAGCTATTTCAAGGCATAGTGATAAAGAAAATGAGCATCTGCCATACGATGAAATTTTAAAAGATGCTGATGTGTTACATCACTGTTTGTATAATCCTTCTTATCCAGTAAAAAATCGCGAACAAAGTAGATATAGTAAATTACTTATTGAACTTGGAGTTAATAAAAAGGTGTTAAAATGAAAAAAATACTATTAGGAATACTAACAATTTACCCAATTGTTTATACAATGTTTTTCTTTATAATTATATTTTCATCATTTTTTAATATGTTTAATAATTATAATGGGGGAATGCTATTTTTAGTATTTCCAGTTATATTGATTATGCATTTACTAACAATAATTGATATTATGGGTTTAACAATTTATTATATTTTACATGCAGTGAAGAACGAATCGTTAGAGCAAGATATGAGAATAGTTTGGATTGTTTTAATTTTATTAGGAAATATGATTGCTATGCCGATTTATTGGTATCTAAATATATGGCGAGAAGATAATAACAGTGAAGTGTTAGAAATTACAAAAGAATAATTTATATTAAGGGATTGTGAAAATGAAACAAGATAAAGATATAAGAGAATTTTATAACAATTACGGTAAAAAAGAGTGGGATAGATTAGAAGAATCTGCATTTAATCGTTTAGTTTTTACTTTACATATGGATTTTTTGAAAGAAAAATTAATAAAAGGGACTAAAGTGTTAGACGCTGGTTGTGGAGCTGGTAGATATAGCATAGAGTTTGCCAGAAAAGGTTGTAACCTTTCCATACTTGATATATCTGAAAAACAATTAGAATTAGCAAAACAAAAATTAGAAGAACAAAATCTTTTAGATCAGTTAAAAGAATCATTTAGAACTAGTCTTAGTAATATGTCATTGGTCCCTAGTAATAGTTTTGACTTAACAGTATGTTATGGTGCTCCACTTAATTATATGTATGAAAATTATATTGATGGAATAAAAGAACTATATAGAGTAACTAAACCGGGAGGAAGTGTTGTTACAAGTGTTAATAGCAGGTTAGGGATATTTAGAATGTTATTTGGAAATAATAACTTTGATATTTGTGACTTTCTAACTAGAACAGATTATTGGTATGTTGATGAAGTACTTAAAACTGGGAATTTACCAAAACATCCAGAAGTTTCTCATCCACCTAGACATTTTTTCAAAGCTATTGAATTATCTGATTTATTTAAAAGTGTTGGATTTAAAAATATTGAATTAGGAAGTAGCCCAAGTGTAATTTCTGGATTTAGGGATAGAGCAGAAATAATATATGAAGATAAATTAGCATGGGAAACTTTAGTTAGAATTGAACTTGATTCATATAAAAATGAGAATTTAGCAGATAGTGGAGAGTTCGTATTAATTAAAGCGATTAAGTAAGGTGAAAATATGTTCAGATGTTTAAAATGTAAAAAAAGGACCAATTTACCTATTTGTGAAGAATGTGGATTTCGTTTTGAAGAAAATAATATGATTTTTAATTTAACTTATGACCCAAATATGCAAATAAATGATGAAACATTGGAAAAATATATTGGTTTTGATGATATTGGTGAATTATATAAGGGCAAGTATTGGTATGAAATTACTAATAGAGATTATGCTATTGGAAAAGAATTAGCTAATATAATTAATAATGGGATATTGCTTGATTTAGCATGTGGTGATGGATCTATTACTTTACCAATTGCTAAATTTGGTACTAAGGTAATTGCTACAGATATATCAAAAAAAATGCTATCATTGCTTATAAAAAAGGCAAAATATAATAGTATTAATTTAAGAAATGTAAGTATTTGTAGAATGAATGCATTAAATATTCAACTTATGAATGACTCTGTTGATTTTGTAGTTGCTAATGGCCTTTTACACTTAATTTCAAATCCTAACAAAGTTATTAGCGAAATTTATAGAGTATTAAAACCAGGAGGTAAAGTAATAGAATTAAATGGTGGACCTGGGAATAAAGAATATAAGGAAATAGATGAAAATAAAGAGTATTTTAGTTTACTAAATGAATTTCGTGATAGATATTGGGAACTTTTAAATATAGATCATATAAACAAACAAAAATTAAGTTGGGAATTTAACAAATCAAAAGAATATGAAAAAATATTTGGAAATAAACTAGTGTATGATATTGATTTTACAGAGGAAAGAACTATTTCTTTAGAAGAAGATTTTATACATAGATTTGCTAGAAAAGGTTTTTCTAGTCAAGCCACAGTACCAGAAAAGAACCATATGATAATTTATAACAAAGTTATAAATGAATTTTTAACTAAATATGGGAAAGATTTCATGAATATTAAGCAATACAGACATGAAAAGAGTATACGCATTGAAATGTATGAAAAAGTATAAGTGATTCCTTGACAAGAGATTTTATAAATTTTATAATTTATTTATAAATTCGTGATTGGAGAAGAAAATGAACAATATTTCTTGTAAATAATTAATTTAATAAAGCATAATAAAAACTTATACTACATATTTTTTGTTATGTTTATGCAAGAAAGATTGAAAAATAACTCTCGTCCGTGTAAAAATATATGATATTTTAATGATTCATGGCCCGTAAGAATTCACTTTCTTGTGGGTCTTTGATTTAGGAGGTGCGATTTATGGCACTTATACATGTATCGAATTTAACATTTTACTATGAGGGTAGTTATGACTTTGTTTTTAAAGATGTTTCATTTAAAATTGATTCAAATTGGAAATTAGGCTTTGTAGGGAGAAATGGCAAAGGAAAAACAACTTTTCTAAAATTATTAATGGGAAAATATTCATATAAAGGAACTATTATGTCATCTTTAGAATTTGATTACTTCCCATATAATATTAAAGATAAAACAAAAAAAACACTTGATGTAATAGATAACATAAATCATGAGTATGAATTTTGGAAATTATGTAGAGAGTTATCTTTATTAAAAGTATCAGAAGATGTGCTATACCAACCATATAATAGCTTAAGTTTAGGTGAACAAACAAAAGTTATGATTGCACTTATGTTTATAAAAGAAAATAACTTTTTATTAATTGATGAACCAACAAACCATTTAGACCTTGAAGGTAGAAAACTAGTAAGTAATTATCTAAAGTCTAAAAAAGGTTATATATTAGTATCACATGACAAAGATTTTTTAGATAACTGTATTAACCATGTTTTATCAATTAATAAGGCTAATATAACAGTAACTAAAGGAAACTTTTCAACTTGGCAAGAAAATAAGCAAAGACAAGATGATTTTGAATTAGCACAAAATAAACGATTAAAAAAAGATATTAAACGATTAGATGAAGCAAAAAAACAAACAGCAAGTTGGTCTGATAAGTTAGAAGATACAAAAATAGGAAATGGTCCTGCAGATAGAGGAAGAATTGGGCATTTAGCAGCTAAGATGATGAAACGCTCAAAAGCTACTGAATTTCGTCAAAATAGAGCAATTGAAGAAAAAACAAAATTATTAAAAAATATTGAAACAATTGATGATATTGTTTTAAAACCATTAAAGTACCATAAAGAGTACTTAATTAGAGCAAATAATTTATCAATTAACTATGATGAAAAAACAATATTTAAGAATGTTAATTTTTCTATTAAAAGAGGAGAACAAGTCGCGTTAACTGGTGCGAATGGGTGTGGTAAAACTAGTATAATAAAACTTATATTAGGAGATAACATTTCATATGATGGAATAATTAACATGGGTAGTAATCTTTGTATATCAACCATATCTCAAGATACATCATGGTTAAAAGGTGATTTAAAAGAATTTGCTGTTAAAAATAATATTGATGAAACCCTTTTTAAGTCAATGCTTAGAAAACTAGATTTTAAAAGAAGTCAATTTGATAAAGATATTAGTGACTTTAGTGAAGGACAAAAGAAAAAGGTGTTAGTTGCAAAAAGTTTATCAGAACAAGCACACATATATATATGGGATGAGCCACTAAACTATATTGATATATTGTCACGTTTACAAATAGAAAAGTTAATTCTAAGATACAAACCTACAATGCTTTTTGTTGAGCATGATAGCTTTTTTATTAAGACAATAGCTTGCAAGATAATATCTATATAATGAAGAAAAACAAGTTGTAGAGTATAATAATACAATAGAATTTAATATTCTATAGCTATATAGTTATTTGAAAGGATATATTTATGAAAAAAGTTAGAAAAGCTACTATGAGTGATTTAAAAGAACTTGCTATTCTTGAAAAACACATTGATAGTGATAGATTGAAAATAAAGATCAATAGCAATGAAGTATATGTTCTAGTTGAAAATAGTAAAATAATTGGCTGGCTTAGATATGGTTTGTTCTGGGATGTGTATCCATTTATGAATATGTTATATATTTTAAAAGAATATAGAAATAAAGGATATGGTAAAGAATTAGTTTTCTTTTGGGAAGAAGAAATGAGTAAAAAAGGTCATGAATTTCTTTTAACTAGTACACAATCTAATGAAGAAGGCCAACATTTTTATAGAAAATTAAATTATAAAGATATAGGTGGCTTTACTTTACCAAATGAACCTTTGGAACTTATATTGTATAAAAACTTAGTAAATAAATAGATTTTAGGATGTGTAATATGGATAGAAAAGCTAATTATACTGATATTAACTCAAAAACATGGGACAAATGGGCAGAAGATGGGATTGATTGGTCAATACCTATTACTCATAAAGAATATATAAATGCTAAAAATGGTGATTGGAGTGTTTATCTTACACCTATTAAATTTGTTCCAAAAGAGTGGTTTTTACCATTTGAAAATTCAAAAATATTAGGCCTTGCAAGTGGTGGGGGACAACAAATGCCAATATTTATGGCATTAGGTGCTAATTGTACTGTGTTTGATTATTCAGAGAGTCAACTTGAAAGAGAAAAAATAGTTGCAAAACGAGAAGGATACGATATTAATATTATTAAAGGTGATATGACAAAGAGGTTACCCTTTGAAGATAACAGCTTTGATATGATATTTCATCCTGTATCTAACTGTTATATAGAAGATGTATACCATGTATGGAATGAGTGTTATCGTGTGCTAAAAAAAGGTGGAATATTACTTGCAGGTATGGACAATCCTGTTGTCTTTCTTGTTAATGATGATGGAAACCTTCCTCTTACAATTGTTAATAAATTACCATATAATCCAATAAAAGATTCAACTGATGAAGAATATAAAAAAATGATAGATAATTTTGAAGGTATACAATTTAGCCACTCATTAGAAAAACAAATTGGTGGTCAATTGAAAGCTAAACTAATACTTACAGATTTATATGAAGATAGAAACAAAAAAGGCTGGGGTGTCTTAAATGAATATACACCACAATATATAGCTACGAGGGCAATTAAACTATGAACAGTAGAGAACTTTTTAATAGAATAATGAATTATAAGCATGTTAAGAGATTACCTTTGCTTACAGTTGAACCATATGAAAAAACAGCCATAGATAGATGGATAGGTGAAGGTCTTACACCAGGGATAGCAATTGAAGATGAGCTAGGCATGGATAAATTTATTAAAGTACCAATTAGACTAACTCCAATTCCTAGATTTGAATATAAAAAAATATATGAAGATAGTGAATCTATTATTGAAACTGATACTACATATGGGGCAACAGTTAAAAAACTAAAAATTGCTCCATCAATGTATTATGGGTATATTGATCATCAAGTAAAAACTTTTGATGATTGGAAGAGGATTAAATATCGCTATGAAGGTACAGTAGAATCGCGATTACCAACTGATTTTAACAGTATAATAGAGAAACTAAATAACTCTACAAATCCAGTATTACTAGAAATATTTCCATACTTTTTTAGACTTGGCTTTTACTTAATGGGTATGGAGAGATTTATGTTGGCATTTTATGACCAACCTGATCTTATTCACGATATGTTTTCATTTTGGAATAGTTTTGTAATTAAGATGATAAAACCATATATTTCACGAGTAAAAATTGATTGTTTTGTTATGTTAGAAGATTCTGCATATAATAATGGGCCACATTTATCATTGGATATATATAAAGAGTTTTGGTTGCCATATCAAGATTTACTAGTAAAAGAAGTTAAAAAGAATGAAATCCAAAATATTTGTTTTTGGACTGCAGGTGATATTAATGTAATGATTCCAACACTAATGGACCATGGTATAAATTGTATTTGGCCTATTGAACGGTGTTCATCTAATATGGACCCAATACTGATTAGAAAAAAATATGGAAAACAATTAAGAATGCATGGAGGAATCCCTAAAAGTTGTTTAGTAGAAGGACCTGATGCTATTGACTTAGAAATAAGTAAACTTATGCCTCTTATAAAAGAAGGTGGGTTTATACCAGCTCTTGATGATATGGTATCACCTGAGGTGCCATTAAAGCATTATCAATATTATATAAATAAACTATCTTCTATAAAAATATAATTTGATAAATGGGAATATTTTGTTTAATATGGTACAATTTATTAGTTAATTTATATACATTTAGATATCAAAACTAAAAGAGGAGTTGACTCATATTAATAAGAGAACACTAAAAGGAATAATAGGAGGAGTACTTGGTTTCTTGATTGGAATTATTGGTGGAGGCTATATTGGCTTAGTTATTGGGGGGAATTTTCTAGGAGGTCTTGAACTCCATAAGTATATTGGAATAGAAGGATATGCTATAGCTGCTTATGCTGGAGCCATAATAGGAGCTATTAGTGCAACCATATTGGGAGTTTATATAGCTTTAAAAAAAGCTGACAAAAATGAAAAAAACTTATAGAAACATAATGCAACTATCATGAGTTTTATTAATTTGTGAACATGTGATATTGTTATATTATAAATAATAACCAAAAAAAATGTTTTGGAGGAAAAAATGGAAAAAGATAGAAGAATTGCAATACTTATTGATGCAGATAATGTATCAAATAAATATATTAAGCACATCATGGATGAAATATCAAATCATGGTACACCTACATATAAAA
>JAUUZE010000102.1 GCA_030590175.1 Clostridia bacterium
AGGTGTAGCATCAGACATTTTTTCAATTTTCTCATTTGAGAACATTAAGTCTTCAATGGCTGTAGGATTTGTTACTAGATTCATTCTAGGTGATTTTTCTGTATCAATTGCTAGTTTCATTGTTTCTGTAATAATTTCTTTTGCCATATTTAATACTTTTTCAAATTCAGAATCACTTGCAACCTTAGCTTCAATAAGTTGTTTTCTATATGTTATTAGTGAATCTTGCTTCATCCAAGCTTCAATTTCTTCTTTTGAACGATAAGCTGAAGCATCTGATGGTGAATGGCCTGAGAAACGATATGTAATTGTATCAAGTAATACAGGACCTTTTTTATCTAATAAAATTTTCTTTTTACGTTTAATAGCATCTATAACAGCTAAAGGGTTGAATCCATCAATTCTCTCTGAATGCATTTGATCAGGATTAACGCCTGCACCAAAACGTGCTAAAAATTCATAACCCATTGTTTCACCATTGGTCTGTCCACCCATACCATATTGATTATTATTAAAGTTAAATATAATTGGTAAGCCACCTTTATAAGCACCTTCCCATAATTTATTAAATTGATCCATTGAAGCAAAAGCCATAGCTTCCCATACAGGTCCACATCCAAGTGATGCATCACCTATGTTGGCAATTACTATTCCTTCTTTTTGGTTAACTTTTTTAAATAGTGCTGCGCCTGTTGCAATATCTGCTGAACCACCAACAATAGCATTATTAGGATAAATACCAAAAGGAGTAAAAAAGGCATGCATTGAACCACCTAATCCCCTATGGAATCCTGTTTCTCTTGCAAATATTTCAGCTAGTGTTCCATAAATTAAAAAACTAACTGCTAATTCTTTTACACAGTCATTACGTTTGTTTGCTTCAACAACTCTTAGAATTTTACCATCAAAATATGATTCCATAATATCCATTAACGATTTATCATCTAATTTAGCAATAGCTGAAAATCCTTTTGCTAAAATTTCTCCATGACTTCTATGTGAACCAAAGATATAGTCTTTTTCATCTAATAGATATGCTTGACCAACTACTGACGCTTCTTGTCCAATTGATAAATGAGCAGGTCCTGGATGATTGTATTCAATCCCGTTATATTGCCCTGTTGTTTTAATAGCATTTAACATACTTTCAAATTCTCTAATTACAGCCATGTCTTTAAAAATACTCATGAACTGTTCATTTGTAAAATTACTCTTTTCATCTTCAATACTTTTACTATATTGATTAACGTCAATATCTTTAAATTTTATTTTCCCACTTTTTCTGATCTCATTTGGATCTATAAATTGTGATTTTGGCATGATTATTTTCCCTTTCTATAATGCAAATAGCGCTTCTCTTATTACTTCACCAACGGTTGGATGTGGAAATACTAATTCCTTAATATCATCAACCTGCATTTCTGTTTCAATCATTAATGAAGCGCCATATATAACTTCACTGGCATAATTTCCAATTAATGATACACCTATAATTTTATTATATTTATTATCTTTAATTACTTTACAAATTCCATTACCACCTTCATTTTCAGCCACATATCTGCCTGAAAACTTCATAGTAATATTTGCAATAGTAACATCAAGTCCTTTTTCTTTTGCGCTCTCTTCTGTTTCACCAACACTAGCTACTTCAGGATTTGTATATATAACAGAAGCAATTGCGTTATATCTCATAATATCGCGTTTACCTAAAATATTATTTACACAAACTTCTGCTTCTCTATATGCCGTATGTGCTAGCATTGATTTACCATTCACATCACCTGCTGCATATACTTCTGCAATATTTGTACGCATATTATTATCTGTTAATATTGCTCCACTTTTATTAGTTTCAACATTTATACTATCTAATCCTAATTCACTAGTATTTGGTTTTCTTCCAATACTAACTAATACTTTTTTAGCAGATACTTTAGTAATTTCTCCATTAAATTCAAATGATACTGAATCATTACCAATCGCAACTACTTTTGAAGATAAGTTAAAGGTAATGCCTTTTTTCTCATAATTTTTTTGTAAAATAGTAGAAATTTCTCTATCTGTTTGACCTGCAATATGGTCAAGCATTTCAATAATAGTAACTTCACTACCTACTGAGTTATAATATGATGCCATTTCTAATCCAATAACACCTCCACCTACTACAACTAATTTTTCAGGAATTTCTATTAAATCAAGAATCTCACGATTTGTTAATACAAAGCCTTTATCATATCCATCATGTAATCCTTTTATAGGTGGCATAACAGGAATTGAACCTGTTGCTAATAATAATCGTTTAGCTGTATATTCTATTTCATTACAACTAACTAAAAATCCTTCATTATCTCTTCCTGTAATTAAAGCTTGTCCATTTATTACTTCAACATTATTTCTTTTTAGAGCTCCTTTAACACCAGCTACAAGAGTTTTAACTACTTTTTTCTTTCTCTTAATAACTGTAGCTTGGTCAATGGAAGCATTTTCAAAAGTTATTCCATATTTTTTACCTGTTTTTGCATAATCAAATATTTTAGCTGAATAAAGTAATGCTTTTGAAGGAATACATCCTTCATTTAAACAAACACCACCAATATTTTCTTTTTCGATTAATAAAACTTTTAATCCAGCATGGCCAGCTCTCTCAGCTGCTAAGTACCCTGCAGGTCCTCCTCCAATAACTAATAAATCTACACTCATGTTATCCTCCTATTTCGCCAATAAGACGGCGAAGTTTTCTAGATTAGCACATAAATCTTTTAAGAACTTAGCTCCTGGTGCACCATCAACTGCTCTATGATCAATTGTTAATGATAAACCCATTGATTGATAAGCTTTAATATCTCTATCTACTACTTTTACTTTTGTATCTAATCCACATATTCCTAATATTGCTGTTTGTGGTGGATTAACAACAGGTGTAAATGATTCAATCCCTAATGCTCCTAAATTAGTAACAGTAAATGTTCCACCTGTTAATAGGTCAGGTGAAATAGTTCCTTCTTTACATTTAGCAGCCAAAGCTTTAGTTTCAATTGAAATATTATCCAATGATTTTAAATCACAGTTAAATATAGTTGGAACCATTAGGCCTCTATCTGTATCAATTGCAACACCCATATGTACTGTGTTAAATAACTTCATGTAGTCTTCCATATTATGAGCATTTAATGTTCTATGACCAGCTAATGTTCTAGATACTACATAAACAACTAAATCATTAATAGTTATATTAGATAATCCTAATGCCTCTCCATTTGCTTTAATCATTTTACGATATTCTAATATGGAAGTTGCATCAAATGAGGTGTTTAGTGTTAATTGTGCCATTGTCGCTAATGAATTGTGCATTGCCTTAGCAATCACTTTTCTTATATTAGTTGTTTTCACTTCTTCATATTCAGAAACGACTGCACCTATCTTATCTGTTAATTCACTAATTGGTCCACGTTCTAAATCAATTGTAGTAATTCTTCCACCAATTCCAGTTGCTTCATAATTAGTTCCTTGTTCATAAGTTTCACTGGCAGCGCTAGTTACTTTAACACCCTCACTAATTAGTTTATCAATATCGCGTTCTATAATACGACCTTTTGGTCCTGTAGGTGTTGCATATGAAATATCTACATTAGCTTTGTTAGCTTTATTCTTTGCTCGTGGTGATATTTTTGAAGTATCTGCTTTTGTAGCTGTAGTAGTTGCTACTACTTGCTCTTTAACTTTCTCTTCAGATTTTGTTTCATTTTGTTTAGAATCATCTTCTGAAACCGGAATAAAAGAAGTTATGTCTTCTCCAGATTCACCAATAATACACATGTTTTGTAATACTGGTACATCGTCTCCTTCTTCAAAAAACATTGCTAATAAAGTACCTTCTATAGTTGATTCTTCATCAAATGTTGCTTTATCTGTTTCATATGTAAAAAGTAAGTCACCTTCTTTTACACTATCTCCAACTTGTTTGTGCCATTTGGCAACAATACAACTTTCAACTGAATTTCCTTGTCTAGGCATAATTACTACAGTAGCCATAATTTCCTCCTTATCTATCAAAAATGATAGATTCTAACTTTGTATGTTAGATTCTATCATTTTAATGTTTGTTTTGTCAAATATTCTAATGAAATTTATTCAGTAAATTCATAGTCATAAACAGTGTTTACACCAATACTTTCATTAAGGTTATTAATGTAATCACCAATCTGTTCTTTCATGAATTGATTTTTATATTCGTTGATTACTTCATCAATAGGAACAAGACCTATAAATGATGATGACGATAACCGTCGGTCAAATAAAAATGTAACTCGGCTAGTGTCATATCTCCCACCGAATTGTGTAGGCGGAAAGCTAAATACGTTAGTAGGTCCTAGTAAACCAAATGATAATGGAAGAATATCTAAAAGAGAATTACTCTTATAGAACAATTCTTGTGGAATTGTATTTAGATATGATAATCCTCTTGTATCATTAAGTTGTTCATAAGTGTTTGGCTCAACAGTGTTTAAATTAATATATGCTTTACTGTTATCATCTGATAGGATTATCTGTTGATTTTCTGTAAAATAATCACTATCTATCTTGCCAAAATGTAAGTCAAGATAATAATTATTTTTAGTAAAGACGTCATTAAACAATTCCATATATTGATCTATATTTTTTATAGATTTTGGAAAATAGTAATAGGTATTAACAGTTCTCACCTCTACTAATTTTTCATGGTTATTTCCTTCAAGGTAATAACCAACTTCATAATCAAAATTTGGAGTACTGCGATCATAATCGTTATATGAATAATTATCACTAAAAATTACGTTATATTCAGTTGCAAGAGGATAGCTCCATTTAGGTTGAATGGAGTCAAATTTTTCAAAATGAAGTAACTGATTTTCTTGTAAATATCGAATATATGAATATGCATCATAAAAGTTAGGTGCAAAAACACCATCTTCAATAGATTGTGTTTTTGGATTATATGCAATTGTACTATTTTCAAAAGTATTAATGTACACATCATTTGCTCTAAAGATATCACTTAATTGTCTTGTTATACTATGGTGACTAATAATAATTGGATAATTATCAGGTTTATCTCCTTTAGCAAATTGTAGAAATGTAGTAAATTCATTAATAGTTGTTGGAACAGGTAAACTTGCTTTATCCAATATTTCTTTATTGTAATACCTAGCACGAATGAATGGTTGTGATTGGCAAGGAAGTGCTAAGATATCATCACCTTTTGTTAATAATTCAATTGAAGCTTGGTCAATATATTGATACCAATTATATAAGTCATAATATTTATTTAAAGGATATAACTGGGTGTTATTAATAGTATAGTAAACAAAATTATTGTAATCACTATAAACAGCACCATTAACTGGTTGTTCTTGTTTACCAATTGCCGTTACACTGTTAATGGTTAACAATTTTATTGTAACACCTGTAAGCTCTTCAATATATAATTCCCATGATGGAATATTAGTATATGGTTTTCCAGATGATTCCATATATATAGTTATTTCTTCAATATCTCTATCTGTTATTTGTGTAATGTCCTGACTGATTGAAGGTATTTCAGAGGATAGTCCTGGAAGTATATCTCCTGTTTTCACACTACAACCTGCAAGCAAAGAAAAGATGAATATTATACTAATAATTTTCTTCATGTTTATACTCTTTCTGTTCACTTGGTAGTGTAAAGTATATACACTACACTTCTTCAAAACTTCCTTTATTTAAAGGGTTTTTAGCCTTTATTTTTCTAAAAATAAACGACCCCCCTTTTTTTGATATAATTAATTCAACAAAAACAACTTTTTCAAAAGAAAGAAGGACCATTTATGAACTCAATTATATACCTATTAGTATTACATAATCAATATCTACAAAAGCAAATTAATCAATTACTACTATTTATCGCTAAATATATTCCTCTGAAAAAATCTAAACCTGATGATTCAACCAGTCCTAAGTACAATAAGTTTGTTGTTGATGAATTACCAATAATTTATACCAAGCATCCTATTAGCTATGAATTTCTTTTGGATTATTACAAATATAAATATGATAAAATTATCAAACCTGTTAATTATCGTACAAAAAGTACTATTTCTAAAGATACTACATGTCCTCGCTGTGGTGCTCCTCACAACTTTCTTTATGATAATAACGGCTCTAAAGGGCAATACTTATGTAAAATCTGTTCTAATGCTTTTAACAAACAAGAAAGATTTAATAATACTTTTGTTTACAAATGTCCATTTTGCAATAAAGCTCTTATAGTTGTAAAGGAACGTAAAAATTTTAGAGTTCATAAATGCATTGATTCTAAATGTTCATATTATCTACAGAACCTAAAAAAACTTCCTAAAGATTTAGCAGACACTGATAAACACAAGTACAAACTTCACTACATATACCGTGAATTTACTGTGGACTTTTTTAAAATGGATTTATCTAGTCTCCCTGAAAATGCACAGAATTTTAATTTTAAAAAATTTAATGCCCACATTCTCGGGTTATGCTTAACTTTTCATGTGAATCTTAATCAATCAACTAGACAAACATCTTTAGCCTTAAAAATGCTTTACGGTATAACTATCTCACATACCACCGTTGCTAATTATATAACCTCTGCTTCTGCTGTTATTAAGCCTTTTGTGGATAATTATGACTACAATCCTTCTAGAATACTTTCTGCCGACGAAACATACATAAAAGTAAAAGGTCTTAAATATTATGTTTGGTTCATAATAGATGTCTGTAAAAAATCAATTATTAGTTACCAAGTTTCTAGTACTCGTGATGTTGGGCCGTGTATACTTGCCATAAGAAAAGCGCTTTCTAAATTCAAGAGTATTCCAACCGATCTTAAATTTATCGCTGATGGGTATATTGCATATCCATTAGCAGCTCAACAATTTAAAATTAGAGAAAATATCGACTTAGAGATCACACAAGTTATTGGACTTACTAATGATGATGTTGTTTCCACAGAGTACCGATGGATTAAACAAATCATTGAACGACTAAATAGAACTTTTAAATATTCATACAGAGTTACTAATGGTTACAATATCCCAAATGGTGCTCTCTATGGTGTTTCTTTATGGGTTGCATATTACAACTTTCTTAGACCAAATGCATATGACTTCTGGAGACCTTTAAATGTAGTTGATACTATTAATTCTGATGAAATTATGCCCGCTCAGTGGTTAGCGCTTATCTACTTAAGTCAAAAAACAATACTAGAAATGAAAGAAAAAACCACTTAAATATTTACTGTATATGTCAACTGAGAATTAACCAATCAAAAACTGGTCCACTAACTTTTAATCGAATGTGATCTTAGCTTGTCTGTCAA
>JAUUZE010000112.1 GCA_030590175.1 Clostridia bacterium
ACGATAAGCGGACATCGCTCACACAGCTCACTCGTCCGCATATCGTGCTCCGTATTCCGTAAAGGGCACAGCGAGTAGTTCGCTTAAGCTCACGACGTCGCTTATCACCATATTCTCGGTGATGCCCAAAATGTCCCTGCGGGACACTTCCGGAACACGGAGCACGTTATCTAAAAAATTGAAGTATAAAATAAATTGGAGGTATAAAATGAAAAATATAACTATCGAAACAACTAGAGTTACTATGAAATCTCCCGTTGGAATGATAGATACCTCTGATATTCTAAATGCTATTAATAATAGAGAAACCCTAGAATATCTTAGTGAAGTACCTTTTGACTATACAGAAGATAATGCTATTTCCTTTTTAACATTTCTTACAAAAACTGAAGAATCTGAAATGATGCTACAACTAGGAATATTTGAAAAAGAAAATAATGAGTTTATTGGGATGATGTCTTTAGAAAGCATAAATTATAATAGTAAGTCATGCGAAATAGGTTATTGGTTTGCAAAAAAATATACTGGTAAAGGTATTGCTTTGGAAGCTGCTAGGAATATAGTTGAATTTGCGTTTGATAGCTTAAAATTAAATACTATAAATGCTTATGTTATTAAGGAACATATAAAATCTATATCATTACTAGAGAGATTAGGATTTATTCAAAAAGAATTATTAATAAATAATGAAGAAAATAAGGGTGTTTTGGTAGATAGATACTTGTATGTAATTAGTAAAAAAAGGTAAAACATCTAAAACCTAAGAAGAATACTTCAACAATCAGATAACAATATGTTCCTAAGTGAGTAATGGTAGGTCAAGGACTTATAGCTGAAGTGAACACCTTTCACTGGGTGCTAAAGCAAATGTAACATATACCAGTTTAAGGGGAGTAGGAACAAAGAACGATATGTGATATTTTTCGACTACTACCACTGAATATAGAAGGAGGAATTAATGGATATATACCGAAAAGAAAATTGCAATTTACTACTTAATAATAATTTTCTTAAATCAAACAAATATGATCCATATTGGATTATAAAAAATTCTATGGGACTAAATGTACTATGGCTTACAGAATGGCTATGTGAAGGTTTAATCATTGAGAGAGAAATGAAAATTTTGGATTTAGGGTGTGGAAAAGCATTATCTAGTATCTATATTGCTAGCGAATTTAATGCAAAGGTATGGGCAACTGATTTATGGATAAAACCTACTCAAAATTTAGAAATGATATCTAAGCTTAAATTTGATGATAGTATTTTCCCAATATTTTCTGATGCAAGAAGTTTACCCTATGCAAATAATTTCTTTGATGCTGTTTTTTGCATAAACTCATACATATATTTTGGTACAGATGATTTATATTTGAATTATATAAAAAATTTCCTAAAACCCGGAGGAATAATTGGAATTGTAGTACCTGGACTAAGGAAAGAGTTTGAAACTGGTATGCCAAAACATCTTGAAAAGTTTTGGGGTCAGGACTGCTGGAGTTGGCATACACTTGAATGGTGGAAACAATTATGGGAGAGAACTGGACTAGTTGAAATTCAAGCTGCTGAATATTTAGAAAATGGATGCCAACAATACTTAGAATGGAAAAAAGCTCAAGAAAAAGAAGGTAAGAATCCGTGGCCTGATGATTTAGACGTTTTAGAAAAAGACAATGGAGAGTATATTGGTTTTATTAAGCTAGTTGCAAAAAAAAAGGTTTCAATTTAAAAAATAAACAAACACCACATAACAATATGTTCCTAAATGAGTAACGGGTAGGCCAAGAATTTGCAACTGAAGTAACACCTTTCACGGATGCTAAAGCAAATGTAACATATACCAGTTCAAGGTGAGTAGGAAGAAATAAAAGTTATACATAATTTAATATTTTAGGAGTAATCATATGAGTAATGAAGGTTGGAAATCTATAGAAGCAGTAAAACATTTTATGAAAATTGCGGATGTTTTGATTCCTGGACGTACTGAAATACTAAGTACTATTGGTAAACTTGCTGGAAATATTAAGTGTGATAGCTTATTCGTACTAGATTTAGGTTGTGGATATGGTGATCTTACTGCTGAGATTCTTAAGTATAAACCCAATGCTAAAGTAGTTATGCTTGATTATTCTAATGAAATGATTAAAATATGTAAAATGAGATTTAGCGAAAATGATAATATCAAAATATATGAAGCAGATTTGAATAATGGTTTACCAGATATTATAGATAACTATAAATTTAATATAGCCATATCATCATTTTCTCTACATCATATAGAATTTGAAAATAGAGTTTTTTTATATAAAAGTATTTATGAACATTTAATTAATGAAGGAATATTTGCAAATGGAGATATGTTTGTTGGAGAATCATCTAAAATAAATGATTGGGAATTTGATAAATGGATTGAATGGATGAGGATCCAGATTAAAGAAAAACTTGGGAAAGAGGCTACTTTTGAGCAAGTAAAAGAAAGGCAATTGGATTCTTTTAAACAATTAGGTGATAAACCTGGAAGTATTTGGAATATGCGAAATGATATTATTACATCTGGGTTTAAGAACTTTGACTGCTTATACAAATACCAAAATCAAGCACTTGTTGTAGCAAGCAAATAATTAAATTCGTATAACAATATGTTCCTAAACAAGTCACGGGTGAGTCAAGGAACTCGAAATGGAAGATAACACCTTTTACTGGGTGCTAAAACAATTTTTACAATTGAGAGGTGAATTTTTATTTTACAATTAGTAAAACCTAATATAAGGTATGAAAGACAATACATGGAAATGATGGATGAATGGTCTGCAACAGAGGAGAAAATTATCCCATATAGTATTAGACGATTAGATTATAGAGATTTTAAAGAATATTTAAAAGGTTTTGAAGAAGAAAAAAAAGGATGTCTGTATGGTGGTGTACCAGGAACAACATTGTGGGCTTATGAAGATGAACGAGATTTAATAATTGGGGCTGTAAGCATCAGACACTGGCTTAACGAAGGTCTCCTCAAAAATGGTGGTCATATTGGTGATGGAGTTAGACCATCTGAAAGAAGAAAAGGCTATGCAACGAAGATGATAGCATTAGCTATAAATGAATGTAAAAAATTAGGCATTGAAAAAGTATTGATGGTTTGCTCAAACAAAAATATAGGTTCACAAAAGAGCATTTTAAATAATGGTGGGATACTAGAAAATGAGATTATTGCAAAAAATGGTTCATTTGACCAAAGGTATTGGATAAGTGTTAATTAGCTTAGAGTGATATTGTATCACTCTAAGAAACACGTAGCATGTGACGTCGTATAAAAAGTTGAAATAAAGCACGACATAAGTAACAGAAGGAAGAAAAAACTTTTCATTATGTAAGTACGGCAATTTGGTAATAACTTAAAACCTGCTGGAACACAGAACACGTTATGTGAAAATGAACTTAGGTAACTAAACAGGAGGGATAAAAAATGAAAGGTGTGAAGGACTTCTATAATAAAACAGCTATTGAATGGGCTGATAAATGGTATGAAGATGAAAGCGTCTTGCCATGTTTGAAAGATTTTATTAGTAATTTTAAAGATAAACCACGTATTTTAGATTTATGTTGTGGTGCTGGTTATGAAAGCATGCGTATGAAAAACCTTGGTGTAGAAGTAGTTGGTATTGACTTTAGCGAAGTGAGTATTGAAATAGCAAAGAAAAGAAATTCACAAATTGATTTTTATGTTGATAATATACTTAATGATTATTCATATATAGGTAAAGTTGATGGTATTGTTGTGATTGCTGGATTAATTCATATTAACAATGAAGATTTAGAGAAAACATTTATACAAATGAGTAAGGTTTTGAAAAAGAATGGCTTTGTACTTATAGTTGTACGTGAAGGAGAAGGAAAACAAGAAAAACAGAGTTATGTTAATATTGATAATGTAGAATATGATAGAAATTTTATTGCATATACATTGAAAGAACTAATTTTCTATTCAAATGATTTTTTTGAGTATGTAAAAGAGATATTACCTGATGATAACGATTTATGGAAAAGGTATTTATTTAAAAAGATTATTTAATAAATACTTTTACTGTTTTTTATATTTATCTTCATATAACAATATGTTCCTATGCGAGTCACGAGTGAATCAAGGAACTTGAAACTGAAGATAACACCTTTCACTGGGTGATGAAGCAAATATAACATAAACCAGCTCAAGGTGAGTAGGAATAAATAAACATAAATAAGAATAATTTTCTAAGGAGCAATATGGATAAACTAATTAATTTTTTAATTAAAGCTAAGAACAATACTTATGCAAATGGATTAGGAAAAGTAGAATCTTCTAGAAAACACTCTTCAGATATGAAATTTGTAGAAAAGGAATTTGAATATTTAGATAGTTATTTTGGAAGTAATGATTTTAGTGGACAAGAAATAATTTATAAAGATAATGTACCTATTTGGAGTATGGTTTATTACGGTAAAATTTTAGATGTAAGCCATAGGACTGATATTGTTTTTTTATTAAAGGAATCTTTAAAATTAGTTGATGAAAAACAACCTTATAGAGGACCTAAAAAAAATATTATTAATAAAAAAAAATATGTTTGTAATGTTGATGGTGATATTAGTTTTTTTAAAGGTATAGAAAAAATTATTATTGATAATAGAGAAGTGTATAAGTTATATTTTAGTGGAGGAAAGATAGATTAAGATATATGATAATAAATTATTATCAATCACATAACAATATGTTCCGAAACGATTAAAGAGAAGGTCAAGTAATTTGAAAATGAAGTAAACACCTTTCACTGGGTGATGAATCAAATGCAATATGAGCCAGTGAAAGGGGAACAGGAACAGATAAACGTTATGCAACAATTCTTGCAGATGATAGCTATAATTCCTGTAAAAAGTAATTAGTTAAATAATTTTTTAAAAGGTATAAGGTGTATAGATGAAAAATAATAATATCGACAACGGAAAAGTTTTTGATTTTGGAAAAACTTCTGAAAACTACGCAAAATATAGAGATATTTATCCCCAAGAATTTTATGATAAATTGTTTGAATTTGGTGTTGGACTAAAAAATCAAGAATGGTTAGATTTAGGTACAGGAACTGGTGTGGTTCCTAGAGCTATGTATCATCACGGAGCAAATATTACTGCTACAGATATTTCAGAAAATCAGATTAATGAAGCTATACGTATATCCGAAGAGCAAGATATGAAAATTAAATACAATGTTTGTCCTGCTGAACAAACAGGGTTTGATGATAATAGTTTTGATGTTATAACAGCATGTCAATGTTTTATGTATTTTGATAAAGAAAGAATTGTTCCTGAGATAAAAAGAATATTAAAATCAAGTGGAATATTTTTAAAAACATATATGTCATTTTTAAAACATGATGAAATTGCATCAAAAACTAAAGCATTAATTTCAAAATTTAATCCAGATTGGTCTGCTGGATCACCAGCTATCGACGATTTAAAAAAACATTATTTTGATAACCCCAAAATGTCTAGTTTTTATATTAAAGTTCCATTTACTAGAGAAAGTTGGATGGGTAGGACAATGACTATGAGAGGAGTGCAAGCATCAATGTCAGATAAAAAATTGAATGATTTTAATTTGGCACATGAAAAATTATTAAAAAAAATTGCACCAGATAGTTTTACAATTGAACATAAAGTTTTTATAACAGCCTATAAAATTTATATGTGATTTAATTGAAGAAACAATAGAATTATGATGGTTACAAGGAATGAGAAGTCGCATAACAATATGTTTCTAAACGAATTACTGGGGAGTCAAGGAACTTGAAATAGAAGGGAATACATTCAGCTAGGTTCTAAAACAAATGTAATATGAGTCAGTTCAAGACGTATAGGGACAAATAAACGTTTACGGAAAGATCTTGTTCATAATATTGAAATTTGTATAAAATGAAAGGAATAGCCATGAACGATATTTGGTCTAGTAAATTACAAGGAATTAATACACTTGAGATAAGTAGAGAATTAAGATTTAGAGATGATCGAAAGGATTTAATTCTCTATATCTTAGGTTTAAAGAAAGGAATGACAATTGCAGAAATAGGATGTGGAACTGGATCTCTTGCAAGAAAACTTGCATATTGGTTAGGAAATGAAACGAAAATTACTGGTGTAGACAGGGATACAAATTTTATAGAATTTGCAGCAGAAAAAGCAAAAATTAAAAAGCTTAGTAATTTAACTTTTATAGAAGGAGATGCACTTAGAATACCATTTCCTGATTATAGCTTTGATGCTAGTATATCGCATACATTAATTGAACATGTACCAAATAAAGAGTTTTTAATTGAGCAAAAAAGAATTTGTAGAGATGGAGGAAGAGTCTCAGTAATGATAACTATAGGAAATAAAACTATAACTTCTTCTCCTTCAGAGATTCCATTTCAAACAGAGCGTGAAATAGAATTAATGAAACCATTTATACCCTATTTTGAAGATGCAGATAAATTATACTTGAAAAAATATTGGTCTGGCTACGATGGGTTACCTAGAATTTTTGATAGTTTAGGATATAAAGATATACAAGTAGACTCAATATCATTACCAGTAGTAGTTGATGATTCTAGAAATAATATTGAGACTAAAAAATTAATTGTAGAAGAGCAGCAAAGAAGTTCGTATCTTGATAAAATAGAGATGGGAGTGGGAATGATGAAAAATAAGTTACCAGACTCACATATAAATGAACTTAAAAAGTTAATAGATGATAGATTTAATAAGCGATGGAATCTTGTATTAGAGAATAAAAAGATTTGGGATTATAAAATCTCTACTGTTTTAATTGTTAGTGGAGTAAAGTAGAAAGTATATGAAACATGAACTATATCACTGTTGTAAAATGATTGGAGAATGTATTGATAGAATTAGTTTTACCAGAACTTAA
>JAUUZE010000010.1 GCA_030590175.1 Clostridia bacterium
CTGTGGGTTAGTTTGTTTATTCATCATCGCTCTTTGTTGCTTTAATAACTTTTTCAGCTAACTGTGAAGGAAGTTCGTCATACCTGACTGGTTCCATTGTAAATCGTCCTCTACCTTGAGTCATGGAACGTAAATCATTAGTGTATTTAAACATCTCAGCATAAGGCACTTCAGCGTCTACTTCTTGTAATCCGCCAGCAATTGGCTTCATTCCCATAATTCTGCCACGCCGTTTATTAATATCTCCCATTATATCTCCCATGTAAGCATCTGGAATAATAATTTCATATCTCATAATTGGCTCTAATAAAACAGGTTTAGCTTCTGTTAGTTTTTTATATGCATTACCAGCTGCTATTTTAAATGCCATTTCAGATGAGTCAACCGCATGGTAAGATCCATCAACAAGATTTGCTTTTAAATTAACCATTGGATATCCAGCTAATACACCTTTTTTGATACACTCTTTTAAACCCTTTTCAACAGCAGGTATATAGTTTTTAGGAACAGAACCACCAAAGATTTTTTCTTCAAAGGTTAACCCTTGACCTTCACCTGGTTCAAACTCAATCCAAATATGTCCATACTGTCCATGTCCACCAGATTGTTTCTTATGTTTTCCTTCTACTCTGATTTTATTTTTAATAGCTTCTCTATATGGAATTATAGGATCGGATAAAGTCATTTCAACTCCGAATTTAGCTTTTAGTTTACTTCGCAATACATCAATGTGCTGTTCTCCAATACCTGCGATTAATGTCTGATGTGTTTCTTTATTAATAGTAAGTGTGAAAGTTGGGTCTTCATCTTGTAATTTGTGTAACCCAGAACTTATTTTTTCTTCTTCACCTTTTTTCACAGGTGTTACACCTAATGAAATTGATGGAGCTGGAAAAATTATTTTAGATAACTCAACTGGTTGCTCAGGGTTGGACAATGTATCATTTGTGTTAGTATCTGATAACTTAGCAACCGCACCTATATCTCCTGTAGTAACAACAGATGTTGCTTCTTGTTTTTTACCTCTAACTGTAAATAGGTTAGTGATTTTCTCTTCTTTCCCAGTACGGCTATTATATACATGTGTGTCATTTTTCATTTCACCAGAATATACTTTAAATATTGAAATTTTACCAACAAATGGGTCAGCAATTGTTTTAAAGACTAATGCTGATAGTGTTTCATCTTTTGAAGCCTTTAAAATTATTTCTTCATCTGCTCCTACTTTTTTAGCAACGACTTCTCCTTTGCTAATTGGATTAGGAACATATTCATTAATGGCATTTAACAATAATTGTACTCCAGCATTTGTACTAGCTGATCCACAGAATACAGGAACGATATAATCATTTTTAATACCTTCTAATAATCCTTTTTGAATTTCTTCATCTGTAAAAGCTACTTCATCAAAGTATTTTTCTAAAAGTGCTTCGTCTGTTTCAGCAACAGCTTCCATTAATGGTTCTCTAATTTTTTTAACTCTATCAACAAAATCTTCTGGAATAGGCATTTCTACAAAATTATCACCTTCAAAATGTTTAGCCTTTTGATGAATCACATCAACAATACCAACAAATTTTTCATTTTTAATTATAGGTAGTTCAAAGGCAATAACTTTTTTACCAAATTGCTTAACTAGTTGTTCATATGTTTTAAAGTAATCAGCATTTTCTTCATCTAATTTACTAATAAAGAACATTTTGCTAATACCATTTTCTTCAACAAATTCCCATGCTTTTTCAGTTCCTACTTCAACACCATTTTTTGCTGGAACACATATAATAGCACTACTAGCAACTTTCAAACCACTTTTTACTTCTCCTACAAAGTCAAAGTATCCAGGAGTATCAATAATATTGATTTTATGGTCGTTCCACTCCAATGGTGCAACTGTTGTATTAATTGTAATGGCTCGCTTAATTTCCTCTGGATCAAAGTCACATATTGTTGTTCCTTTGTTTACGTTTCCAATTCTATCAGTAGCTTTTGCGCTAAATAGTAATGCCTCTGCCAAGGTTGTTTTCCCAGCAGAGCCGTGCCCTAAAAGGCAAATATTCCTTATGTCTTCGCTGTTATAGTTTTTCATTTTAGTCCCCTTTTAAAATTAATTATTATTTATTTTATATCCAAGCACCATAATACTATCACTTAGATGTACATTTTCCACCACAGCATCTTTTGGTAATGTTAAATCTGTTGCAGAAAAATTCCACAATCCTTTAATCCCATATTCATACATTTTTTTAGCAACTGCTTTTGTTTGCTCTCTTGGAATTGTTAATGCAGCAATATCTACTTTTGTAGTTTTAATAAATTCATGAATAGTATTAACATCTAAAACTTTAATTCCATTTATTTCGCTGCCTATTAATTCTTCATTAATGTCAAAAATTCCTGCAATTGCAAATCCTCTAAGTTGAATGCTTTCTGAGTTGGCAATTGCTCGTCCCATATTTCCTGCTCCAATAATTATTACATTAAAGCCTTTATCTGTTCCTAATATTTTGTTAATTGAGTCAAACAAAAAATCAATATTATAGCCATATCCTTGTTGTCCAAATTCACCAAAACAACTTAAGTCTTGTCTAATCTGAGATGCAGTTAAACCCATCCTCTGACTTAATTCTTTTGATGAAACTCTTAATATATCATTTCTTTGTAATTCGCAGAGGTGTCGTAGATATCTTGGTAATCTCTTTATTACGGCTTCTGAAACAATCTTTCTATTACCCATTTATTCCTCAATTTCCATGTTTTTCGCAAATAAAATTATATAGTATTTGTACACCTAATGTCAATTAAATATCATATTCGGTGCCACCAAGGGATACAATAGAACTCCTGATATCCAATGTAGTGGTATCATCTAGTTTTTCAAGGTTTCTAGATAAGTACCCTCTTAAGAAGGTTACTGCATTTTTATTACCATAATCAACTAAACATCTAGAGGCAATTCCCATATCATCAGCCTTTAAAAAACATTGCTTAAGTAATTGATAAATCGCATCGTTTTTATGATTTTCATCAATTTTTACTAAAGCAATTAACAAATGGTAATCATCTCCATGTAACAAATCACTATTTTCTAATTTTTCACTAATAATTGAAATAGACTCATCTCCAATGTCAATTAGCGCTTGTCTAGCAATCTCTTTAATCAATTCCTCTTTTGTTTTATAAATTTCATCAATTAATGGTTGTACGTGATAAACACTTTTTATTTCACCTAGTACTCTAATAGCTGTGGCTTTTATTTCCATATCAAATTCCTCAAAAGCGAATTGTTCAATTTTAGAAGTCCCTTGTAATCTAAGTACAGCATCAACAAAAGATATTGGAATAAACTCATCACATATTTCATTGGCAATTTCAAATACAGTCATTAGTTCTTCTATTGAAGTAATAGCTTTAAAATATGTAATAGGTAATTTATTTTCAAATAATTGCTTTTCAAATTTTATCCTGGCCATATTAATTAGTGTTTCATACTGTCTAGGTGATTTGACATACATTAAACCTTCTTCGCAGGCTTTTTGTATTGTCAGGTTATAATTAGCAAATAGCTGTTTATAAAGTTCTTTTTTAACCATCAAGAAAATCCTCATTATCTTTTTTGTTTAATAAATTTCTGGCACTAATATCATAGTATCCAATCAAATACCCAATTAAACTCATTACAGGTACACTTACTGTAGCTATTAAATATGCATACCATGTGTAGCCTAGTCCCCTTATTAAAAAGTACATTGGTCCGAAAAAGCTTCTAAAGAGCACATGAAAACTTTGCATGGCAATTGTACCTGGCTGATAAATTAAAAAATATAATACTTCTAGAAGTATAAAAGGAGAAAATCCAATTAAACCATAGACAAATCCTTTTAAAGGGTAAGAGTGAATCGCTGCTGCTGGATTTTTTTCATAGAACCCAACTTTTCTCATTTGCTGTGTCATAAATGACCACAAAAACAAGAAAAGAATAAAAGAAAGTAATGTTAACCAAAGATACTGGTTATTCTCCATACTCAATGGACCTATCATAAAAAAAGAAAATAAGAAAACAGCAGATAAATAAGTTACCACAACTTTTCCACTGCTTTTTAGTGTTTGTTTCATTATATAGTCTCCTTTAAAAAAAGCCCAGTATAATACTGGGCTTTTAAAAATATTTAGTCGTCATCTGATTCTTCATCAGGCGCTATCAGGCCTAAGTCTCTTTGTATTTGTCCTGAAATAATCAAATCAGTAATTTTTGCAAGGCCATTAAACTCATCTAAGAATGCAACCTCAGTTACCAATCCCATATATTCATCGTTTTTAACAACATATAATTTAGTTGAATCATATTCAGTTATATAGTACTTAATATTGTCGCTATATCCATCTACAAAATTAAAAGTAATATCAGCATATGGTTCACCTTTAATTTCTGCAGTTATTACCACATCTGTAATAATAGGACTTATAATCACTTTAAAATAGAACTGGCCAAAGGTTGTAGCTGTTTGGTCAATGTTATTAATAGACACACCATTAAAGCTATAATCGGCTATTTCTACTTTTTTACCTTCACTAGTTGTAACTTCAACTAACTGTTTTTCATAAAGCATTTCTCTACCTGCAACAAATATATCAATTGTTTCAATTAATTCTAATCGTGGAAGGTATGGAGAAGGCCACAAAATATCTACTAATGGGGTGTCAAGGAAATTTAAACTGACTGAATCAATTGTAAAGACTTCTTCGTTTCCTTTAATCATTGCATAATAAGTAAAATCTCTAATATTTTCGCTGCCAATTAATAATGTAACTTCTTTTCCATTTGTTACAATTATCAATTCATATTTAGGTGTGGCAAGTCCATAGATACTTAAATCATCAGGTGTAGCGTCAACGTACTCTTTTACCATTAATTCAAAAGTATTAGTAATCATAGCATCAGCTTTATCAGGATAACCTCTGAATACAATAGGCTCTGTTACCATCCAAAGGTATGTTGCATCTGGTATCAAGTTATACATTTGCTCACCATCTTTTATTAATGTGAAAGATGAAACATCAGTTAATGTTCCAGGGAATATACCTAAATCTAGTAATTGTCCTCTAGTAACTAGCATAGAATTGGCTGTATAAAGGGAAACTGAATAAATAACTTCGTCTCCATCTACCATAATATAATATCCATCTCTATCAACCAAAAGGTCTCCAAGTGTCAAAGTGAATTCATCTCCATTTATAGTAGTTCCACTTACATAGGTAGATTCATTAGTAAAACCATATTTACTAATATCTGCAGGATTTGCATCAATAACATCCTTAGCTTTTAAATTTGATATCATAATAACCAAAGTTTCCATAACATTTTGGTTAAGAAAAACATCTTCTTCACCCACAATATACCAAACACGTTGTGTTCCTTGCTGTCCTTCATCATTGATAACTGTTTCATCTCTCTTATTAAAAGTTAATGTCATACCACCATTATGTAATACCACTTCTTCAACATCAGAAGATTTATTACTGGTTAATGTGGCATTTAATTTGTTTATTGTATGTGGTAAGTTGTTGCTTACAATTTCTCTAACAACAAAAAATCCGATTACAGCAATAATCACTACTGCAATAGAAATAATAATAATTTTAAATTGTCTCATAAGTGTCTCCTCCTTAAGTACACTAGTAATCCGGCTAAAAGAATTAGACTTGGTAAACCATACACAAGTAGTCCACCAATTGTATTAGCCTGCTTAGTAGTTATTGATATAAAGTTAATAAAGTAATCTTTTTGTTCAATAAATATTTCTCCAGTATCTCCCTCTAACCACTGAATATTGCTTAATACATATTTAGTAGCTTCTTGATCAAACTGTTCATAACTCATAGTAACTTGGTCTTGAATAAAGCTTGCAGTTCCTGACAACATAAGTCTGCTTCCTGTATTCTCATCAAGAATAGCAGCTGCTAAATATGCAGCACCTGTTACATCATCAATATCTTCGTATAAACCTTCTAATTTTGCTTTATCACTGGTTATTAGCATTGGTACAATTGTTAAGTTGTTATTTATAACTTTAAGCACAGTGATTGAACGCGCATTTGGTACCATCATATTAGAAAATCCATCAAAAATATCATTTGAAATACTATTGTTAATTAATTCTGGAATAAGATAATACTGATTGCCTTCTAGATAAAAGCTAGTATCATATTCTTTAACTTTGTCATAATTAAGCTGAACATTGTAGTCAAGTAAAAATTCTTGTAAGTTTAAAAAACGATCATTAGTAACAAAACTATCCATTAAGATATATAAACTTTTACCCTCTGCCATAAATGATTGAAGTTTAACAATCTCTTCTTGGTAAAAGTCAGATGTTGGATTAGCTATAATTATAATATCTGTTTCATCTGTAATTGGTTGTTTGTACAAATTCACTTCGTCTATAATAAACCCATTCAATTCAAGTTTTTCAGCAAAAGCTATGTAATCATATTGGCTAGTGAATTCTTCATGTCCAGTAGTAAAGGCTATATTAGTTCGATCTGTTTTTGACACATAATTAATAGCACTTGTAATAGCCATTTCAGCTCTACTTCCAGTATCAATAACACCATAGGTACTATATTCACTAGCAAAGGCATCAAATAAATCAAAGTATTTTAATACTTTTTTGTAGTCTCCACAAACAACAACATAGTTGTTTTTAGATAGATCAAGAACACCATCAGGGTCTAATTCATTTATAAATTCAATGTTGGCATTAGGTTCTATATAATCAACTGTTATGTTATCATATGTATCATATTTCTTTAATAAATCAATAATTTTCCAATGATATGAATCATCTGACAAACGTGTTTCATCAATGAAACCATAAATCTGTACTTCTTTGTCAATTTCTTTTAATATTGCTTTTGTCTGATCGCCTATAGAATATAATTTTTCAGGTGTTAAATCTACTTCAAAAGTTGCCCATGAAGCCATAAGATTAATCATGACAAACACAATAATTGCACTAATCATAATAATAATCGCACTTGACCCAAATTTTAATTTTCTACTTCGTTCAATTTTTTTTACATCATAATTTTTATTTGTCATCATCAATCACCCTTGTACCCATCTTCGTCTTTCAATAATTCTCACTGTTAAAAACAAAATGACAATTGTGAAAGATAACAAATATACCACTTCTGCTAAACCTAAAATCCCCTTAGTAAATACCTGATACCGTGAAATTAGTGAAATCCACTCAAGGATTACACCAACAATTCCTCCCACAGTAGTGGCTAATGTGTCTGCAACCCACATAACTATTAAAGCTACAAAAGAAATAATGGCAGCAATAATTTGATTTTCAGTAACTGCTGATGCTAAAATCCCTATGGCAATAAATGCAGCACCTAATAATAGGAAACCTATATATCCACCTGTTAATTGGATAGTAAACATACCACCCATCATAATAATAATTAATGGATAGATTAATGATATTCCTGTAGTAACCAAAAATACTGTATAAGCTCCAATGAATTTTCCTACAACAATCTTGTAAAGTGATGTAGGTGATGTCATTAATAATACTTCTGTCCCATTTTTTCTGTCCTCTGCTAATGTTCTCATTGTAAGAATAGGTACAATAAATATTAAGAAAAATCCCATGTCTCCTAAAATTGTAATAAAATCGCCTCTACTAGCCTGTAATCTAGGCCAAAAGAAAATGGAAATTAATAAAACAAATAGGCCAATAAGTACATAGGCTATAGGAGACTTAAAATATGAACCAATTTCACGTTTTGCTATTGTCCACATATTAACTAACCTCCGTTCCCTGTGTCACAACATTGATAAAGATATCTTCCAATGTCATGGTTGATGGTTTACTTTCTAGTATTGGACATCCAGCCTTTGCTAGTTTGTAAAACACTTGCTCTCTGACATCTATGTCAGATTCAACTACGTATTTGTAGGCATTGTCTCCTGTTTTGGCAGATGCCTCTATATAATTCACCCCATCAATGGTTTTAATTGTTTTCACTATTTTTTCTTGATCACCTAAAATAATCATTGTCAGTTTTAAAAACTGATTAATATCTTTTGATAAACGACTTGGTGTATCTTCAGCTGCAATAACTCCATTATTAATAATTACAACTCTTTCACAGATTGCACTTACTTCTGGTAATATATGAGAACTTAAGATAATAGTTCTCTCCTGTGCTAAGGCTTTAATAACTCTTCTTATTTCTATGATTTGTTTTGGGTCTAACCCAACTGTTGGTTCATCTAAAATCAATACTTCAGGATTTCCCACTAAGGCTTGAGCGAGTCCTACTCTTTGCCTATATCCTTTTGAAAGATTGTCTATGAGACGTTTTCTGTGGTCTGTTAATCCCACAAGTTCCATAATATCCGCCATCTGACCTTGTTGTTTTCCTTTTGGCACACCTTTTAATGAACTAACAAAGCGTAAATACTCTGTTACAGTCATGTCTCTGTATAAAGGTGGTGCTTCTGGCAAATACCCAATTCTCTTCTTAACCTCTTTTGGTTGAGTCAATATGTCATAGCCATCAACTTTTACAGTTCCAGCAGTGGATGGAAGATACCCTGTTATAATATTCATTGTAGTTGATTTCCCAGCACCATTTGGTCCTAGAAATCCTACTATTTCTCCCTTTTTCACTGTAAAACTAATGTTATTGACGGCAACAACTTGACCATACGTTTTGGTTAAGTTTATTATCTCAATCATTGCCATTCCTCCTACTTAGATTTTTCTTCCCCTATGTATATGTACATAGCTCACAATATTATATATTTTATCGAAGAATATTTCAACCCTCAAGGTAACTTCTTGTCGTTAGTCAGCGATATTGTCATGTTATAACTCTTAAGCGATTATGTCACTATTAAAAATAGATAAATAAAAAGATAAAAATCGCAATAAATAAAAACAAAACATCTTAAAAAAGTTACAAATAATTCAAGAAATATTCAAGTGGCTATTAATAAGAAAAAGTTGTTTTTGAGCCAAGTTTATCATTAAGCTCATCTATAATTTTTTGTTGTCCCATAACCTTCATTTTTTCAGTATATTCATTAATAAAATCTTCTGTACTTATTAATTCTCTGGAAAAGCTGTGAAACAAATCGTCTAATAACTGCGCACAAGGATGTATGTAAACTATTGAATCCATTGGAGGATATACAATTGGGTATGCTATGTTTAAAGAGTATTCTACAATTTTCTCATTTGCCAAACCATATTCAATAAATCTTTGTTTTTCATTTATCCCCATTATTTCTGTTTCAACTTTATTAGAAACAACCTCATTTAAGGATTCTAAAACAACTTCATTAATTAATATTATTGGATTTTCTCTAACTATTGGAAATTGAGTTTTAGTAAAAATATTCTCATTTAAAACTTTAATACCTTGACCTTCAAACAAATATGATTCTCCTGGGATTCCATAAATCGAAGCAAAATATGCTTTAAAATCACCATAAAAAAGTGTTACAAAGGTGTTAATTGTAAGTTCTGGATTTTTAGTTTCTGCTGCTAAAACATAAAAGCCTCCATTGTAGTTATATGATATAGGGTTTGTATAACCTTGGTTCACACCTATTAAGTCATATCCTATTTGATATTTAGAATCATCAAATAAATTCGAATCAACTTCTCCATATATTGAAAAATAAATTTCTGTATCTATCATGATAGAAGAAGCTTTAGTTGAGTAGTTAGTATATTCTCCCACATTTTCAACCAATTCTTCTTCAATCAATACTTTTATATAATTAAGCGTATTTGTCATTTCCTCTTTTAACATACTATCTTCAAATGAATTTGTATCAGGATTATATACAATACTAGTATTATGAATACCAGTATGACTTTTAGCCAAAGGCGTGCTATTTGCATAGAAAATATCATTAAATGAAAGAATATCATAAAATGCTATTCCAGCAACACCTTTCTTGTTTTTTACTGCTTTTGCAATATCATATAGTTCACCCAAAGAAGAAGGAATTTCCATACTCACTTCTTTTAAAAAACTATTTCTATATACTCTTGCATATAATATCTGTTCATATCCTCTTGGTATAGCCCATACTTGGTTATCTCCAATAGAATACATTTCTTTCATGCCTGTAGGTAGTTCATTCCAAGTTATATTATTAGCTAAATATTTTTCTAAAGGTAATATTTTTTCAGTTGATGATAATTTAGTTATTTGATTTATATTGGATAGAGTAAAGAAATAAATACCATTAGGAGAGTCTCTTAACAGTTTAGCTGTATTTGCACCATTACTATCAAAACCAAGAATAATTTCCATTTTAAGATCAATGTTGTATTCATCCTTGAAAAATTGTTCATAAGTTCTAAGTTCATCAGTATTAATACTAGCTGTATGCAATAAAAGAGAAGTGATTTTGATATTATCAATATAAGTATCTTCATCAATAAAAATTTGGTTATCTTTTTTTGTTGTATCAATAATTCCAGCATTATCACCAGTACAACTAACAATCATTATACCGATAATTAAAGATAAAATAATTAGAACATATTTTCTTTTCATGTTTTTTTCTTCCCTTTGTGCCCTATACTTATTATATACAACTAATAATTACATAACCTTAGGTATTTGTAACATTTTTTGTATTATTATGCTTTTTTACTATAATTAGCTGAAATTTAAGTGGTAGCACTAAAAGAAAATTTCGTTTTTTTGTATATTATATTAGAGATTTAATAACTTTTTAATATTATCACTTTTTATTTTATCAATATCTTTTATTGTTAAATATTGAAGTTTTACAAGTTGAGGTTCAATGTATTGAAAAGGAGAAACCGATCCAAAAACAACATTATCCGCACTAACAGTATCAATAAGCTTATATAAATCATCATTAAATATTTCAACTCTTGCAAAATCAAAGTATACATTATTATTTTTTAATTTCTTTCTTTCTATTAAATACTCTGCAATTTCATGAGAAGATCCATTTGAAACAATAAATTTAGTATTTTCACATACTGCAAGTACTTGATCTAATTCCTCTAATGATAAGTTTTTATTAGTATCAAGCCAATGTTTTTGTCTTATGTTTTCAACAGCGCAAGGTAAATGGATTGGAATATTCATTTCAGTTGCAAGATTAATTAATTCAATACTATTTTCATCTGTAAGTTTATAATCATGATAATAAGGATAAAGTTCTAGTCCTTTCATCTTAAGTTCTTCAATACAGTATATAAAATCCTTTTTCCATCCTGCATAGCTTGGATTTATTATTGCAAATGGAATAAATTTATTTTTATAATCTTTTATTTCTTCTGACAATTCAATATTACCCTGCTGTGTATCTTTATAAAATATGGAATTAATTGATGACACACAAGCTAAATCAACTTGCTTATTGTCCAAATGTTTAGAGAGTGTTTGTGCTTGGTTATATTTTATTTTTCTAAAAGGCCAATGTCCTAAATAGGTGTTAACGTCAATAATCATCATATACCTCTTCTCATAAGATATTTTTCAAATTTTTTATTATTTAATATCTCTACCTTATCTTCATAGCTTATATCTGCTCCTAACATTTTACCTATACTTGATGAAAAAGACATATCTGTTCCAAACAAAAGCCGCTTTGAGCCTATGTAACTATTAGCCGCTTCAATAATACCCTCATCACATACACTGCCACTAATATCAAGATAAATGTTTGGAAACTCTTCAATGGCTTTTAGTGTCCATTGCCAATCTCCTCCTCCTCCAATATGTGCATGAATAAATACACCTTCTGGATACAAACTTGCAACTTTAGCAAAATGTTCACCATTTGATGTGAAAGGTTGTAATTCTGGTTTGTAATTAAGTTTGGCCGCATGTTCAAGGATAGGTATATCTAATTTTATACATTTTTCTATAACATCCCTAACTACAGGATTTGATATATGGTATTGGTTGTAAAGTTTTATACCTAAAAACCCAAACTCATTAATACACCGATCAATTTCTTCTAGCGACTCTTTAACATATCCAGGGTTAATAAATGCCATTCCTTTCATCATGTTAGGATGTTTTTTAATTGCTTGATATTGAACATCATTACAATGTCTAAATTCCTCAGGTGTAGGATTACCTTTTAAAACTGGTAATGACGAAACAATTAAATCCATATAAGTATCATATGCAGCTTTAATGGTTAGTTCTAAGCGTCTTTCATCTAGGTTACCCTTATCATCAAGCCATACATGATCATGCCAGTTTATAACTTTGTTATTTTTAAATAAATCCATTGTACACTCCTAAATATGTAATAATCCAAATCTACTAGGACTATGAGAATCTTCTTTTAGATATATCCGCTCATTTTCATAACATTGTGACCAGAGCATTTGTATATCTCTTCTTACTCCACTGTTTCTGTCATTTACTATTATATCAAAGCCAATAATTGAATCAGCCAAAACTTTACCGCCTAGGTACTCCCAGGGTATTATTATATTCATTTCATACCCATCAGAAACCACATTAGTAGATACACCTATTCTTTCAATATTCTCTATTGTATTTCCAATTGCTCTAACTGTTGAAGAATTGTCATTTACCCCAGGTATAACTAATATACCATATGAACCTTTTGTCATTCTATCTACTTTTCTAAAATTACTATTTCGTCTATCAATATATACTTGAATGCTATCATTATCAAAGGGGAATTTTCCGCCACTAAAAAGTACACAATCATCTTTAACCTTAATATGTATTTGCAGATTATCACCTGTATTACTAATTGTAGCTTCTGCTGATACGTCGTTTATTCCTTCCCAGTTTCGCTCTCCTCTTCTTACATTCTTAGCACTATTAATCGTTAAATTAGGTGTAAATTCAATTTCTTTTAAGAGGTCTTTTTGAAAAATATTTCTTATTTTTGTATATGCTTTTATATAATGTCTTTTTGTTTCTTTTTTGTTGTGGATAATTGAATATTTTATATCAATTTTTTCACTCTTACAGTAACTTTGAAGTTCATCCATAGGTATTGATATTTTTTTAATACCCAATGGCTTAATTGTTACCAATTTATTTAATAAAGTTATAAAAAGTTCTATTTTTTCTTCTCTATTATTTTTTATCTCTATATTAAATATCCCTAACTGATTAAGTGGAATCCATTCTTCAACATCAAAAACAACTTTGTTATCATCGCCATCACTTTTTTCTTCAAACATATATTTATTAATGAGTTTATTAGCTTTATATACATTTATATTTATGCAATTTTCAGATATATCTATTATATACTTAGTGTTATCATCTTGAATAATTTCATAAACTTGTTCACTAATTTTATTAAAGCTATGAACCTTGTTATTATGATTAGTTTCCATAATTGAAACAAAGCTTGTATCTTCTACACTTCTTTCTACAATCATCATTGGAAATAACTTTTGCATCTTATTAGGTGGCCCATATGCCATGCCACTATAAATACTTGTCTTTTCATTACCAATCATTTTAATAATTAAGTGTTCATCACCATCATTAAAAGTGGCAATAATATCTTTTGAACTGTTAGCTTTTTTCAGTTCTTTTATATAATTATAGTTTTCATATGAAAGGTTACTATCTTTAAAATCTAAATTTTTAAATGATAACTTACCAAAGCTATGTATTGCATGGTGATATAAATGTTTTTCACTTGATTTGACAGCAAAAAAATCAAATAGTAAATCATCATTAAAAAGTATCGCTATTCGGTTCATATCAACACCTGGTGCAATATCAGAAACTTTACTTTTTACTAATGTGAAATCATTAGTTTTCTCAAAAATAGTACAACTTCCATCTCTTTTCAAATGATCTTGCCCATCTATGGTTATTGTATTATGAGCTATAGTTGACCTATACCATTTTAGTTGATCAAAATAATAATTACATGTACCAAAATCACTTAGCCATCTTCTCTTTTTGGTTAGTAAATTAAGAGTTAATCTATCTGGATGCCCATGACCACCACCATAGTCGCCATAATCTATACTTGCGTAAGTGCCATTATCATTTCGTAGAACTGCTAATCCTGTACCACCCATATTAATGCTTTTGTAATAAGTTGCTCCCTTACTTTCCCCTAAATTAGGTACAGCATTTAAAAAACCTCTCCAATCGAGATTATTTCGCATTGAAACTGTTGATTTAAATACATCCATAGTACCAGCTGCATTGTGTGCTTGATAATTTTTATCTTTGCTATATGTATACATTGTCTTAAGTATTGCAGAAAATTCAGGATTTCTATAAGTAGAATATGCTAATTCATATAATCCTGCATACCAGCGTTGAGCAATATGACTTGCATAACCTGAATCTTTTCTTGATGGAAATGTTAAGTCTGGTTGTAACGATTTCAAAGGAGCACTATACATCATTTCAATTGAATGACCATTGAATTCTTTATTATATAAATCTAACCCATTATGCCTACACATTTCAGCTATACTCACCATGGATGGAAGTGTCGCAAAATGATAATTATCACCTTCATACCAAAAACCATCTTGTAATACAGAATCTTTCATGTGATTAACAAATCCATTTTTCCCATTTAATGCATAATCAATAAGCGCTTTATCATCAATTAGATAGCCAATTGCTAATAAACCTCCATTATTAAAGGCTTGTCTGTTATTTACACCTTCATCATAATCAATTATTATTTTTGCGCTATGTTTAAATAGATTAGTTTCAATGCTTTTTTTCTCATCTTTAGAAAAACAACTACTTTCTTTTACCATGTCATAGGCACAAGCTAAATGCATAATCCATACGGATTCCATATAGGTTGATTGAAATACTTTGGTTGGTCCTAGTTCGTTATCATTATTTGGGTAACTATCATAATACTTAACATAATCAAGTAACATGGTTTTTATAATCAAAGCATACGTTTCCTCTTTTAGAATTTGATAAACAATTCCTATGTTAATACTCATTTGAGAAAGCCAAGCATGGTATTGTGTAATCCATGCCCTATTATATGGTTTATCTTTATAATTCATTCCACAAGTAGGACATATATGATCATTTGGCTTATAAGGATCGAAAATAAGAGTAGTATTATCTCTACTACATGTTTCATAAAAAACATATCCACTTTTTGTTGGAACAGAAAAACCTTTATTGACTAGTATATCCGCTTTGTCTTTAAGGTTGTTAAACGAATTACTATACCACTGATATTTGTTAATATTTTTCTTTATTTCACTTATTTCTTCTCTACTAGTAAATAATCTTGGTTCATACATTTAGTATTCTCCAGTCGCAAATATAGTCAATATATTTTACACTTTGAAATAACATATTGCAAGAGAATATCCATTTTTTTCTATGTTTTTTTATACTATTATTGACGAATATGACTTATCAGATTATACTTTACCAATGAATATAAAAGCAGTTATTTTTGATATGGATGGAGTTATTGTTGATTCAGAAAAGGTTATAACAAAAGCTTGTCTTTTAGCCTTATCTGAATTTGGAATCACTGCAGTAGAAAGTGATTTTAAACCATTTACTGGTATGGGTGAGAATTCATTTATTGGTGGTGTCGCTAATAAGTATGGTCACACCTATGATTTGGCTATGAAAAAGCGTGCCTATGAAATTTATGTGGATATTGTTAAAGATGAACTTATTGTTTATGAAGGTATTTCTCAATTAATTAGTGATATAAAAAGCAAAGGCTACCTTGTGTGTTTAGCAAGTTCAGCTGATTTAATCAAAGTAAAAGCTAATTTACAAGTTGCATCGATTCCTGTAAATTCTTTTGACTCTCTAGTTTGTGGAGATATGGTTAAAAATAAAAAGCCTTCACCGGATATTTTCTTGTTAGCTGCAAGTCAAATAGATATAAAACCTGCAAATTGTTTAGTGATAGAAGATGCCCTAAGCGGTATTAAAGCGGCAAAAGCCGCTAATATGAAAAGTGTTGCAGTCTTAACTTCATTTAAAAAGCAAGATTTTGCTTTATTAAATCCTGATTTCATTGTAAAAAACACAGTAGAAATTCTTAAGTTTCTATAAGTTTTTCTTTTTATTCCTTACAAACTCAATAGCGCTTTTCCCAGCAATAGCTCCATCACCTACAGCTTTTGATACTTGTTTAAATCCGCCTATACAATCTCCTGCTGCAAATATAAGAGGTATATTAGTTTCAAACTTATCATTAACTACAATGCTTTGTTTGTCTAACTCTAATCCCATTTTCAATGCAAGTTCACTACCAGAAGCACTTTCATAAGCAACAAATAATCCATCAAAAGTTACTTTATTGTCATTTTCTAAAATGGCTCCACTCACTATATCAGTTCCAATGATTTCGCTTATTTTTTCTTTAACTATCTTCATTCCTTCAATTAGTTTTTTTGCTTTAGAAGACATTTCTAACTCATTACCATTAGTATAAATAGTAATATCATTGGTAAAAGGTTTTAATTCATATGCTTCATGAGCTGTATAGTCTTTGTACCCAAGTATTCCTAATTTCTTATCTCTATAGAAAAAGCCATCACAAACTGCACAGTAACTGACCCCTTTTCCTTCAAATTTAGTTAATCCATCAATTCTTACTTTTTTTCTAGCAGCTCCAATGGCAATAATTAATGCATGAGCTTGATATTTCCCATGTAAAGTGATTACTTCTACTTCCTCATAACCATTAATTGCCACAACTTCATCTTCAATGAAATCTACTCCTAAAGCTTGTGTTTGCTTAACTCCATTATGTAATAATTCTTCACCACTAATAGGATGAGGTAAACCATAATAGTTTTCAATTTTTTCTGCTTTTTCCAATGATCCCCACCCATTAGCAATAATAAGTGTTTTCATGTTTGCTCGTGCTGTATATAAACTAGCCTGTATTCCAGCTGGTCCTTTTCCTAAAATAATAATATCGTACATCATATATTCTCCTATTTTTTCTTGAATTTACTTAATAATAAAGAATAGTCATAAAAAATGAATATGGTAAAGAGTCCAACTGCAATGGTTCCAAATATCCAATTAAGTATTGCAACTATAACAGGTATGTTAATAGAGAAAATTAAATATCCACCCATTGCAAAAATAATTACAAAAAGTGATACTTTCCCAAAAACAGACCAATATGAACTAGCTAGTACATGTTTTGATTTTTCAATAGGTTTTTTATCAAAAAAGTATAATCCTGGTATCTTATATGCAAAATGGACCATTATTAATAAAGCAATCACCACAATTACAAGACCTGTAACCAATGATAATAATCCAGTATTTAAAAAAGCGGTTGAATTGTTTTCTACAGCCTTTTTTGCAATGACAACAGATGGAACAATTACTAATGGTGTCACTGCTAAAAATCCTAAAAATACAAGATAAAACTCAAAAAAGATATATGATACTTTTAAAAAGTATTTTTTAGCGCCATCAATAACATCAGTTTTACCTACTCTTTTATGTGTTACACTTTTATAAATTAAGTAAAAATATCCTGAGGCAAATACTCCTGATAATATTCCCATAAAAATAGAAATTAATAATATTCCTAAAGCTACATAGGGAATAACTTCTATTTTATAGACTTCTTTAGACAACAGAACAATAGTTTCAGTTATTGATTCTGTAATAAAACGATCATACATCTTAATAAGAGACGATAATGGATTAAATAATCCAATAATCGAAACAACGAAAGCTATGATTGAAAAGTAAATAAATATTAATGGTCTTTTCAAGTAATAAGTTAATGCATCTCTAAAAAAATTCATGTTTTCCTCCAATATAAAGCAAGTGTATTATAACATAGGTAAGAAAAAAGTGTAAATAGAACGTTTGCTAGATAAAAATTATGTTATGATATTTCTAACAAGTACTAGGAGTTATTCTTATGGAAATCACACACAATCAATTGACTATTGACTTAACTGCTTTTTTACGTGATACAAAAAGTGCAATTCCAATTCAAATAGTAGCGATTGATAATCAAACAATAGCCTATTCAATTGACTATCATAGTGATACAAAAACATCTATAGTAATTGAAATGACTTATAAAAACAGTAATGATGTTTTTCATTTAATCCCATGTAATATTCATGGAGATAATAATTTATCGCATGCTTTGCCTGGATATTTTCCAAATCTTACAGCAACTAATAAAAATCATATTACTTCTTCTCCTATTTGGGAATTTAGAGCAGATAGAGCTTCTCATCCTGTATCAATCCTGTCAACAAAAAAAGGTGCTATTGGCATATCTGTTGATCCATATATGAGCGATGATAAACTAATTAGAAATGGTCTATACTCAAAATTACCAGCTAGTGCTGGTGTTACTTTGGGATATCAAAACATACCAGTCACTTTTACTAGTAAAGAAAATATGACCAAATCTACTTGTGACACTTGTAAAAATTTCAAAATTACTGGTCATCTTTACTTCATAAAAGGAGAAAATAGATTAGCAAGTCATCAGATTATAAAAAGAGTTTATGATTATTACCATGATCAACCTACATACTCACAAAAACACAAAACATATCTAAAAGAATTTTTAAACAGCTATGAACATATTAACTGGTCTAAAAGTGAAAAAGCTTTTACCAATATGGACTGTCACCTTCCATCAAATTCAACATTAACTCCTTGGCGCCCACTAATAGCTACTGGTTGGACTGGGACAGGGGTTTTATGCTATCCACTGTTACTTTCACAACTATTGTTAAATGAAAGTAATACGTTCACTAACAAGCTCACAGAACTATTTGATGAAATGTCTTTAAGGATTAATCCTAAAAGTGGTTTGTTTTATGATTTAATCAGGACACATAAAGGTAGTGAAGTTAATGGATGGTGGGCTGGATATTTAGTAAGTGATTGTCACTGTGCATACACAAATGGAAATGGTATCTATTATTTACTAAAAACATATCAATTATTAAAAACAAAACAAGGCATTACTAAAAAGAATTGGTTAACATCTTCTATAACAGCTCTTAATACAATTATAAAATTACAAAAAAGTGATGGAAATTTTGGTTATACTTATTCATTAAGTAAAAAAATGATATTAGATGACGAAGGTTTTGCAGGATGTTGGTTTGTGCCCGCTTTACTCTTAGCCTATCAAATAACTAAAGAATCTAAATATTTACAAAGCGCAAAAAAAGGAATGAAATTTTATCATGGCTTTGTAACAAATTTAACCTGCTATGGAACACCTTTGGATACCTGGAAATCAATTGATGAAGAAGGTAATTTAGCTTTCATAAGAGGAGCTAGGCTATTACATGAAATAACAGGCGAAGACTATTATCTAACCATGCTTGAAGATGGTGCTAATTATGAGTATTTATGGCGATATTGTTTTAAAGCCAAACCAGAATATAAACCTTTAAAAGATAGTTCATGGAATTCATGTGGAGGAAGCGTAACATCTGTTTCCAATCCACATATTCACCCTATGGGAGTTAATATTACTGCTGATTTGTTTTATCTCCATGAAATGACAAACAATCACTACCACCTGCTACGGGCACAGGATGGATTGTACTGGGGATTACAGACAGCTGACTTATATCCAAAAGTAACAGGATATGGACAACTAGGGGTTATGACAGAGCGTTATTGTCCATCTGATGGTTTAACCATAGAAAAATATGATGACAACTCCAAAAGTAGTATCTGGTTCACCTTTAATGGGTGGGCAGGTGTATCAGTACTCGAGGGATTATCAGAATCAATTCTGCAAAAGTATATTAAGTTGTAGTCGTCCTTTTTTTGTTTTTTTACCAACCGATTTTATAATGATTCTCCCCTTATGTTTAAGTGAAATTATATCTCCTATAGAAACTTCTTTTGATGGTTTTGTAACTAATTGATAATTAATAAGAATTTTTTGTTCGTTTATTAATTGTACAACTTTATTCCTTGCTAAATGATAACCACTTGCAACAATCACATCAATTCTCATAGATGAAACATTAATCTTCTTTATATCTTGTTTCACAGGTTCTCTTATAATTTTTGAAACTTTTACAATTGAAACACTTACAGGTTGTTTTCCTATTGTTACTAAATGTGTTTGTAGATAATTAGCCATTTCTTCTTTGACAATTATATATGCCTCATTACCATTTATAAAAATATCACCAGTTTTCTTACGTTTTATACCAAGTGCCATAACACTCCCTAGAATATCACCATGTGCAAATACACTTTTTATATTACCAATTATTTTTAATGCTTTAAAAGGCAAAGAATTTTGGTGTATAACAGCTTTTCGCTCACAGTTAGATAATCCACCAAATAAAAAAACATCGCCTCTAGTTGACAAAGATAGTGCTTTACTAATCTGTTGTTGTTCAATAAGATTATAAAAATCACTACATTTGCCTTCATCTATCATTTGAAATAACTGATTTAAATCAAGTGATTTATTCATTATAGTAATTGCCGATATTCAGTTGGTGAAACACCAAAGTTCTTTCTAAACAATCTAGTAAAATGCGCCACATCTTTGTAACTTAATTTATCTGCAATTTCATATACTTTAAAATTTGTTGTTTTTAGTAGTTTTTTAGCTTCTGTCATTTTACAGTTAATCACGTGAGTTGTAAAAGATTGTTCCGTTTCCGCTTTAAAAATTTTACTTAGATAGTTAGGATGGATTTGTAATTTTTCTGCTATTGAAACTAGCGAAATATTATCATATATATTGTCTTTAATATATTTTAATGCCTTATTTACTAAAAAACTATTTCTACTGTTTTTCTTTTCCATCATTTCTTTACTAATTTCATCCATAAAATTATTTATAAACAAACTTATTTTATCTAATGTTTTTAAAGTATTTAAATATTGATACATAAGATTTTCATTACCATAATACTTGTGTTTGTGAATTTCTAAGGTATAGATAATTTTTACTAGATAAAAAGTAAGCAAAAACATAATACGTTCTTTTTGTCTAATATCATTACTAAGTACAAGTGAAATACTTTCAACCATCAAATTAGTTACTTTTTTAACTGATACCATGTCCCCATTTTTTAAAGCAAAAATTACATCATCTTCATTGTTTTTTAAAGTATTATCAAAATCTTCAATGGCAATCTTCTCTTTTGTTGTTTCAAATTTCTCATCTGAGTCAATAACTACATTTTTTCCAAGAACTACTCTATACTGAATGGCATCATTAGCTGTACGATTTGAAATGGTAATTCGCTCAATATTCCCACATAGTGAACCAACTCCAGTTGTTAAAATCATACTCATATTAGAATTTACCCAGTCCCTTACGCCTGTTAATTGCTTAATTAACAATGTTTTATTAATATTATCTCCACAAACAATTAACCCGATTTTACTATCTAAATTAAAAGAGTAGCATTTAAAAAATTCAGATAGATGTTCTTCTAAATAACTCATTATAGCGGCTTTATAAAGGCTTTGATTATAAATGTTTTTTTCTCGAGATATATTATTTGACTCATATTCAAGTATACAAGTAATAAATTGCTTATAATTTAAATTTATTTCTAGCATCTTTGCTTTTTGTAGTATATTCTCTTTATTTCTTAATTTCCCTTCTAATAAAGTACGAAAAAAGTTATCTTTAAGTATAAGAATATTTTCTCTAAGTTTTTTTCGTATACTGTCATTTATCTTTATTTCAGTCAATCGAAATTCAATTTTTTCCTTTGCTTCTAAAACTTTATTAATAAGTTTTTCCTCATCTATTGGCTTGGTTAGATAAGCAAACGCATTATGAGTAACTGCTTCTTGTGCATACTCAAAATCTTTATATCCACTAATTAATATAACTTTAATATTAGGATATATTTGATTAACGATTTGTAGTAATTCAAGTCCATCCATGTCTTTCATGCTAATATCTGTAATTACAATACTAGGCATAAACATCTCAATTAAATCTAGAGCTTCAGAACCATCACGTGCCAATCCACATATATTTATATCAAATTCTTTCCAATTAATACTGTTAGCAATACCTTCTCTAATTGTATTTTCATCATCTACAATAATTATATCAATCATTATTTTCTCCTTCAAATGGTAATCTTATTGTAATTGTTGTTCCTTCATTAATAATTGCATCTACTTCGATACCATATTCTTCACCATAAAAAAGCTTAATACGTTTTTGTACATTACGTAAGCCTGACTCGCTACCAATCATTTTTGAATTAATGCTTCGTCTTATTAACTTAAGCATTTCATCATTCATTCCTTTTCCATTATCAACTACTTTAATTATTATAATTTGATTTTCTATATATCCACTAATCGTAACTAGACCTTGGCTCCTTATCTCACTCATTCCATGAACAATGGAATTCTCAACTAAAGTCTGTACAATTAAATTTAATATTTTAACTTCCATTAAACGTTTATCAACTGAAAAAGAAAAACTAAATGAATCTCCATATCTAACTTTTTGTATTGAAAGATAACAACTAACACCAATAAGCATGTCTTTAATTGAAATCATATCGTCACCTTTATTAAAGGTCATCCTATACATTGTTGATAAATCAATAACCATTTTAGAAATGTCTGGTATTTTATGTTCTTTAGCAATCCAGTTAATTGTATCTAACGTGTTATATAAAAAGTGTGGGTTTATTTTTTCTTGTAATACTTTTAACTCTAACTCACTTTTTACTAACTGTTGCTGATATAGTTCTTGAATAAGAATTTCTACTTCCTGAACCATAGAGTTATATGAATTGTATAATTGTCCAAACTCATCTTTTCTTTTTTCTTTAATTGTTTCTGAAAACTTTCCTTCTCCTGTCTTTTTCATGTGTTTTAAGATTATTTCAATTGGTTGATCAATATTTTTTTTCACAAAATAAATCATCCATATAATATATAAACCCATTATAATCACAGTAATAAGAATAATCATATTCTGCTCAGTCTGAGTAATAACTTGTGTAAATTTATCAGGGACAAAAAGGATAATTGCGCCATCAAAAGAATCTAAAGGTGTATATATTAATCGCCCAACTCCATACCCTGCTATATCCACAGTTATTTCATAATTTTCTGATAAATAATTTTTTCTGTCATAAATCACATGACGTAAATCTATTTTAGTTAAAATATCTGTCTCACAGATAAAAAGATTATCATCGAAATTTATTAATGCAGCTATAGTCTCATCCCCTAGTTTAGTACGTGAAATCAATTCAAAAAATTCTTTTTGGTCATAATTTATGCTTAAGTAAACAGGTGTTGATAAATTTGAGTTAAATTTATCAGCTCTATAAATAATAGAAATCAGTCGAAGGTTGTCTGAACGTTCATCTTTGCTTTCTACCCACTTAATAGAACTTTCACCTTTGGCATAATCGCCTACCCAAGTTATCTCATCAATATAATCACCAAATTGAACATTACCATATGAATCAATAAAAATACGCTCATCTTCCATATACAAATAAATGCTTTCAATTTCATCATTTAACTCTGCTTGATATAGCACCTCATTTGTGATGGAATTAATTGCTTTGTTAGTTCCTGGGTCTCCTAATTCTAAACTTCTAGCAATGGTATTTAAATGACTACTATTACTTAGGACAACGGCTATATCATTACTTTTTTCTACTCGATAACTAACATATTCATTAGACAATTTAGTAATCATTGAAAAGACATTTTGGTTATTTTGTTCAGTAAGCATACTCATTCTATTATTATTAATAATAATTAAAGTAAGTAACAATAAAATACCTATGGATAAAGATATTATTAATTTAGCCTTAATACTTTTCATAAGTTCTTCCTTTTCTAATTACTATTATTTTACCATTTATTTCTATAGTATACCTAATTAATAAATTAACTAGACTGCTCGTTTATTTCTCTTACCATATCAATAGTCTTTAATGCATCTTGCTCATCGCTTGCTTCATACCAGATAATTGTTTTATTACGTTTTAAAAACTCTTTATTATCCTTAATTTCATCATGTGTTAATAAAACAACAGTAACTTTATCTTGCAATAACTGTTCATATTGCTTATATACCTCAATGGCTCTAGGACTATTTGGATCATTTGAAATTTCAATATAATCAATATTTTTTATTGTAACAATATCAGGAAGGATATATGCTCCAAGAGAATGTAGATGCATAAAAACATGGTCGAACTGTTTAGTTATACGTTCTGTATATGGACGACCAAATTCTTTATAATGATCATTTGAAATCATAGTAGACGCATCTTCTGATATATGACCAATGCTATTACCTGGTAACCAAATATCAAACCCTGTAATAATACCGTTATCTACCTTGTCCACTAATTTAAGCTGCTTTTTCAATGTGAATAAAGCTGCATCAGAACAAAATAACATTAATTTTTTCAATTCATCAGGATACTCGTAGAAATCATAAAATAAATCATTTCCCCTAATTACATTTGCAATATCCATAGGACCATTTGCTCCTCTAAATTTAACAAAAAATTGACCCTTAGCTTTTTCTTTTAAATATGACATACCTTCTATAACTAATTTTAAATAGATGTTATTTTCATCTAAGGTCAGTAAATCGAATTGAGCATAATCTTTTAACACTTGATGATGCCAAGAAGTTGTTTCTGAAAAGTCAACATCACCACCAATAAATGCTGTATGTTCTGCAATTCCATACCAAGGATTTGTTGCAGGATATAAATCATCATCAATATGTTTACGTTGGTCCCAGTAGTGTAAAAAATTATCAACTCTATCATCTAAATATGTTTCCATATCATAAGGTAAGTTATATGAGTTAAGAGGTCTCTTTGCTCGCTCCATTGAGGTAATCGATGAAACTTGAATTAGTGCTCCCTTGTTGGCATTAGTAAATGCTCTAGTTCTGTTAATTGTATTATTAACATTGTCTTTGATCATTGTTTTTCTCCTAATTTAGCTTTAATTAAATATTGTATAAATAAGTATATGACAATTATTTGTAATATACCAGATATCCAAAAAATAATTTGATATCCATTAATTGACCATCCCAGAATAACAATTACTGAATCTTTTATTTGACTCATTATAAAGCTAGCAAGGTTTGGTCCGATAAACGAAAATATTGCTGTTAGTGTCCCATTAAATCCTAAAAAAAGTAACCTGTTTTCAGATGATGATAAATCCATATTTAAATTAAATATGGCAATATTTGTTCCAATCATAAATATACCATTGGTAATAATTACTACAGGGTACAAGCTTGCTGTGGATGGATTTACAAACCCCCAAGCTATATTTGTTAGAGCAAATAAAATCCCTGCATATAGTAATACATTTCTCCATCCTTTTTGATCTCCAATTGTACCAAAGGGATTAGCTACAAAAATCTTAATTAAGCAAGTTATACTTCCAATTAGTGCAATATATGTATAGTCAAGTGTTAGTACAGTTTTTGAGTAAAATGTATAATATGGTACAGCCAAACTTCTAGCAAAACTCCAAGATAAAGAAAATAACATAAAATATCGATATTCCTTGTGTTTTAATGGCAAAGTAAACATATCTTTAATCTTTATTTTTGGTTTTGTCTCAAAGTCAGCAGTGTAGTCATCTACTTTTAGATATCCAATAATTTGTACTATTGAAAAAGCTAAGGTAATAAAAAATAAAATAATGTATATCTTATATTCACTAGAGTGACTGTCCAATATTTTCCCTACAGTTAGCGAAACAATAATATATACTAAATTGCCAAGCATATTTCTGTTTGAGAAATATTTTCCTTTTATTGATGATGGAACATAAAAATTTGTCCATTCAACAACGCCACTACCTTTAAGTGCTCTGAATAAATTACCGAATAAAAAACACCCTATAAGTAAAGTAATTTGATATCGTCCAGTTGCAATTTTTGGAATAATCATAATTAAGTAGAAAAACATATATTGTAGTATTGTGAATATGATAACTACTTTTTTTCTACTTTTAGCTCTCTCATAAAACTTAATGGCAAAGATCATTAATACATTTAGTAAACTAGGAATAGCAGCTAGTA
>JAUUZE010000026.1 GCA_030590175.1 Clostridia bacterium
GAATAAATTATAGGGAGGAGTTATGAAAATTTTTGATATTTTTCTTATTATCGCTATTATTACTTGTTTCTTTATGAAAAGTAAATTATATAAGCGCTACTGGATTTTACTTGTTTTGATTAGTATTATTATATTTCAAATGCTTCTTGAGCCCATTAGATGGGCAATGTTTGGTTTATATTTTGTTTGTTTATTATACCTATTAATTATATTAGGTATAATCAATAAACAATTCTTTACTAAAAAAATAGTTTCCATTGCCTTAGCTATCTTTATTATTTTCTCAATATTACTAAGTATACTTTTTCCCATTAGTCAATTTCCTCAACCCACTGGTAACTTCTATGTGGGTACTACAAACTTTGAGGCAATTGATTATACGCGAAGTGATCCATATGGACAATTAGATAATCGTAAAATTGGTTATCGTGTTTGGTATCCAAGTGACCAACAGTCTAAAACATCTCCTGTACCTTGGTTACTACATGGTAAAGAAATGGCTAAAGAAATTACCTCTATGCTTTCCTCCCCTTCTTTTTTACTAAACCAAACCAAACATATTATTAGCCATTCTTATTGGCAAACATTAGTTAGCCCATCTAAAGAATTTTATCCTGTTGTTATTATTTCTCATGGATGGCAAGGGTTTTCAGAACTTCATACTAATTGGGCAGAGTTACTAGCTAGTTATGGATTTATTGTTGTTTCAATTGAACATACCCATGGATCAGCTGCTACATTTTTTGATGATGGTTCTATCATTTCTTTTAGTCAAGCTACACTTGATTTTAGTGTAGATGAATTAACCTTTGAAAAGACATCTAATACCTTAGTTAATACATATGCAGCTGATTTGTCATTTGTTATTGAGCAATTAGAGGAAATCAATAAATCTGACTGGTTATTAGCTAACAAAATAGATTTATCAAAAATTGGAGTAATAGGTCATTCAATAGGTGGAGGTAGCGCCATTGCTACAGCAATCGTTGATAATAGAATTGATTGTGTCTTTGGTTTAGACCCATGGGTTGAACCGATAAAAGAAGAAAAAATTAATATAGGTTTACACATTCCCTCTTTATACTTACGAAGTGAAGAATGGAGTAATTATAGTAACAATGATAATCTTAACAAGTTAATTGATAATTCAAGTAATTTTCTTGGATTATACCAAATTGTAAATAGTAAACATGTAGATTTTTCCATGGCTTACTTATTTTCACCAGCCACAAAATATTTAGGGAATAATTTTCTTATTAGAAATGTCTCTTTTATTGAAATTCAACAACAATTACTTCTGTCATTTTTCGAAAACAACTTAAATGGTAAAACAAATAACTATCAACATATTGTGAATCAGTATGAAAATGATATAATAACTATTAGAAGAGGTGAATAAAATGAAAAATATGTTTCATGAAAACAAATGGCAAAAAATTCAAAAAGTTCAAAAAAAGAAAGCTGCTGTAAAAAAGCCTAAAGAAAAGAAAGAAGAAGTAGCGAAGAAAGAAGAAAAATAGGAGAATCAATTTATGGTAAAATGGATTGTTATTTTCTTAGTAACATTTATTATATTTATGATAATTGATTTTTTGTGGTTAAGCATATTTGCAAAAAAAATCTACCATAAACATTTAGGATATATTATGGCAAAGAAACAAAATATGCTTGCAACAGTAATTTTTTATGCAGTTTTTATCATTGGTTTACTATTTTTTGTTATTAACCCTGCTATTATTAGACAAAGTGTAGTCATGGCACTTTTTGCAGGTTCTTTTTATGGGTTGATAACTTATGGAACATATAACCTCACAAATTTTGCTACCATAAAAAATTGGCCAATTACCATTACTATAATTGATTTAACCTGGGGTATTTTTCTTTGTGGACTAATATCTTTAATAAGTTATTTACTGTTTGTGAACTATCTCTAGTTAGATTATATATATACTTTTTACCTTCTTATATCTGTTAATATATCTTTATACTTATTATCTACTTCATCAACTATACTTTCCCAACTTCTATAAATAGTTTTATAAGCTTTTTCACCAACTTGTTTGAGTTTTTCTTTATTTGTAGAAGCCTGTTTAATTACTTTTACAAAACACTCTACATTATTATCACATAAGTATCCATTTTCTTCATGAATTATACCCTCTGCAGCATTTGAACCTTTTACGAGAATAGCAGGTGTTTTCAATGCAGCAGCTTCTTTTAGGACAATTGGTGCATTATCATATACTGAAGGGAAAATAAACAAATCAGCTCGTGCAAATATGCTTTTTAATTCATCACGATTTGTTATTACCCCCACATAAATAATATAATCTTCGATTCCAAGTTCCTTTGTTAGAGTAAAAAAATCTTTTTTTGCATTTCCTTCTCCTACAATTAGTATTTTACATAAAAATTTTGAAGCTTTTAAACTTGCAATTGCTTTAGCAATTAATTTAATATTCTTTTGCCAAACAAGTTGTCCTGTATATAGTAAAACTAATTCATCTTGATTAATCGCATACTTTTCATTTACTATTCTACGCCGTTTCTCATAGTCGTTAGGATATATAAAATCTGTACCATTTGGTACCACATCAATAAAACCACTATAACCATAGCTTCGTAATGTCTGAGCACTTCCTTTGCTAACTGCCCATACATAATCAACTGAATTATAGAATTCTATGGTTTTCTCTAATGCAAATTTTGACAAATGTTCACTTTTTAGTTCCTGTTTAAAATCATCATATAGCTTAGTATGAAAAGTTGTAATAATAGGAATGTTTTTCTTCTTTGCTATTTCTAAAGCAAAAGCACCTGACGAAAATGGGGAGTGTGTGTGTAGAATATCAAACTCTATATTGTTTAATTTTCTTCTTACTGTAGCACTAAATAATGGTAATCCTAAACGATATGGTCTCTTAAAAACTAAAGGAACTGACAAATATCTATAAACAGTAAATTCTTCATTATCCTCATGATCAGGAAATGAAGGAGTTATTACAAAACTTTTTCCATGTTTTTTATTTAACCAGTAGGCATAATTTTTCACTACATTGGCTACTCCATCCATAATTGGTGGAAAAGAGTCATTAAATTGTCCAGTAATCATAGAAATCTCCTTCTTCCATTTGCATACATATTATATAATTCTTATTTTTTTTATTCAACCTCCTTAATAGATTATTAATAAAAGATTAATCATATAATCAGTTCTTTCTCATCTGATATATGATTTTTTTAATACTGTCTTTTGACAGATGAAATAATTGAGCCAACTGCCCCATGGATTGTCCATATAAATATTGCTTATAGATTTGTTTGTTTCTATTTATTAAGTATTCTTTTGTACCATTTTTTTCTCCCCAACCAATTCGTTCCTGTTGGTTAGTTGGAATATAAATATTTTCTCCAGTTATGTATTGTTGAATCTGCTTTAGTAAATTAGATGGCAGCACATCTTTTCCATTTTTATATGTCAAAATATTCTCCATTTCATTTTCAAATACAAAAAACACGATAATCACATCGTGTAAATTAGTAAATGATTAACTTTTTCTCGCTACAAATGTAGCCTATATTAAATTAAGTGGAAATCACCTGTATTTTTTTCATTAGATATTTACCTCCTTTTTTAGTTGGTACTAATATTATAACCAAATCTTTCATTTTAATCAAATTAAAAAGCGGCCATTTACTGACCGCCTTGTCATAGTCTTGATTATCTCAAGACCACCTCTTTACATATAATCATTTCATCACTCCTTTCTGTTAGGATTTTTGTATATATACAAATTCAGTATAAATAAGGTATAAGAATATAACAAGGTAATAAATAATTATATAAATATTTACCTTACTTACTTTGCTAATGATCCCATAGGATCCCAAGGGTCTAATACAACTGATTTTTCTTTTAATACATCTAACAAATCTTTTTTTAGATATTTTTTATGTATAGCAACTTCATACATAAATTCATCAAACCACTCATCTGTCATCATGAAATATCCCTTTTTCCCTCTCTTATCACCCCAGCTATTCTCTACTTTCCATCTATCTGTTGTGCCATCAGGACGAACATTAACACCAGTAAAAACCATTGCATGTGTTAGAACACTTTCTGCATAATCAAGACGTGTTGCTTTACTCATAGTAAATAGTGTATTTAATGGGAGTGCAAAATCATATACACCCATACTCATAACTCCATCCTCTGAATTGCTCATCTGGCCAACATCACAACCAAACCAAGTAGGTTCGTCATCTAGTAATTGTTTTTTTGTTAATTGCTTCATCATATCAATATCTACATTCAAGTATTTAATTTTTTCCCCATCATATACATTTCCTAAGTATTTTACAGTGTAAACACGATTAAATGGTTTATCAATTGTTGGAGCATTTATAATGGAAACATAATCATCTAGATTAATATCAACTACTTTATTAAAGAATTGTAAACTATCCATATTTTCAGTAATATGGTATTTCCCATCTTTGTCAGTATATTCGAAATCAAAAGTATCAATTGGTTTTGATAAGAATTTACATAACATACCATAGATTGTTTGAACCATATTCATTTTTTCTTTTCGTAGTTCTTCAATTTGTACATCTTTTTGATATTTTTCACGTAATACATAGGCAAATTCTCGTAATTTTAAGATTAGTAATTTATTCATCATACGAGAGTTGCTACTATGAAAAGATTCAGGCATAACATCTTTTGGAATAACTCCGTACTTTTTAACTAAGTTGCTAAACATATCCCACTGCCCTCCATCTTCAACTATATGAGTTAATAGATGATGAATAGTTCTTGAACTAGTCTCTAATTCAAGAGTATCTAAAATGCTTTCTAAAAAATAGTTAGCTTTTTCTAATTTGTCATAAAACATTAAGTAACTTTGAGATAATTCGAAATCTTTAATATTTAATTTTTTCTCAATTTCGTGACGGAATAAATTTAATCCTGCAAATAACCAGCAACGACCACTTGAATTTTGTGCAGTCACTTTACTTGTTTTTATCTCCTTTGAAAATGACATTTTAGTCTTGTAACTATCAGTAAATACTTTAGAAACTTTTAAAATACCTGCACTTGTAACGGCATTCATATATGCTTTGTTATTTAAGTCTCCTAAAAACTTACTACCAAATTCTTTTACTTGTTCTTTTGTTAATTCTTTCATTTTTTCTCCTTTATCTGTCCGTCAAAATTGCATGAGCCTTTTTTAATTCTTCGGGAATATCAATAGCCTGTGGACAGTGAACTTTACAAATTCCACACTCAACACATTTTTCTGCACCATTTCCACTGGGTATAATTGAATCTTTATACACTAATTTATCTATAAAGTGATTACTCATCATTGCTACACTATTGTATAGTTTAAAAATTTCAGGAATATTTACACCATATGGACATGGCATACAATATCCACAACTAGTGCAATTTATTGCATTTCTTTTTTCAAAAATACCTCTAACTTGTTTTATTAATAGCAAGTCTTCTTTTGACATACAGTCATATTCTCCTTGCTCAAATATTGCCAAGTTTTGTTGTAATTGTTTGAGAGTGCTTACACCACTTAATATTACATCTGCTTCTTTTATACTGTATAACCAACGAAATGCCCATTCAATCAATAATCGTTTTGTTGGGTATTTTTCTAATAAATCATCAATTTCAGTAGGATAATTCATTATAAGATGTCCCCCTCTTAAAGGCTCCATAACAACAGTAGCTGCTCCTTTTTTATGGGCATATACAAGACCATCTAAACCTGCTTGTTGGAATTCATCTAAAATATTAAGCTGTACCTGCGCCATTTCCCAGTCATAAGAATCAAATATTTTTTTAAACAATTCGTTTGTACCATGGAAAGAAAAAGCCTTATGTCTGATTTTCCCTTTTTCTATCATTTTATCTAAAAAGGTAAATCCATCATACTTTAATATACTCTCATAATTTTTCGATCCTAAACTATGAAGCAGGTATACATCAATATAGTCTGTTTTCAATCTAATTAGTTCTTCATCAAGGTATTTTTCAAAATCATCATATTTTGTAATATCCCATACAGGACTTTTTGTAGCAATAATTGCTTTATGTCTATAACCATCTTGTAGAGCAACTCCTAATTTAACTTCACTATCTTTATAAATATAGGCAGTATCAAAATAATTAACACCATAATCCAATGCATATCTGACTAATTGATTAGTTTCATCTTGTCTTTTGGGAAATCGCATACACCCAAGTCCAAATCGTGCTGCTATTAATCCTGTTTTACCAAATTCCACTTGTTGCATAAAAGTTCCTCAATATTTTCTTAATTGTCTTTTTATATTATATCATTTTTCTAGTGACTATGATATTTATGGGGGTCGTTATTTTGTTCTAATTCACAGTCAAATGTTTCACAATTTTCATCTTCAAATTCAATTTCCATGGTCACATGTGAAATTTTATGATGCAATAATATATGCTTAATATCATTCTTAATTACTTTGATTTGATTGCAAGTACTATTATTGCTTACAACAACATGCATAGTTAGATAGTTGTTTATCCCCTCTAAAGACCAAATATGGATATGATGTATGCCAATAGCACTACTTTTGTTAACTATTTCATCTTCAATCTTTTTTAAATTAATGTTATCAGGAGCCTTTTGTAGAAAAATACTAACAATTTTTTTTAAATTTTTCCCCACGTTATATAAGATAAACAAAGTTATTGCCACCGACAATAATCCATCTAAAATATACCAGTTTGTAAAATATACAACTATACTCGTAACAAAGACAGCTACCCATCCAAGAACATCTTCAAGCAAATGAAGACTAACAACTTTTTCGTTAATGGCCTCTCCTTTTGATGTTTTCCATGCTGCAAATCCATTAACTAGTATCCCAACTAAAGCAAAAAGCATCATACCTTCTTTATTAATCTGTTCAGGGTGTATAATTCTTGGAATTGCTCTATATATAATTATTGCAGAACCTGTTAGTAAAACTAGTGAATTGATTAACGCACCTAAAAGCGAGTACCTAGCATATCCATATGTAAATTTTTCATCAGGTTTTTCAACTGATTTTTTTTCAAGTATCCAAGCTATTCCAATTGATAGAGAATCTCCTAAATCATGAATCGCATCTGACATAATAGAAATACTATTTGTAAGAATTCCTCCAATAATTTCAATAATTGTAAAAATGAAATTTAAGAAAAATGCTATTTTTATATTTCCTTGTGTTTCTTTTTTACTTACCAATCTAGTAACCTCTTTTCTCCAGTAAGAGTTTGTATTTTAGTTATATCTTGAATTACTTCAATTGTGCCTTTGTAGCATTTCACATCATCTCTAATGGCATAGTAAGAAATTAATACTTTCTTTTCTTTTACATTAATCCAAAAAACTGCTTTATTCTCTTTTCCTTCTTTGAAATTATCTAATATTTTTTCAACAATATGTACACTTTTTGGGGGATGACATTGTCTAACATCTAGTCCGATAATACTTTCAGATCGTGGAAAAAAGCGATTGTTAGTTTGATTAAAATATTTTACTTTGTCAAACTCATCAATAAATGTAATATCAAATGGTAAATGATTAAATAATAATTTTGCTTGAGTTGTTGTTAATGCCTTATCTGTACTAGAAAAAATTAATGAAGATTTACTAATTTCTACTTTATAATAATTATATTCTTTACTTTGGTTAAGCATTAATTGATGTTCTTTTTTATTTAACATTGTTGAAGCAAGTGAAAATAAAATCAATTCCTCTTTTTTTATTAATCCGTGTATCTGGAAAAACAATTTTCCAATTAATTGATTAACAAGTTCCTTTTTAATAGTTTTCTCGTTAAATTGTTCGCGTAGAATTTTTAAAGTTTTCCTAGTCATAACATGAAGTTCCCACATAATAGCGAGTCCATCAAAATCTTTTAATTTTTTTTGCATCATAGGAAAAATAATATTTTCAATTTTTTGATAATGACTATCAAATAATTTTAAATCATCAAGAATCAATAAAATAGCATGTCTATCTACTTCAAAGGTTTGATTACTAATATGTTTTTTTAAATTATTCAAGGTATTAATGACTTGTTTATTTTCTTCCATTAAGTAAAAAATAAAAGATTCTTTTTTTGGATTATCCCATTTGTAATCTGATAACCCTTTATGAAACACATTCATTAGCATATCCACTGTTTCTAATAGCTTTCTTGCAGATATACCATTCTTTAAAAAATTATATTCAATTTTAATAACATCTAAAGGTATTACAGTATTAATAACTGTTTGATATTTTAAATAAAGTGCTTTTTTATCATCACCTTTCATTAAAGCAACCGCATACTCTTGTAGTTTATTAATTCTATTTTGTTCTTCATAACTCATAAAATTATTATACACCCTTCATATCATCCACAATCAATCTTTTACTATAATCTAATTTTATCATACCTATTAATACTTTTATATTATTAGAATTTCATTAGAAAATAGAATATTAATTACCTTTTATTTCTATCAGATATATAATGAGTGTTAGTATATGTATGGGATACGGAGGGATTATGCTAGAAATTAAACAAGTTATGAACAACAGACAGCTAAAAACATTTGTAAGTTATGTGAATAAATTATATAAAGATAATAAATATTTTGTACCTGACTTAGTAGTAGATGAAGTTAATACTTTAAGAAAGGATAAAAATCCTGCATATGAGTTTTCAGAAGGTATATTTTATCTAGCTTATCGTGGTAAAAATATAGTTGGTAGAATTGGTGTATTAGTAAATCATAAAAGTAATGAAAAATGGAATCAAAAGCATGCGCGATTTACTCACTTTGATTTTATTGATGATTATGAAGTATCAAAGGCTTTAATGGATACTGTTATTGATTGGGCAAAGAAAAATAATCTTGATACCATTCATGGTCCTCTTGGATTAACAGATTTAGATCATCAGGGTGTATTAATTGAAGGATTTGATGAATTAGATATGTTTATCACGATCTATAATAATCCATATTATAAAGTTCATCTTGAAAAATTAGGATTTGTAAAAGAAATAGATTGGGTTGAATACCAAATTACCATGCCAAAAGAACCTGTTAAAAAATATGATCGAATCTCTAAAATTGTTAAGAAAAAATATGGCTATCAATTAATTGAATTTACTAGAAAAAAAGATATTCTTCCATGGGCACATAAAGTATTTGAATTATACAATGAAGCCTATGCTCCACTATTTGGAACTACTGAATTATCTGAAAAACAAATTGATATGTATGTTGATGCTTTTTTTGGTTTTATTAATCCTGATTTTATTAAGATTGTACTAGATAAAGATGACAAATTAATTGGTTTTGGTATTACTATGCCATCACTTTCAAAAGCTATGCAAAAAGGAAAAGGGAAACTATTTCCTTTTGGATTCCTTCATCTTCTTAAATCAATAAAGAAAAGTGATACACTTGATTTATACCTAGTAGCTGTTCTTCCTGAAGTACAAGGAACTGGAGCCGCAGCATTATTAATAAATAGTATAATGAATACTGCTATAAAGTATGGTATGACTTTAGCTGAAACTGGTCCTGAGCTTGAAAGCAACCAATTGGTTAGAGCCATGTGGAAATATTTTGAAACTAATATTCATAGGCGAAGACGGGTTTATACTAAATCGCTTATATAAGTACAAAAGATGATTATTAAAAGCAATCATCTTTTTTTACCTATTTTTCTATTTGCTATTTCAATAAAGATATTGTATAATTGACCGCTGCTAAAAACATAGCAACATATTAAAGAAAGTTGGAACAAATGGAAATTAACGAAATCATGGTTTCAGAGGAAACCAAACGAGCCTTGTTTGACATGGGTTTTGAAAATTTAACCCCTATACAAGAACAAGCTATACCCATTTTAATGGAAGGAAAAGATCTAATTGGACAATCACAAACAGGAACTGGTAAAACAGCTGCATTTGCGATTCCTATTTTAGAAAAAATCGATAAAAACAATAGAAACCCACAGGCATTAATATTATGCCCAACAAGAGAATTAGCAGTACAAGTAGCTAATGAATTTAAAAAAATTGCTAAATATAAACATGGAATTAAAACAGTCGCTGTATATGGTGGTGAGCCAATTAATCGTCAGATAATGGCTATAAAAAATGGTGCACAGGTCATTATTGGAACACCTGGGCGAACTATTGATCATATAACTAAAAGACGCACATTAAAAACAGCTGATATCAACACTTTAGTCTTAGACGAAGCAGATGAAATGTTGAAAATGGGATTTAGAGAAGATATTGAATTAATTCTACAATCAATAAAAGATGATAGACAAACAATTTTATTCTCAGCAACCATGCCAAAACCTATTTTAGATATTACAGACCGATATCAAAAAAATCCACAACTTATCAAGGTTGCTTCAAAAGATTTAACAGCTGATACTGTTAAGCAAGAGTACTGTGAAATAAAAACTAATGATAAAATTGAAGCATTATTTAGATTGTTAGCTGTATATAAACCTACTAGATGTATTGTTTTTTGCAACATGAAAAGTCGTGTGGACTTTGTAAATGAAAAATTGTTTATTAAAGGAATTAATGCTGAAAAAATACATGGTGACTTACGACAAACTCAGCGAATGCAAGTGTTAAGAAAATTTAATGATGCAATGGTTAATGTGCTTGTAGCAACTGATGTAGCTGCAAGAGGATTAGACATAAAAGAAGTTGATTTGATAATTAATTTTGATGTGCCTGAAAAAGCAGAATATTATGTTCATAGAATTGGTAGAAGTGGACGTGCTGGAAAAGATGGTCATTCAATAACCATGGTTACCAAAGGCCATAAGAATCAATTTATCAATATTATGCACTATACAAAAAAGCAAATAGAAAAAATCAAGATTCCAACTATGAAAGAAGTTAATTCTGGAAAAGTACAAAGTTTTATTCAAGAAATTTCTGAAACTATTCAAAATGAAAAACTTGATGATTATATCGAAATTTTAAATCAATTTGATACTATGTATACTATTGAAGATATTTGTGCTTCATTGATTAAACATAATATTGAACTAGAAGAAGTTACCCATGAAAATGATATTAATCTTATGTTAAAAGAAAATTATCAAAGTGATAAGGGATCTTCTGGAAAATCATCTAAAAAAGGTGGAAAAGGTAAAAGAGATAAAAATATGGTCAGAATATTTATGACTGTAGGTAGAAAAGATAAAGTTAAACCAAATCATATCTTAGGAGCTGTTACTGGTGAATGTGGTATCAGTGGAGATAAAATTGGTTCCATCGATATTTTAGATAAATTTACTTTCTTTGATGTTAAAAAAGATGTTGCTGACAAAGTAGTTAAGAAAATGAATGGCCAAAAAATAAACGGCAGAAAAGTTGCCGTGGAAAAAGCCAAAATGTCTAAATAATACTTAAACAGCTTCCAAATCAGGAAGCTGTTTTTTTTTGTTCTATTTCTCTATTAAATCATGAGTTTTAGCTGCTTTAACTAAAGCTAACAAACTTTCTTTTGTTGATTTTCTAGGAACAACACAACCAGAGCCTAAAATAAAGTTACCATTTGCACCTGCACTTTCAATGCACTTTGTTGCCTCTTTTTCAATCTCATCTGGTGTTCTTTGAATAAATGACATAGTATTTACGCCTCCCATTAACACTATTTCATCTCCAACCCTCTCTCTATATTGTTTACAAGTCGCACCACCACCAAGAGGATCTAATGGTGCAATGCAATCTAAACCTGTTTCAATTAAGTCCTCCATAATTGGAAGAACATTCCCACAAATATGGCAATATATTTTCACATCTTTATTATAATGGTGTAATTCATCACAAACTGTTTTTATATGAGGTTTTATAAATGTTCTGAAATGAGTTGGGGAAATAACAGACATATTTGCAATGGAATCATTTAACCTAAGTACTAATATACCCATATCAATATTCATCTTTCCCTTTTCAATAGCTATGGCAGCTCCTTTTTCCATTACTGCCTGTACTAACTTCTCATTTTCAATTAAATCAAACATTGCTTGATCCATTCCTCTCAAGCATACATAAAAAGCTAAAGTAGCTGAAGAACAATCTCCAATTAATTCTAACCTATTATCAGTATATTCAATAATTTGCTGCTGTCTTGAAACTAACCCAATATCTTTTAGATATTGTTTACTAGGAATAACAATTTTTTTCACATCTTCTAATGATTTTATTACAGGTTTTTTTGTAGCCCAGTAATGATGATGTGCCATTGTATATGGATTATCAAGTTTATAATCATTATCATCATATAAATGAGTAATTAATCCACCTTTCATATCAATAACACCAAGTTTTTTCCCATCTTTATTAACTTCATAAACCTCTTCATTTTCTGTGATTATCTCTCTATTGGGAAAATGAAATTGTCTAACTGCATCTACTTGACAAATAATCCCTGCATCTACTATTACTTTTAATGCAGTTGTAGGATTACTTATTACTTCCATAATTGGAGTACCTGTCAAATTTGCTGCTAAATCAACCCATATTTTGGGAACAACTGGTGTTCTATCAGCTAACTCCCCAGCCATCGTCTTGTAAAAGCGTTTGTTTAAATTCATCTTTATCCATCCTTTTATATGACTCTTTAAAGTCTACCATTCCTTCTCTTGCTCCAAATTGTGTACAGTTTTTTCCGCCACAGTATATACCAAGTTTAATTGCCTCATGTAAAAGCCATCCATTTGCTAATCCAAACAGTAATCCTCCATGAAAAGCATCCCCAGCTCCCACTGTATCAACAACTTCAACCTTGCTTGCTAAAATATTAGTATATTTTTCAAACTCAGATATATAATATGCTCCTTTTTCACCAGCTGTCATTACAATAGGTTTATTAAATTGTTTAAATAATGTTTCTAAAAGAACTTTCTTATTATCTATATTATACATGCTTTTTAATGCTTCTATGTTTGGCAATAATATGTCAGCTATCATAAATAAATTATTAATCAAGGGGACATCTCCCATACATTGTTTAATTGGATCCAAATCAACATCAAGTAAAATATGAACTTGCTTTTTCTTTGCTTCCTGACAAAAAAACAATACTTTTTCTAATGGAATTTCACCAATTTCAACAATTATCCATTCATCTTTTTTCATTATAGAAGTCATCTTAATAATATCTTTTTTTGTTATTGATAACAGACTATTAGGTAGTAAATAACCACCTTTTCTTCGTTGTTCTTCTCCTTGATAAACCGCTACATTAAATGGAGAACAACCAAATTCATCAATAATTATATTATTACAAGAAACTTTTTCACTGCGTAGTGAAGAGATTATTTCTTTTCCAATTGAATCGTTTCCTAATTTACCAAGATAACAAGTTTCTCCCCCTAGTCTTGCTACTTGAACTAAACAATTAGCAATGGCACCTCCGCCTAGTTTGCTAGTTTTTTGTGCTAGTAACTTTGCCTTATAGTCATCAGGATAATCGGCTGTTATTATTCTAAAATCCATGGTTGCAGAACCAAACCCATATATTTTATTCATATTATTCAGCGATTCCTTCAAGAGAAAGCACATCTTTTAAATAGTTAATATCTTCTCCTTTAACATTCGCCCAATTTTTTGCAAAAAGTTGTTCTGCTTTTTGACTTAATGGATGATGCATCATATCACTAATCAAAGGATATCTCATACCAACTGCATCTACACCAGCTCTAATTGCTAATTCAACATCTCCTACACCTTTCATACTAACTGCAATTATTTGTGGTGGGTTTGGAAAACTCATATATTGTTCCTTAATGGTAGATAAAATATCATACGGATCCATTCCAATTGCTCTAGCTCGCGAAACAAAAGGACAAATACCAAAGGCTCCTACATTTGCTGCAATAGCTGCTTGAGAAATTGTAAACAATGTAGTTGCAATACAATTAATTCCCATTTTTTGCAATATACTTATGGCAAAAAAACCTTTTTCATCTGCAATAATTTTAAATCCAACTTGTTTTGAAATTTTGTGTAATGAAACTGCTTTATTTACAATAGCTTCTGTTGTTTCACCATGTATCTGAATAAATACTGGTAATGTTGTTATTTCACATATTGACTTTGTTATTTCTTCAAGGGTTTTTTCACCTTCAAAATATTGCTCAAATCCCTGTGGGTTAGTTAAAATACCAACTGCTCCGAGTTCATCACATTTCTTTATTTCTTCAAGACTCCCTGCTCCATACAATTTCATTATTTCTTTCCTCCTTAAGAAAATTACTTACTCATAAAATGGATCTGCATAATTTATTTCTTTAAAGTCCCAATACACAGGTTTTTTTTCACCATTTACCATAGTAATTGAATATAACTTTGTATTTCTTGCTTTAATTTTAAATCGCAATGCTCTCTTTAAGAGAACTTTATCATCTGGGTTATTTTTCCATTTTAATGGTATCGATAGACCATCTTTTTTAATTGGAATAAATTGATCCATTTCAAATCCTTTTATAGCATTACCATCGCCATCACATATTTCAACTGATATCTCTCCCTTTGATGCATCTACATTTATAAAAAATCCACCTTCATCAATATTGAAATTACGTGTACATATCTCTCCGCCATTATTATCTGTTTCTAAATATACAAATCCATCTACTCTCAAAGTTGCTAAGCCGATGCACTGTAAATCACTTTCTTTATATGGTGGTTTATGCGAATAAGGCATTCCTGCATAATAAAAAATAATTTTATCATCAAGTAAAATAGGATGAGAGGATGGTGAAATCATCCCACAATCCCATTTATCTTTTTTCCCTAGCGGTATAAATCTGTCATGTACAAAATTTTCATGCCAACAATAACCACCTCTACTATATGCAAGTCCTATATCCATGGTTCCATCCATCTTACCCCATCCAATAAAATCATCTTCGAATGTATTATAGTAAGAAACCACTCCAATAAGATATGCTCCATAATATGAAATTTGCATACCATAAATTTGAGTTTGCATGCTTTGTTCTATATCTAATTCTTTAACAATCACAGGTTCTGACCACTTCTCAAAATCATTACTTGTACTTAGCCATACTCGCCTATCACCTTTGATTTTCCTCATCGTAGCCATATACAACCCTGTTTGTGGATGTCTTATTAATCCTATATGACTATCACTATTAGCATTGATGGCATTTTTACTTAGTATTTCCCAATGTATCCCATCTTTAGAAACATAAGAGCATACATTTGGTGTATATCCTGGTCTAACCAATAGCTTATACCTTCTTGATGGGTTTTTTTCTAATTTGTCATATATGATTGTCTGTCCTCTAACTTCATGATCACTATCTAGTACAATGTTTGTTCCTTTTACTATATCAAGTTCTGGTTTTTCCCAGTTATATCCATCATGTGACTGCGCATAACATAAATATGCTGTTATTTGATCTCCTCCTGAAAATGTAGGGTACCACATTTTATACAAATCTAAATCTCTATCATAAAGAATTGTTCCATACAAAGAAGTTCGCCCAAACTCATGGAGTAATTCTGGCTTAAGCACTGGATTGTTCTTGTGCTTAGCAGGTTTACCCTGTTTTCGTTCAAATCCTCTTATATATTCATAAGGCCAATCATCAAAGAACATAAATTTTTGTGTTTTTATATTTTGCATTTTTTACCTCAAGTTTCTTTGTTATCATTCTTTTGAATGCTTTTTACCCTACCAACAAGACCACTTTTCAATCTTACTTTTATTCCATGAGGATGATAATCAGATTTAGTAAGAATTTTTTCCACAATTCCTTTTGTTAATTGCTCAGTACGTTGATGGTGTTTTTGTACAATACTAACTTGGTTTCCAATTTTTATATCAGATTGCTTATTTCCATTCATACTAGCCTCAATCCTTTTACAGTCTTAATTTTCATATCTTATTAGATATATTATAGTATACAAAGACAACTCTGTAACTTGATTTAGGTAAATTCTTTTAGAATATCTTTGAATTTATAATTAGCTGAGCCTTACGTTTATATAAAGCCAATTATATCGTATTAATATTGAATAATCACATATAATTAAGTATACTTATATAAATAGTTATAATTTATAACTTTATAAGGAGGTTGATGTATGAAATGGGTTACAAGATCTAGAGTTCATGTTGATAGAGTTGCATGTCCTTGGTTAATTAAACGATTTGTTGACACAAAAGCTGAATTTATTTTTGTTGCTAGAAGTATGGTACAAGAAACAGCAGATAGAGAAGGAGCAATTCCTTTTGATACTGGTCCAGTAGAATTAGGTCATAAAGATGGTCATTGTACTTTCGTTACAATTATAAATCACTATAAACTTCAAGAACCAGCGTTAGCACTACTTGCAGAAGTAGTAGATGCCGCAGATACAAATAGGTTAGATGAAAATCCATATGCTCATGGATTAGAAGCAATAGCTGTTGGTTTCGGTATGAGATTTCCTGATGATTATGAAAATCTTGAGCATCAATTTATAGTATATGATGCACTTTATAATTTTTTCAAATTACAAGCAAGTAAAAAATAGGATATTATTACGTGAAATTTTTTACTAAACTTAAATCGATTGGTTTAAAAAATGGAATGACTTCTATGGTTTTAATGGTAGTCTTTATTGGGTTTGGCGAAAAAATGGCAGAACGGTTTTTACCATTATATATTATTGCTCTTGGAGGCTCTGCTTTAGCAGTAGCCTCTTTAAATACAATGGATAATTTACTCAGTTCTTTATATTCATATCCTGGAGGTTATATATCTGATAAATTTGGCTATAAAAAAGCTTTGATATTTTTCACATTAGTTGCCTTAGTTGGTTATCTTATTGTTATTTTTATTCCTGTTTGGCAATCTGTATTAGTAGGTGCTTTTTTCTTTATTGCTTGGACAGCCGTTTCGTTGCCAGCAATTATGTCAATGGTTTCTAAAAACTTTAAAAAAGAAAAGAGAGTAACTGGAGTAACCATACATTCTTTTGTGAGAAGAATTCCCATGGCATTAGGTCCTTTAGCAGGTGGTGTATTAATCGCATCATTTGGCGATATTGATGGAATTAGAATTGCATTTTCAATCGCCGCTGTATTAGCTGTTGTTTCCATACTTTTTGTTCATAAGTATATGCCAGATGAAAGAGTTATTACACCAAAAACAAAAGGGTTAAGAAAAACTCTTAAAAATATAAAAGGACCTCTAAAAGCGCTTTTAGCTGCGGATATCTTGATTCGTTTTGCAGAACAAATTCCATATGCTTTTGTAGTAATTTGGGTAGTAACTCTAAATGGTCTTACCCCTATTAAATTTGGGGTTTTAACAACAATTGAAATGGTAACTGCTTTAATAATTTACATACCTGTTTCCTATTTTGCAGACAAATATACAAAAAAAC
>JAUUZE010000027.1 GCA_030590175.1 Clostridia bacterium
CAGAACAACTAACAAGTGCTACTACCAATAATACGGTAATTAATATAGCCGTAAACCTTTTCATATCTCCCTACCTTTCTTTATGAAGCGTCGTTTGAAGATGGTGGCACAATATCATCAGCTGGAACTTGTGGATTTTCTTTGTCTACAAATTCAAGCCATGCGCCATCATAAACTCTGACATCTTTATAACCAGCATCTTTAAGTGCTGTATAAGTCTGTGCTGCCCTGATAGATGTTTTACAAAAAACAATAATTTTCATATCAGGTGTAATATCTTTATCAAGATACGTAATTTGAATGTCTCTGGATGATTTATACTGTCCACTACCATAGTTGTTCCAGGTATACTCGATGTTACATGCTCCAGGAATAGTTCCTGCCATAAATTCTTCAATGCTTCGTGTGTCTATAATTACTGTGTTTTCTTCTGGCATGTTAATAATTGATTTAACATAATCTAAAGTAACAACCAATGTTTTTTGTTTATCAGCTGTTTGATATGTTGTTTCAGGTAAAGTAGTAACTACCATAGAAGTTTCACTTTTTGCATCTTTTAATGCTTCTAAACCTCCACTGACTACATATACATTAAAATTACCATACATGTTAATTGTCCATTGAACTCGGGCAGCTTTCATATTTGACCCATGATCATAAACTAGAATTGTATCATTTTCGCTGACTCCTGCTTTTCCCATCACTTGTTCTATTTGTACTGCCTCTGGTAGCATATTGCCATATGGTTCGTTAGTTACTAAGGAAATCATGGGTATATTGATAGCTCCACTAATATGAACTAACCCATAATCTTCACTAGATTCTACATCAATTAATATTGCGCCTTCTTCTAGTAGGTTAAGTGCCTCTTTTGGTGTAACTATATACTGATTAGTTTCATTAAAATCATAATTAACACAACCTGTTAATAGCGATGAAATCATTACTATAATAAGTATATAAATGATAATTTTTTTCACTGTAACCCATCCTTTCATACTATTTTTTGCTTTCTTCATTCTTTTTAATAATATCTTTTATTTCTTCTTTATTACATTCGTCTCCACAAATAATCTTTTCTACTTTTCCATCTTTAATAAATACAACCGATGGACACGATTCAACACCTAATCTATCTGCTATGCCTTCTGACTTATATGTGTCAACTCTGTGGTAACAATAATCTTTATATACTTCTTCAATTTCTTCTATAAACGATAAGAAATATCTCTGATCTGATTCAATAGCATTATAAACATAAGCGATTCCATCTTTTGCCATGATTTGCTCTTCAAATATTTCACTTTCAGCAATATATTTTTCAGCCATAACTCCAGCAATTGCTGCATCACCAACACAAGTTGCAACTTGTCTTAGAAGTTTGTCCCTCACATCTCCTGCTGCAAAAACACCTGGAATATTTGTCTTCATATTTTCGTCAGTTATTATATAACCTCTATCTGTCATATCTATAATATCTTTGTATAAGCTAGTATTAGGAAGATAACCAATAAATAGAAAACAAGTAGCACATTCAATTGCTGTTTTTTCACCTGTTTTTAAGTTCTTTAGGATAACTTTATCTAATTCGTTGTCTCCTTCATAACTCTCAACTACTGTGTTGTGGTAAAACTCCATTTTTGGATTAGCTAATGCTGCAGCTTTTGCAATTTCATTACAATCAAATTTACCTTCATCATGTATAATTGACACCATAACTTTACTTGCAAATTTAGTTAAGAATATACCTTCTTCAATTGCAGCATCTCCTGATCCTATAACTAAGACTTCTTTATCAGTATTAGCAGCAGCATCACAAGTTGCACAAAAGGCAATACCTTTTCCTAAGAACTTTTCTTCGTTAATTGCTCCTGTTAATCGTGGAACACTTCCATTACAAATTATTACTGTTTTTGCTTCAAATCTATTTCTAAATGTTTCAACTATTTTTATGTCTCCACTTAAATCGATAGTTTTTACATTTGTTAATTTAAATTTAACATCGAATTTTTTTGCTTGCTGATGAAAAAGATTCATTAACCCTATTCCTGTAATTCCTTCAGGGAAGCCTGGATAATTTTCAATATCATTAGTATTTGTGGCAATTCCACCAACTAATGCTTGTTCAATTATTAATGTTTTTAAACGTGCTCTCCCACAATATATGCCTGCAGTTAATCCAGAGGCTCCTCCTCCTATAATAACTACATCATATTGTTCTACTTTTTTTTCTCTTGACATTTTTTATTTCCTTTTCTATTACATAAAGTACTTAACTAATAACTTGCTTCCAACAATTGCACCTACAAACATAAATGCTGCAAATACCCATCCTGATAAAGACATAGAGGATATCCCACTAAATAAAGCACCAATATTACATCCAAATGCTATTCTAGCTCCATAGCCCATTAGTAAACCACCTAAGCTTGCCGCAATTACTTGTTTATATGATTTTAACTTCTTAATTTTAAATCCAGATGCTGCCAAAGTTGCAAATAATGCTCCAAAAATAATTCCAATGTTTCTCCATGTAGGTCCATGATTGATAATGCCAGCTTCTAGTGTTGCTTGAGCTCCTGGAGAACTGAAATAATACCAATTATCCACAGATCCACCAATTAATTGATATAACCATGCACCCCAATTAGCAAATACACCTGAAACACCCCAAGGATTTTTTGTTGTTGCAAAAGTGACAATTTGAAATACTGATAATAAAATAGCACCAGTAATATATGGCAAAGCATCTTTAAACCACATTTTATAAAATTCATTTTGTTTTATTTTATCAAAAAACGCTTTCAAAATTGTTAAACCTCCTACTTAAAAAATAAAATATATTATTTTACTTTTTCAATAATTACTTCCCATTCGCCATCATCGATTTCTTCGATTTCAACGTTATGTCCTTGTTTTCTAGCCCACTCTGGTACATTTTTCATTGCACAACTATGGTCTATCTGCACGATTAATATATCGTTAATTTCTAATTTTTCCAGTGCTTTTTCAGCTTTTACCAATGGAACTGGACACGCTTCTCCAAAACAATCTAATACTACTTCTTTACTCATTTTACTTTCCTCCAATTAATTATTATTGTAATTCGCTTTCACTTTTCTTATTTCCATATTTATGTGCAATTACATAAATAACAGCTATAATCAATAAATTACACAGTACTCCTCCAAACCAACCTAAGTAGTCAGGTAGAAATACTCTTTTTCCTGCAAGCATGAAATTCCTCATCCACCATCCATAGTCATGAGCTCCCCAAAGGGATCCAACTACGAAAAAGAATAAAGCTAACACTTGCATCCAAAATCCTTCACCAATTCTCATAAGAGTTCCAGATGCACAACCACCAGCAATTACCATTCCAATACCAAACATAAAAGCGCCCACTGCTGTCGCAATACTAATTGGTGCTATATAACTTTGTCCTGGAATTGCTAACTCTTGTATAAAGTAACCATACTTAATTGCAGCAAAACCAATTGTAGTAATAGCAAAAGCAATAAGTACAGCTTTTGTAACTGATGTGCTTCTAGTAAGATAAGGGTCTCTCATTGATGCTGTAAAACAAAATCTTGAACGCTGAAGAATAAAACCAAAAGCCAATCCTAACATCCAATAAAGTGCCTGGTGATTTTCTTTTGTTGCTAACCATATACCAATTAGGATAATTACAATTAATAATCCAATAGCAAATGGAATCTGATTTTTCTTTTTCTTTCTAGGACTTCTTCTTGTACTACTTGAAGATCTTTGAATACCCGTTGTCACTATTTCACATCCTTTCTATAATTCGATTGTTAATTATTTAACACTCTTATTTATTCTAACATTTTTTTGACCTATTGTTCCATTACACTTTATAATGCAGTATAAGATTTTTTAATAGCAAAACTTATGCTATAATATAGCGTAGGAAACAAACAAGAAAGGGTACCTATGAATACTGAGTCAATGAGATTTTTCTATTTAATAGCTAAAGCTGGTAGTATAAGCAAAGTAGCTAAACAAGAGCATATTTCACAATCTGCATTAAGCCAGCAGCTTCAAAAATTAGAAATAGATTTAGGGAAAAAACTTTTAGAGCGAAGTAATAAAGGTGTTGCTCTGACAAAAACCGGAGAAGTAGTACTTTTGTATGCTAAAAATATTTTACGGACTTATGATGAAATGCTTACAGAAATTAAAAATGATGATAAAGAAAACATCACTTTAAAAATTGAAGCATGTCCCTCAATTGCTGATTATGCACTTCCTTGTACCCTAATTGAAGCTAAGCGAGAAAATCCATATTTAAAATATGAATTACTAACTAGTTTTTCTGATGAAATAATAACTGATGTTGAAAATAATATATGTGATATTGGATTTTCCTATAAATCTCACTTTGAGATGAAAGGAAATATCGACGTATTATCAACTGAAACTGGCGTAAATCGAATAGTTCTTATTGGTCTTAACGATAGTGAAGTTCCTGACAGTATGTCTGTTGATCAATTACTTAATGCTTGTATTATAACCTTTACTAGTAGAAGTGAAATTACTAATAATTTAACAAGAAATTTAAAAAATTTAGGCTATAGTAAAAGTAGTCTTAACTGTAAATTAGAAGTTGAAGGAATAGAAGGAGCAAAAATGCTAGTAGCTAGAAAATATGGATTAGCATTTTTACCATATATCTCTGTTAAAGAAGAATTGTATAAGAAACAATTCAAAGAAATTACTGTTCCAGACTTTGATATGGATTTAGAAGTAGCCCTTATATTTAAAAAGAATCCTAGTGATCACGTTAAAGCATTTGTTAAATGGTTTGCTGAAAAAGGGTCAAATAGTTTTTGTTAATTAAAGAATCTCAAAAGTAATCTCCCATACCCCATTCATTACTTCATCTATTTTCATTTTTATATTTGGACTACTGTACTTATCCTTAATTGACTGTACAACACAACTATGATCAACAACAATCATAAAAGAATCACCAGCATTTGCATTTTTAATTTCCTCTTCTATTCTCAATACTGGAATAGGACATATTTCGCCAAAACAATCAATAACTTTCATTTTTAAACCTATAAAAAAATTTTCCAATTTCTTCTATTATATAATACTCTTAATACATAAATTTCATTACTTCTAATTATATAAAAAATAATGTAATTACCCTCTTTTATACTTCTAATTCCTAAACTAGCTAGATTACTATCCATAACCAATTGATGTCTATATGGAAAATTCTCTAAAGTAGCAATTCTCTTTTCAAGTAATCCTATTATTTTAAAAGATGTTTTTGGTATGTGAAATTCTAATAAGATATACTTTCCAATTTCACTAATATCCTCGTAAGCAGTATTTGAAATATGAACTGGGTATTTCCTATTCATATAATTCTTTTTTGATTTCTGCAAAAGCCTCTGCTAAAGGTTTTGTTTCATTATTTTTAATATCTTCTAATCCTCTGTTAAGCAACTGATATAAATCATATTTTCCCACAAGGTTTTCAAATGTTTCAATGCTCATAACAGCTAAGTCACCTTTACCATTTTTTGTTATGTATATTGGTTCATGATTTTTTTTACAGAATTCTGAAATTTCATTATATTTATTTCTAAGATCAGAGCTTGGTCTTATAACTGGCATACTATCATCTCCTTATATATCATTATTATATCAACTTATTGATATATTAACAATAAACTATAATTTAAAAAATAATAAAAATATACCCACTTACAAGAAGTAATACATAAGAAATCACAATAGCCATTAATCCCTTTTTAAGCATAAACTTAGTATCTAGACCATAATCAACTGGAACAGCTCTAATTGATGTTGGTAGTACATAAGCTATATTACAGGCAATTGCTGAAATAAAGATATAAGCCATAGTGTTAAGCGATAAGTCAACTGTTACACTAATAACAATAGGAATTAGTATTGCACTAGCTGCTGTATTACTTGAGGTATTAGACAAAAACATACCAAGAGCAATAAAAACTGCCAATAACAACAATTCATTTGATATCCCAGAAGTTGATACTAAAGAAGCCAATGAAGTTGCTACACCAGTACTAACTAATAGTTTTCCAATGGCTAATCCTCCTGAAAATAATATAATTAAACTCCAGTGTATATTTTTAACAGCTACTTGCCATGTCATTAATCGTTTATTATCTACTTTAATAAAAAATGAAATAAAAGCTAAAATTAAAAAGACATATTGTGGTTGTAGATTTGGTAATAACTTACTATATAGAGGTCTTGCAAATGCCATTAATAAAGCTAGTATGAATAAAACAAGAGAAATTACTTCACCTTTACTCATTTTACCCATGTCATGTAATTTTGTTAAAAAGAATTGTCTAGACCCTATTAAATGTTTAACATCTTTTTTTAGTAGTAGTAAATAACCAATAATTGCAATTGTAATCAGTAATAAAAAGATAATAACATTTGCTGTCCATGAAATATATAAAAATTCTCTACCAATAAAATCTTCAATATGACTAATTACCACTAAATTCATAGCACCACCAAGAGGTGTTCCAAAACCACCTAATCCCGCTCCCCAAGCAATAGATATAAGCAATAAATTCAAAGTCTTACTTTTTGTGTAATCAACTTGCTCTGTTGAACAATATTTCATCATGGAACAAGCAATGGGACATAGGGCTGCTACAACTACTACATTAGGTAAAAACATACTTAAAATTACAGATAAAATAAACCATGTTATAATTTGTTGATTAACTTTTGTTCCAATTAATGACAATGAAGTTAGTGCAATCCTTTTATCTAATTGCCACAAGCTCCATGAAGCTAATAAAATATTTGCACCAATAATTAAAACTACAATAGAACTAAAATAATCATCAAGAATAGTATTCATTGGAGCCATTATAAAAATTGCATTAACCAAAATTGGTAATAGAGCAGTAGCAGCCAAGTGAATAGGCCGTGTTATCCACCAGTAAATCATAACTATCATAGTGGCAACGACATACCTCATTGATAAATCAAACAAATCTCTTGGCAATATAAATACACAAATTGCAAACAGGAAGATACCAATAATGATATGAATTATTCTTTTGTTATTATTCAACTTAAACCCTCACTAAAAAACATATATTTTTGATTATAGTCATTATACTTAATAATCAGATTATGTCCATTTTGGTCTAAAACTTGTAATTTGTCAAAAGTATTATTAATATTTTTAATAAGGTCAGTATATGATGTTCCAGTTATAATAAAATACCCAGCCCTCGCTGTAGCATTATTAATTGATCTGATTTCATCTCCAGGTTTTATTATGTAATAAGCATGTGTAACACCAATTTCTTTTTTAATTTGCTCTATTGGTGTCATCGATTTAACATGTCCAGCATGACAGAAAAACAATTGTGTTGAAACAAATTGTTGATTATTTGCTAAATTATATTTTTTTAGAAATGAGGTATCATAATCTTTTTTTTCTAATTTTGTAATTAATAATTCAAGTATATCAATTTGACTAATAATAGGCATGGTCAAGTCTTCATATGCTCCACCAATTCTCATGGCAATTTCGTTTACTTTAATTCCCTTCTCTCCTAATAGGTATTGAAAGTAGATTGGCCCGTTTCTTAGTGAAAACACTTTTATAATTTTTTTAGTTAACTTTTTTATTTCATCATAATTTGTTTTTAAGTGGACAGAGGGAAAATTATGACATAAGCATACACCAACACTTCTTGAATTATTTATTGTCACTCTATCTACAATTGATAATATAGTAAGTTGGCCATTTTCCAACCACCCATTAATTGTAATCTCATCATTTGGGTAATACTCTTCTACAAGCACTACATTTTCACGGCTATATGCCAATGTTTTTTTAATTTTTTCTCTAATGTCATCAATTGACTCACACATAAAAATACCTCTCTGTCCTTGTGAATCAACTGGTTTCATAATAACGGGAAAAACTAGTTTTTTTATCATATCATCTCTAAAATCACTTGGTAGCAAGACATAATTTACTGTGGGTATTTGGTGCTTTGTAAAAATCTTTTTCATATGTAATTTATTTGTTACTTCTAAAGCTTGTTGCTCTGTTAAATAGAATGGAAGGTGTAATCGCTTAGCTACATATGCACAAGTAAGAACTGGTTGGTCTGTTCCTAAAGTAACTATTCCCTCAATATTATATTTCTTTGCTGCTAAATAAACCCCTTCATTATCAAAAGTGCTAATTTGAAGGTGTATGTCAACTAGTGGTTTTGCTAATGGATTAACAAGATAGTCAATTAAAATAACAAAGTGGTTTCTTCTCTTTAATTGTTTGATTAAGTTTAACTGGCAACTACCACCACCTAATACCATAATTTTCATGATGTTCTTCTTTCTTCAATAATAAATGGTTGTAATTTTTTTCTAAATAATTTTAATATATTACACTTGCCATAATACAGATAAATCATCCACCATATTTTTAATAATGATAATAAGTGATAATTAGATTCCATGTTTTTCTCATATGTTATAGCTACATTTCCAACAAGATTAGTGTTTTTTAATATTTCCATAGATAGGTAAATAAATTTGCTATCTGCTAAAAGTACTTTATTAACCAATTGTCTATCCATAATTCTAAAACTACTTACCAATATGTTCTTTGGTTTATTTGTTAATCTGTTAAATAACCAATCTCTAAATGATGAACCAATCGATCTAATAAGTTTTTTTTGTTTAACCTTTGTATCAATCCCATAAACTACATGAAACCCTTTTTTTATTTCACTATACAGTTTCACAATATCCTCAGGCTTTTGTTCTAAATCATCATCAATAATAATTACATAATCACCTGATGTTTGCATTAATCCATAGAAGGTGGCTAGCTGCTGTCCCACATTTTTTGACAATCGTATATAGGTTGTATTAGTTACATTACTATCTTTAATAACTTTATAACTTTGGTCATGACTACAATCATCAATTAAAATAATTTCATAATCATCAAAATTACTAAGAACAAGATGTAATCTGTTTAATAACTTTGTAATTGTTTTTTCACTATTATAGATTGGCACAACAACAGATATCTTCTCTCTCATGAAGCAAATTCCTTGATACTTTCTATGACATAGTCAATTTGCTCCGATGATAACATAGGATTAAGAGGTAACCTTAACACACAATTTGTAATATGATTTGTGTTAGGGAAATCATCAAAATTATAACCTATATTTTCTCCCATTGAAGAAGTGTGCAATGGTTGATAATGTGTTTGTGCTTTTATTTCTCTATCTAATAAAAACACACGTAATTTTTCTCGCCTTGCATTATTATTTAAAACTAAATAAAATACATGATAGTTGTTTTCGTTATAACTATTAATTATAGGTAAGTGCCAATGATTCCTAACACATACATCTTTTAAACCTTTTTTATATTGTTCAAATAACACTTTTCTTCTAAAAAATATTTCATCTTTATATTCTAACTGTGCAAATAATAACGCCCCGTGAAGATTGGACATTTTAACACTTAATCCTGCTAACTTCCAGGAATAATTTTTAACTTCACCTTGTAAAAACTCATATCGATTTGTTCCATTATCATATAAATAATGTAATCGTTTTACAGTTTTATCACTTAAATCATTTAACAAGAGTATCCCGCCTGTTTCAGCTGATATATTTTTTGTTTTATCAAAACTAATAACTCCAGCATGTCCAATGGTTCCTAGGTATCTATCTTTATACTTTGCACCAAAAGAAAGTGCAGCATCTTCTATTACCTTTATATTTTTTTTGTGGCAAACTTCCATTAGTTTATCCATATTACATGAAGCCCCTCCATAATGGCAGGGAATAATACAAGAAGTTTTTCTGCTAATCTTATCTATAATATCTTCTACTTCCATTGTTAAAGTGTTTCTATTACTATCACATAAAATCAGATGGTAACCATAACGAATAATAGTATTACATGCAGCAGGATAGGTATATGAAGGCATAATAACTTCACTACCTTTAGGTAAATCAAGAGCTAATAAAATTAATTCAATAGCATTAGAAGCTGAAGTTGTTAAAATCACATCTTCGACGTGGTAGTCTCGTTGAAATATCCCACGTATTTTACTAAGGTAATCAGTTTCTAACCTAGTAGCTTCTTTTAAATATTTATCCTGGTTCTTAGCAATGTATGGTTGGTTAAATGGTACTTTCATTACTTACCTTTTCACTTTATATATTTTGACAAACCAATTTTGTTGTTCACTATACCTAAGAATTCTCATAGCATAGGGTGAAGTAAATGTACTTACTAATTCACATTGATCATTTAAAAATGTTGTCATATCTTCATAATATGGATATACATTTCCATATATAATATTCCAGGTTGGTCTATTATCATATATAAAGTCTATTTCTTCTGGATACACAATATATGTAATGTCATTTTCTATTATATACTCTTTAAATGATAAATTGTAGTCATCAAGATAATGTAAATTTCGATAATCAAATATATTCTCAGAAGAAAAAGCATATAACCCATTAAGATTTATCAATATTTTTTCTTCTTGTCCAATTTCTCTTTGTAATATATTAATATAATTTTTATAGTCATTATTGGTGTTTGGTATAATAGTTATTAAACTATTAATAAAAATTGCAATTATTATAATTAAAATCACTATAGCTTTTCTGCTTTTTATATATTCGCTTACTATCTTGAATAATAGTAGATATCCAAAAGGGAAGATAAATAAAATTGATGGTTGTGAATAACGACCAATAACTATGTATCCAATATTAATTGCAATTAATGGAATAATAAATAACCAAAATGATTTATATTTAATTGTAGATATACATCCTATAATAAAACTTACAAAGAATAGTAATAGTTGAATAATAATAAAAGGTGTGAAATATGTACCACTTATTTGAAAAAATAGTTTTTGATAAAAAGTAAACAAACCACTACTTTTAGTTGCTATGGAACTAGTAACCCCTAATTCACTTCCATAAGCTAAATAATTGTTAATAAAGTTACCATCTAATAAGTAGCTTATTCCAATAAATAGTATGGCAAAACCTGTAACAGTTATTATTAACCATAATAAATCTGAAAGTTTTAGTTTCATTTCAACAAAGATGTAATACATGTAACAACTACCAATAACAAGAGCTACAATAAAACTATTTGGGTGGATACCTATAAGTAAACCAATTAAACTCCCAATTAGAATATTGTGCTTTATTGTAAAACTCTCTTTTTTAGTAATTAATAGGTAAAAACATAATAGTAGTCCAGTTAGAATTATAATTTCTTGTCTTGCAAAATGAGAAGAATATATAAATTGAATATCTAATGACACAATTATGGCAAATAACAAAGAAAATAACTCACTAAATAATAATTTTTTAGCTATTAGATAGCATAAATATATTGATGCTAATCCAAATAATATACTTATTAATCTAAAAGAAAATAGTGAATTCCCGAATGCTTTCAAAAATACCATTTGAATCAAATGATAAACAATCTTAATTGCATGTGGAAAACGTGGGAATAAATTAAAAAAACTTTCTGTTGATGATAATCCATTTTCCATCATTGAACTAGTTAACCCTGACAACCAAGATTCATCAGAATGCATCATGGGAAATGTTGTTAAAAACAAAAGATTAACTATGCCATAAATGAATATATATATATGAATTAATTTCTTTTTAATATTTTTTATCATGAGTTTTTATAATCAACTTTACATGTATTTATATTCATAAATAACATCCTCCCTACACTTTTTATTATACATCATTTTTTCATAAAAAAAGTAATTTTGATAGAAGCAAAACTTGTAAATAGAAAAGTGTGTTAAAAAAATAACAAAAGTTCTTGAAAAACTTATTGTCCTTGGTGTAATATAGTACTATCAAAAGTATTTAGTTAGTGCAGTAAAGTTTTTGATCGATTGTATCTACTTTGAATCTTACTTTAGGACATCCATAATAACAACTTATATACCTACTTTGTTTAAACGCTTGATTTTAAAAATATTATTTTAATATATTAGTAAAATTCATTTTAGGAGGTATCAAAAATGCAAGTCAAAGAAGCTCTTGATAAATATGGAAGAACTCCAGATAAGCTTATAGGTGCTATGCTTGCTTATCAAAAAAGCACGTTATGCAATTATCTAACAGAAGATGATATTAAAGAATTTGCAAAAGAAACTAAATTACCTGTAAGTCGGGTTTATAGCATTGCCTCTTTTTATTCACTTCTATCTACAGAAGAAAGAGGGGAAAATATAGTTCAAGTTTGTTATGATGTCCCATGTTATATTAATGATTCTGTAAATATTGTTAATGAGTTAGAAAAGATATTAGAAATAAAAATGGGTCAAACCACTAAAGATGGGCTTTTCACTATAGAGTATTCTAGTTGTCTAGGATGTTGTGATAAAGCTCCTGCTATGCAAATTGGTGCAACTCTTTATGGAAATTTAACACCAGATAAAATTTCTTCTATTTTATCAACCTATAGGAGGAAAAAAGATGAGTAATATTGAAATTACCAAAAAAATATTAACTGCCAGATTTGATGTAATTAATCACGATTCAATTGATGAATATATTTCACATAATGGTTATACAGCTTTAAAAAAAGCTATGGCAACAACTGGTGAAAAAATAATTAGTGAAGTTAAAACTGCTGGTTTAAAGGGTCGTGGTGGTGCAGGTTTCCCTACTGGCTTAAAAATGGAATCAGTTTTACAAGCAGAAGGTTTACCAAAATATATTATTTGTAATGCAGATGAAGGCGAACCTGGAAATTTTAAAGATAGATATCTTATGGAAAAAGATCCTCATCAATTAATTGAAGGAATCATAATATGTGCTTATGCTGCAAATATTAACCACGGATATATCTTTATCCGAGGAGAATATATTAATGCAATAAATATTATGGATAAGGCCTTAGAACAAGCACGAGTTAATGGTTATCTTGGAGATAATATTCTTGATAGTGGTTTTAACTTTGATATGGAAATATATACAGGAGCAGGTTCTTATATCTGTGGAGAAGAATTTGCACTTTTAGTAACAATTGAAGGGAAACAAGGTCGTGCAACATATAAGCCACCATTCCCAACTACCTGTGGGTTATATAATAAGCCAACTCAAATAAACAATGTTGAAACCTTTTGTAATATCCCCCATATAATAAATATGGGAGGAGAAGAATTTTCAAAAATTGGTACTGATTCCTCTAAAGGAACAAAGCTTGTTTGCTTAAGTGGAAATATTGTAAATCCCGGTTTATATGAAGTAGAATTGGGAACTTCTATTAGAGATATTATTGATAAATTAGGAAAAGGTGTTCCTAATAATAGAGCAATAAAAATGGTACAACTTGGCGGGGCTTCTGGTCCAGTAATTCCTGAAAATATGCTAGATATTAAACTTGATTCTAAAGAAATGAGCAAAATAGATTTAACCTACGGTTCAGGGGCGATTATTGTAATGGACGATAGAATTGATATATTAGATATTTTAAAACGAATTATAGAATTTTTCCATCACGAATCTTGTGGTAAATGTACTCCTTGTCGTGAAGGACTAACACAAATGTTAATTTTACTTGATAGATTCATTGACGGTGTAGCAACTAGCGATGATTTAGCTATACTTGAAATATTAATGGAAACAATGAACCAAGCATCCATTTGTGGTCTTGGACAAGCAGCACCAACTGCAACACAAAAAGTTTTGGAATATTTCAGAGAAGAATTTACAAGCAAAATTCGCTCAACTGATTCAAATGTCGTGTAGGAGGATATTATGAATATGGTAAATATTAAAATCAACAATAAAGATGTTAAAGTTGCAAAAGGCACATCTATCTTAAATGCAGCAAAAGAGGTGGGAATTACTATTCCAAATCTATGCTATCATCCTGATCAAGAAGTAAAAGCTAACTGTAGGGTTTGTGTTGTAGAAGTAGAAGGAGCTAGAACTTTACAAGCATCTTGTGCAACTGAAGTAAAAGAAGGAATGGTCATTAGAACAAATACTCAAAAAGTAAGGCAATCAAGGAAAGTTGTCATAGAATTATTACTTGCCAACCATGATATGGACTGTACTTCATGTAAAAAAAATAATCAATGTGATCTACAAGAAATAGCAGCTAATATTGGAGTTCGAGAAAGTCGTTTTGAAAATGTACTTGTAAAACAAGAAATTGATACTTCAAGTTCTTCCATTGAACGTAATCCAAATAAATGTATAAGGTGTGGCAGATGTATACAAATGTGTAGTGAAGTACAAGGGCTAGCAATACTAGATTATGTTGGCAGAGGAGGGTCTGTTGATGTAAAACCAGCTTTTGGAATGTATCTTAATAATGCTGCCTGTGTAGCATGTGGACAATGTTCAGTAGTTTGCCCAGTAGCTGCCATAACAGAAAAAGAAGATATTGAACAAGTCTGGGAAGCTATTAATAATCCTAATATAACAGTTGTTGTACAAACTGCTCCTGCTGTTAGAGTATCACTTGGTGAAGAATTTGGACTTGAACCTGGAAAGATTGTTACTGGTAAGTTAGTTGCTTCTTTAAGAGCACTAGGTTTTGATAAAATATTTGATACTGATTTCACAGCAGATCTAACCATAATAGAAGAAGGTCATGAACTACTAAAAAGATTAAGTGATGGTGGAACATTACCAATGCTTACATCTTGTTGTCCTGGATGGGTAAATTTTATTGAACAATATTATCCTGAATTATTACCACATCTGTCTTCATGTAAATCACCTCAACAAATGTTTGGGGCTCTTGTAAAAGGATATTACGCAGAAAAAATCGGTAAAAAGCCTAAAGATGTTTATAGTGTTTCAATTATGCCATGCACAGCTAAAAAGTTTGAAGCAAAGCGTGAAGAAATGAGTGTTGATGGTGAAAACTTAGATGTAGATATAGTATTAACCACAAGAGAATTAGCAAAAATGTTACGCCAAGCAGGTGTGGATTTCACCATACTTGAAGAAGAAGAGTATGATACGCCTTTTGGTTTATCTTCAGGAGCAGGAGTAATATTTGGTGCTACTGGTGGGGTTATGGAAGCAGCTTTACGTACCGTGTATGAAGTTGTTACAGGTAAGACATTAGAAAATCTCGATTTTATGGCTGTACGTGGTCTTGAGGGAATTAAAGAGGCAAAAGTTGATTTAGATGGTACCATAGTTAAGGTTGCTGTTGCTCATTCATTATCAAAAGCTAAACAAATTATGGAACTTATTAAAGAGGGTAAAGCTGATTACTCATTTATTGAAATTATGTGTTGCCCTGGTGGGTGTATTGGTGGAGGAGGACAACCTTTTGGTGGTACAGATGAATTACGTATAAAACGTACTAATGCAATCTATGAAGCTGATAAAGGTTTACCTATTCGTAAATCCCACGAAAATCCTGCAGTAAGTGAATTATATAAAGAATTCCTCATAGAACCATTAGGCGAAAAATCACATCACTTGTTACACACAAAATATGTGAATAGAAAAAAATAATTAATTAAATTTGATTTAAGAAATTTTCAATCTCTTCTCGAAAAGCCATTGATTGAGCTGCACCAGTTCTTGTAACTGAAAGAGCAGCACCTGCTTGTGCAAATATAGTAGCTTTTATTATGTCTTTTCCCTCTAATAGTGCAACTGCTAGGCATCCATTAAACGAATCCCCTGCACCGGTTGTATCTATTGCATTAACTTTAAAAGAAGGTATTAATTGCTCAATTTTAGCAGTCTTTATATAAACACCTGTTTTTCCTAAAGTTATAATTACATTTTTAACCCCTCTATCAAACAACCAATTTGCAGCTTTTTTAATATTTTCCATTGAGTCCGTTTTTATACCTGTTAAAATTTCTGCTTCTGTTTCATTGGGAGTAATATAATTTATTTTCTCATAAACTTTTTCTTCTAATTTCTGTGCTGGTGCTGGATTTAAAATTACAGAAACATGGTTTTGATAAGCTATATCAATTGCTTGGTAAGTAGCATCTATATTTACTTCAAGTTGTGTTATTAAAAAAGAAGATTGAGAAATAACTTGTTTCACGCTTTTTACATTTTCTTTTGTAATATTATGACAAGCTCCCGGTACCACTAAAATGGCATTTTCTGCTGTATTTTCATCTACTAGAATTAGTGCAATTCCTGTTGGGTTTTCTTCGTCAATAAAAATATGTTCTTTATTAATACCTTCTTGTTCATAAAATTTTAAAATCAATTCACCATATGGATCATTTCCTATTTTAGTAATCATGGTCACATCAGCTCCAGCTCGCTTTGCTGCCACAGCCTGATTAGATCCCTTCCCACCTGGTCCATAAGTAAAATCTGATCCAATTAGTGTTTCCCCTGGTTTTGGTAAATAAGGTCCTCGCCCACATAAATCTTCAAAGAAACTCCCAAATACACACAATTTGTTTCCCATAGTCTTACCCCTTATAATGTCATTTATCCAATAACAATTAGCTCTATCTCTACCAATGCATCTTTTGGTAATCTGGCTACTTCAACTGCACTTCTAGCAGGAAATTCTCCATCAAAGTATGTCATATAAACTTCATTCATTTTACTAAAATTATTCATATCACTTAAAAATACTGTTGTTTTTACTACGTTTTTCATGGTTAGTCCAGCTTGTTCAACTATGGCTTTTGCATTTGCCAACGATCTATTTGTCTGTGCAACAATACCTTGTTCCATTTGATTTGTTTCAACGTTAATTGGTAATTGTCCTGATACAAACATCATTTGACCATCTTTTATTCCTTGTGAGTAAGGTCCAATTGCTCCTGGTGCTTTTGATGTGCTAATAATATTTTTCATTTTTTTACTCTCCTTTTTTCTTGTGCATCATTATATCAACAATCATATTATTAATCATGAAAGAACAACTTGAAGACATTTTACCTATATTTTTTAAAGTATCTTCCACATTGTGTTCAATAATACCATCTGTTTCTTTAATATTAATACCTTTAACAGCTAAGAAAGCTGATTGCATGGCTGCTGAAACTGAGGTTGAAACTTTTAACGCACAACCGACTTTTGCTCCATCACAAAACATACCAATCACATCTCCTGCCATATTCTGTATAGCGTTTTCAATTTCCTTTAACCCTCCACCAAGTAAAAAAGTTACTCCACAACTTGCTCCCATGGCAGCGATGTTAGCTCCACACAACGCTGAAACTCTTCCAAAATATTCTTTAGCATAAATAGTTACTAGATTACTTAAAGCAGCTGCTCTTATTTTCTTCTCTTCATCTAATTCAAG
>JAUUZE010000157.1 GCA_030590175.1 Clostridia bacterium
ATTTTCTTCTAATTCCAGTAATATTTGGCATAATTTTCCCTCTCATTCAAATACTGCTATTATCATATAGTAGATAATAGCAGATATCAATCATTATGACATTTTATTCTTTGCATACTTTCTAAAAATAACTTAATTTTCTTTAATTAATAAGTGACAATAAAGTCATACCTATTAGCATTTATGTATTGACTACTGTTATATGAAAAATGCCACCATTCTTTGCTATATGGTGAAAACCCTTGATTCATCATTGCATCTCTTAATAGCTGTCTATTAGCTGCCTGTTCAGTTGTAATATTCGTAGTTTCAAAGTGAGATATATCTCCAAAATAATCAAATGGCGAACCCATATCAAGAGGTTGACCTGTTAGTAAATCAATAATAGTTAAATCAATTGTGTTTCCTTTACTATGGCTAGATAGAGAAGCTATATAACCTTGCTCAATTAGTTTATTTTTATTTATATCTGGAAAATATTGCTCTTTATTAACTGGTAATTCATTACTATTAACCCAAGTTACAAAATCATCTACAGCTCTTTGTGGACGAAAAGCATCAAATACTAACAACGATAGATTGTTTTTTAGTAATGTCTGTTGCACTTTTTCTAGTGCATATGTAGCTTCTTTTAGCATAATAGCTGTATTATCTTCATATCCTACTACTTGTCTACCTAAAAAGTTATCATTTGTATAATATTTAGCATCAATTAAAACAACAGGAATTATTTCTCTTATATATACAAATCCATCTGGTAAACGATTTGGTTGATTAAAAGTATTAGTTGCCATTTGTATGTAATCATCTTCATCTCCAATAATGATAATTGGATTTTTTTGAAGACTTAATTCACTTATAACTAATTGTAAATTTTCTTTACTAATTGCTACACATCCGCCTGTAGGAGAATTCTCGCTACGGAAAACATGTAAAAAGATTGCAGATCCTATACCTTTAATATTTGTTAGGTTGTAGTCAATAAATAGTCCATATTCATAAACATCAAAAGTGATTAATTGTTCAGAGCTATTAAATTCTATATAATTTCCAACTTGATAATTTACCAATTGATTATAGTATATAGATTGCACATCATCTACCCAATGATGAGTTGGTAAAAGTTCTAAGAATGGGTATGAAGTTTCTATATTTTTTTCATATCCAAAAGCACTACCTAACGTGAATATCCCAGTAGGTGTTTTTATATCACCTTCTGCCACTTTATCTATACCATTTTTTCCAACAGTTGCTTTCTCGTGGTCAAGAATTGTTATCCATTGTCCATCATTTTTTTCATAAAATGTTATTGTTGCATATAAATCAGAATCATCTTTTACTTTTACTAGTAAAACTTGTTCACTGTCAACTTTGGTAAGTAATTGTTCTATTATTGTTAATTGTGGTGGTTGGCTAACACTAGGAATAGGTGCACTTGTAGTAATTGGATTACTAGTTATTGATGTTGTACTTGTTGAAGAAGTTATAATTTGACTTATTGTTGGCTGTGTTGTTAAGTCAGTAACATCAGATATTTTACAGCTAACTAGCATTAAAGCAATTATTAATATGAGTATAAATATTTTACCTGTCTTTTTCATATATATATTATATACAAAAACAGCTTCTGCTGAAATAGCAAAAGCTGTTTAGTTTTTATTTTATTAAATTTTCTATACAGGGTGAACCTTATTTTCCATATCAACCATATCCTGATCAATTTGATATTTTTGTGCTCGTCTAAATTCAAAATAATTAACAGCAACTTTTGGGAATACTGCATATGATAGAATATCTTCATCTTGTTCCATATATTCTTTCATTTCATTTTTAAATTTATCTAGCCCAGGTTCAATATCATCAGCAGGTCTATGATTAATTGGTTTTGCATCTGGTCCTAAAATCTTAGTTATGATTTCCTGTTTAATAGGTACAGGAGTTGTTCCATAACGTCCTTCTACTAAATCTTTTGATTCTTTTGGAATCATTTTATAACGTTCACCAGCTATTACATTCATAACAGCCTGTGTTCCAACGATTTGTGATGATGGAGTTACTAATGGTGGAAATCCAAAATCAGCCCTTACTTTAGGTACTTCTTCTAATACAGCTTCATATAAATCTTCTCTACCAGCTTGTTTTAACTGGTTAATTAGGTTAGATAACATGCCGCCTGGCACCTGATAAAGTAATGTTTTAATATTAACACCCATTGATTTTGTGCTATAAAGTCCAAGATCAATATATTTTTGTCTTATTGGTCTAAAATAATCAGCAATTTCATTTAAGAAATTAACATCAAGACCTGTATCATACTCTGTGCCTTCAAGTGATGCAACAAGTGGTTCTGTAGCAGGTTGTGCCGTTCCACTTGATAATGGAGATATTGCAGTATCAATAATATCAACACCAGCTTCAATAGCTTTTAAATAAGTCATATTAGCAGTTCCTGCTGTAGCATGACAATGTAATTGAATAGGAATATCAACTTCTTCTTTTAAGGCAGTAATTAATTCATGTGCTTTATATGGCAATAATAATCCGGCCATATCTTTTACACATATAGAATCAGCTCCTGCATCAACTAATCCTCTAGCATCCTTTAAATATTGTTCAATAGTATGAACTTCACTTATGGTATAACAGATTGTTCCTTGAGCATGTCCACCTTCTTTTTTTGTGGCTCTCATAGCTGTTTCTAAATTTCTTGGATCATTTAACGCATCAAATATACGTATAATATCAATACCATTGTAGACAGCTTTTTGCACAAAGTATTCCACAACATCATCAGGATAATGTTTATATCCTAAAATGTTTTGGCCTCTTAATAACATTTGTAATGGAGTATTCTTTGCTTTTGCTTTAATTTTTCTTAATCGTTCCCATGGGTCTTCATTTAGGAAACGTAAACAGGAATCAAATGTAGCGCCTCCCCAGCATTCTAGAGAATTGTATCCAACCTTATCAAGTTTATCCATAATTGGCAACATTTCAGCTGTTGTCATTCGTGTGGCAAACAATGATTGATGAGCATCTCTTAAAACTGTTTCAGTAATTTTAACTTTAGCCATTAACTTACTCTCTCCTTTTACTAGCTGAGGGTTGCAAGCAATTGACCTGATTCAACAGCTGCTCCGTTTTCAACATTAATAGATGCCACAACACCATCTTCTGGTGCGGCAATCTCATTTTCCATTTTCATTGCTTCAAGAACTACGATGGTATCACCTTTAGCTACCTTATCACCAGGTTTTGCTTTGATACCTAAAATAGTACCAGGCATTGGTGCTGTAACTTTCATAGAACCTTCTGTTCCTTGAACTTTAGGGGTTGATGTGGTTTTTGGTGTAGCTTTTGGTGCTACTGCAGGTGTAGTTGTAGTAATAACTGGCTGACTACCACCAACTTCTTCCACTTCAACGTTATATTCTTTTCCATTAACTTTAATTTTAAACTCTTTCATTTCAATCCTCCTGTTTATAGTGGTATATTTCCATGTTTCTTCTTAGGTCTTGTTTCAGACTTAGAAGATAGCATTTCAAGTGCACTAGCAATATAAGATCGTGTAGCACCTGGGTCAATTACATAATCAACATATCCTCTGGTTGCAGCAACATAAGGATTTGAAAATTTATTCTTGTATTCTTCTATTTTTTCATTTCTAAAAGCAATAGGATCATCAGCATTTGCAATATCTCTTCTAAATATGATATTAGCAGCCCCTTGTGGTCCCATAACAGCAATTTCAGCAGTAGGCCAAGCATATACCATGTCTGCACCTAGATGTTTAGAATTCATGGCTATATACGCACCACCGTATGCTTTTCGTAAAATAACATTAATTTTAGGAACTGTAGCTTCTGAAAAAGCATATAATAATTTAGCTCCATGACGAATAATTCCATTATGTTCTTGTTTTTACCTGGCATATAACCCGGTACGTCAGTAAATGTTACTAAAGGAATATTAAATGAATCACAGAATCTTACAAATCTAGCTGCTTTATCTGATGAATTAACATCAAGAGAGCCTGCTAAATATTTAGGATTATTTGCAACTACACCAATACTACTTCCATTAATTCTCATGAATCCAACAACGATATTTTTGGCATAATCAGCTTGTACTTCTAAAAATTGTCCATTATCAGCTACTTC
>JAUUZE010000139.1 GCA_030590175.1 Clostridia bacterium
GGACTTGAACCCTCACGAGCGTTAGCCCACTGGATTTTGAATCCAGCGCGTCTGCCAGTTCCACCACTTCGGCATGCATTACATATAGTAACATATAGTAACATATTCTAATTATAAAAAGCAAAGAAAAAAACATATATAAATCTAAGGAGATATATATTAACTTATAGGAAGTGTAGGAAAACCTGATATTATTGACTACTAATTATATATCCCTAATAAAAAAAAGCCGTGAGGCTTTTTGATTTGGCAGGGGAGACAGGAGTCGAACCTGCAACTTACGGTTTTGGAGACCGTTGCTCTGCCAATTGAACTACTCCCCTAGGCGCTTTCTTGATTATAAATTAAATGTATATGACTGTCAATAATTTACCAGTTTTTTTTCTTAAGTAGTAAATTGATTGCCATTCCAACTCCAAGAAGCATATAAAACTGTGGTGTAACTGATACATTACTATCAATAAACACAGATGTAGAAAGAAATCCAATTATACCTGATGTAATAGATAACCCAAAGATTTTAACACCTCTTTTATAATCAATATTCCAATACAATTTTGCTGACCATACAATATAAAATCCTAGCATAGCAAGAAATGCAATTAATGAGAGTATACCTGTACCCTGAGCAACCTGTAAAAACATATTATGTGGTTTATCAACTACTATAAATGGTTGATGTTCCATGTTTACTTTTCCTAATACATCAAATTGATCGAATGTAACTCTAAAGGTATCAGGTCCATCACCCACAATAATGTTATCATTTAAGTTTTTAATCGTTACTGCCCAAATATATAATCGTCTTGAAAATAATTTTTCATATCCAATTAAATTTTCTGGCATATTATTTGGTTTTATTTCTTTAATTATTATATTATTTGGTCCAACCACTCCTAAGAAGCCTTCATCAAAGCTATAAGCGAATCTAATAAAATTACTAAAATGGCCAAATTTATTTCTCATAATAAAATCAATAGTATTGTCACTTTGTATTCTTACAATAAATCGTTTGTCTTTATTTTCATCTAAAAATCTAATAATATAATCATTAATATTATAATCTAGAGGTTGATCATTTTCATCTCTAAAAAATATGTAAAATTGTCCAGGTTCGTCAGCATTATAAACAAACATTTTCAATGTATATAAGTTGGTTTCAATCTCTACTTTGTTTTTTTCTACTCTAATATCAAGTACATAATCATCAACTTCTTTATCTCCTGTGCTAATCCCTACTTGATCAAGCATAAACTGTTCTACTCTGCCACCCAGTACCCCTAAAAAAGCTCCTGTTATTAGAAGTGTCCCAGCAAGTACTAAAGCAATAAAAGAGAATTTTAAAATTTTGTGTCTAAATACAAATGGTAGATTCATCAATGCAAAAAACCCTATACCAAATAAGAGTCCAAGTATGGCCGAATTAGTATGGGATGCATAAAGCGATACAATACTCATAACAATTAGTACTCCTGTATATATACGAATTTTCTTTTCTTTGAAAAAGACAAGAATTCCTATGAAAACAGGAATTAATAGCGATAGGTATTGTCCAAGATAGTTAGGATTATAAAGTGTAGAATATGCCCAACCTGCATTAAAGTTAGAACTGATATTTTCAGCTTGGCTAAGACCAATTAGACTATAGAAAAAATGAGTTGTCATAATATCTAATTTTAGTGCTTGAAAAAAGGCAATAGTTACAATAATTGTTGAACCAACTAATATTGAATAACCAATGTACTTAAGATCATCTTCATCCCTAATAACCTGTGAAGTAAAATAAACATATATTAAATATGATATAAGAACTAATCCACCCTCAAAACGCTCAAACATACCAATTAATGAAAATTTAGTAAATTCAGAAAATATGATAGATAAAATAATAAAGAATAAGTAAGATCCTAATGCAATATAGATCTTTTTATAAACTTTTTCACGAAAGAGTGTAAAACTATCAACTCGTAGCACTATACTAATAAGCATATATGCTGCTATAACACAAATGGCTATCATTTTCCAAAATGAAAAAATATCATAATAACCTAAACCCTCAGAAACATTTAGTGCCATAAACTCTTCTGTATAAACAATTTGATATGCATATATGATTACTGATACTAATGGAATTGCCATAATTGGTAATAATAATTTATTGAATTTTTTTTGAACTTTTCTTTTCCTACTCATAAAACCCCCACATATATTTACCTATTATATAATATTTCTTGTGCAATAAAAAGTTATACTCTTTATATAAAACTAAACCTTTTTTTTATAATGCTTTAAAACATAAGAAACAATACTTAACTCATCAAGACCACAATGATTTAGCACTTGTAAATAATTACCCTGCGGACATGGTTTCCCATCTAGATTTAACCCATGAACTTTTGGTTGATTAATAAAGTGACGATACATTGTTCCATCAGTCACGCATTCTTCAACAAATAATGCGAATTGATGCTGATTAATTACTTTTTGTATTATTTGTTGATTTAATGGTTTGAGTCGTCTAATATCAATTATTGAACAAGAGATTCCTTTAGAAACTAATTGTTTAGCAGCACAAATTAGCTGCGCTACTGTTTTATTATATGATAATAAAACGACATCAGTTCCTTTTTGAATATAACATGGACCCAATGATTCAAGTTCTTCTTTTATTTCATAATTTAGACATTCCCCTTTTGCATATCTAATTACAACTGGATGACTTCCTTGTTCTAACCCATAATCGATCATCTTTTTTATATCAATTTCTCTAGAAGGTGCTAATATTTCAATATATGGCATATGGCTTAATAATGCCACATCATAAATTCCTTGATGTGTTTCTCCGTCTGCTCCAACAATCCCTGCTCTATCAACTAGAAATAGTACTGGTAATTTCATTAAACAAATATCATGTAGCATCTGATCATATGCTCGTTGTAAGAATGTTGCATACATTACTACAATGGGTTTAGCTTTTCCCAATGCCATCCCCGCTGCTAATGTAACTGCATGTTGTTCAGCAATACCAACATCAAAATATCGTTCTTTATATTTTTTATAAAAAGTATACAAACCGTTTCCCACTGTAGTTGCAGGGCAAATAACTTGAATATGTTTATCATCTTTAGCTAAAGTTACTAAATAATCACCCACAATTTTTGAAGAAGTAGTTTTGTTATTTTCAATAATACCTTCTTCAATATCAAATTGGCTAACACCATGGTAAAATTGTGGCCATTTCTGAGCTTTTTCGTACCCTTTTCCCTTTTTAGTTACAACATGCAATAATACTGGTCCGTTAATTTTTTTAGCATCTTCTAGCATTTTATATACTTTAGAAATATCATGTCCATCTACTGGTCCAATATAATTAAAACCTAATTCTTCAAAGAATACTCCTTGAGTAAATAAGTATTTAATAGATGTCTTCATTCTATGAATCATCTTATAAATAACTTTCCCAACAAAGGGTATACTTTCTGCAATGCTTTTAACACGATCATTTGTTGTAAAATATATTTTTTTTGAACGTATATTTGCTAAATGTCGTGAAAAGCCTCCAACATTTTTTGTAATAGACATTTCATTATCATTAAGAATAACAATAATTTTTTCATCTGAAGAACCAGCATCATTTAATGCTTCAAAAGCCATTCCTCCAGTTAATGCACCATCTCCAATAACTGCAATAGAATAGCTATCTATCTTGTTTACTTTAGCAGCTCTAGCATACCCAAGAGCTGCAGAAATTGAAGTTGAACTATGCCCTGTATTAAAAAAGTCATAGGGACTCTCATTTATTTTAGGATAGCCAGATAAACCATTAAATTTTCTAATGGTTGAAAACTGCTTTCTTCTATTTGTTAAAAGTTTATGAGTATATGATTGATGTCCCACATCAAAAATAACCTTATCAACATCAAAATCAAAACATTTATGCAAAGCTACTGTTAATTCTACAACTCCAAGATTTGATGCTAAATGACCACCATTTTTTGAAATAGTATCCATTAATATATTCCTAATATCATAACATAATACATTAAGTTCTTCATTGCTAAATTGTTTTATATTTTTATAAATATTGTCGTAATCTATTGTAATTTTATCCATTCTTGTGTTCTTTCCTTCTTGAGAAAAATTGAAGAAACGCACCAGTTTGATAAACTATATTTGTTCCTTTTGATAAAGCAATTTTTTTACCTATAGCTTTTCCCCCAACAGTAATTGCTGCAACCGTCCCCCCCATTACGAGATTTGGCCATGATGTTCCACTTTGACTAATATCAACAATCAATACAATAACAATTAATGCACTTGCAGCTCCTGATATAACACCACAAATATCGCCAATAACATCGTTACAAAAACTAGAAACTTTATCTGCATTGTTTACTAACCAAATAGCTTTTTTTGCGCCATATAATCGCTTTGCAGCCATTGAATGAAAAGTTGCTACATTTGCACTGGCAACTGATATTCCGATGGTATCAAAAATTATACCCACAAAAATTATTATTATTAGGATAACAAATGCAGTTGCTACACTAACATCTGTTAAAATTTTCGAAGTGGAATAAATTAAAATAGCTGAAAGAACAAATGAAATAATGGTTACATAAAAAATCCAGCTATATCCATTTGGTTTTTTAGCTGTTTTTTTCCCGTTCTTTATGTTGATTTTCTCGCTTTCCAATGTCTCCTCCAGATTAATAAAATATAAGTGGCAACAAAAAAAGTAAATTTTGCGGCTTTAGGTCAGGCTGGATTTCCCCAAAAGATACTACCTGTCGCCATAATAGCGGTTTCCCTTTAAATCTTTTGCAATAATGTTACCA
>JAUUZE010000115.1 GCA_030590175.1 Clostridia bacterium
ACTAATTCAAGTGTAGTGTTTAATCAAAATGGAGATATTGTATCAACTTATGACAAGATGTTTCCAATGATTAGTGAAATTAATGATGGAGTTATTCCAGGTAAAGAAGCAGTAGTTAGTTCTTTTAATAATATTAAAAAAGCTGGATTTGCCATTTGTTTTGATTTGAATTTTGATGAACTTAGGCAACAATATATTGAGTTGAATCCTGAGGTAATCTTTTTTTCTTCAATGTTTCACGGAGGATTCCAACAAGAAATTTGGGCATATAGCACTAAATCGTTTTTTGTGTCATCAATTTTTGGAAAACAAAGTAGAATTATGGCACCAAATGGTAGGATACTCGCATCAACTTCAAACTATAATACCCATTGTGCAGCAATAGTTAATCTAGATAGTGTGTTGGTTCATTTAGATCATAATAATGATAAACTTCCAGCAATCAAGAAAAAATATGGAGATAAAATTATTATTGATGATACAGGATACTTAGGTTCTATTATGATATATAACGAACTTGAAGATAGAACAATTAATGACATTGTTAAAGAATTTAACATTGAATTACTTGATGACTATTTTAATAGATCAAGAGATTTTATAAGTAATTTCTTAAAAAATATTGATTAATATGTACCTAATTTTAATCCTTTTTCAATAAAGTATTTATAGGTTTCATAATCTACATTGTTGGGAATAGAGTGATCTGAGTGTAATACATAACCAAAGTTTTTCATTACATAAGGAATTTTTTCTTCTAATTCTTTATCAATTAATTTCTTGTCATTTGAATAAAGAACTCTAACATCGATTCCTCCCATAAATGATAAATCTTGACCAAATTGTTTATACAATTTTACTAAGTCCATTCCAGCTTTTACTTCAATAACTTGTAGACAATCAATACCTGCATCCATCATACCTGGAAGTAATGTTTCTACATAGCCACAAGAATGCATAATTACAGGTAAATCAAGACTTTTAGCAAAATCAATGGTTTTTTTATGGCCTGGTTTAACTATTTCATCATACATAGCAGGAGACATAAATGGGCGCAATTTAAAACCCATATCTTCGTAATACCATATACCATCTGGTTTTCCTTCTTTTTCAAATAAAATTTCTTGTAAGTTAACAATGAGTTCAGAATAGGTGTCAACCATATCTTTTACCCAATCAGGATCTAGTGCCATCCCCACAAGCATGTGTTCGTGTCCACATACAGGGTGCATAGATTCAAAAACGTTTACGCCTGATAAACAAAAGAATTTATTTTGTAAAGCAGCTTTTGCTTTTTTTGTACGATAATCATCAAAATTAATGCGATCAACTGTAGCTTTAAGTAATGGCTTTGTATGTTCTTCCCAAGCTTTGCGCTCTTTAACAAGAAAGTCCACATGTTCAGGAGTGGCATCATGTAGTTTATGTCTTCTTAATAAAGCACCATTACCATCACGTGTTAGAACAGTTTCTTCTGTTTCTTCAATAATTTGTGGTACAAAGTTTAAGTCAGCTGTTAATTTAAAAGCCCATGATAGTTCTAAATCAAAATTAAAGTGTTCTCCAAAGTCCACGTCTTCAGTGATTTTACCTTTTTCTGCCCAAACTTTCTTTGTATCAGACCAGAAATGCTCCATAAGTCCAATTCTATCAACTGGTTTTCTCTGTAGGATATTTGTTATACGTTCAATGCTGTTCATCATAGAATTAACCTCCAACTAGATACAGTTTAATATATTTAATTTAAAAAGAAAATAGGAAACATTAGAAATTTATTAAAAAACATTAAAATAGTTGAACCACTTAAATTGTATTGATATAATATACATAATAAAAATTGGGGGTATCTCATGGACGAAAATACATATGTTGAATCAGAAATTAACGAACAAGGAACAAATAAAAAAGCAATAGTAGGATTTGTTTGCTCAATAGTAGGTGTAGTTTTATGTTGTGGATTTCCTGTGGGGATTGTAGGATTAGTTTTTAGTATTATGGCACTTAATGAAATGAAACAAACTGGTTTAGAGGATGGTAAAGGATTAGCTATTGCTGGTATTATCCTTGCTGTATTAAGTTTAATAATTATTATATTATTGGTTTCTCTTGGTGTTATTGCTTCATTTGTTACTCCATTAATAGATCCAATTACTTATTATTAATGAAAAAAAATAGTGAACCAATTATTTTTTTATCAGGTAGTATAGTTATTATATTATTATCATTGCTATTAAAATTCCAAAATGAAACAGTATATTTTCATATTGGAAAGTTTTATTTTGCTAGTGGTTATCAATGCCCTATATATAGTGTATTTCATATTCCTTGTCCTACTTGTGGTTTGACAAGAGCATTTGTTTTATTTGCACATTTTGATTTTAATAAAGCTTATACATACAACCCTAGTGTTTTTATCTTATTTCCATACATACTATTACAAATTCCATTACAAATTCTCGATTTAATAAAAAGAAAAAAACACGTTAATAATAATAAAATGAGAAAAATTAATCTATATATTTTAATTGCTGTAGGTTTTATTTTAATAATTATATGGGTAGCGAAATTAGCCCATATCTTACCCATTCTATAATACTTCTGTGCTATAATATTGGCTATGGGAGTGATTACATTTAACGAAGTAACTAAAAGTTACGGAGATAATTTAATATTAGATAAAGTTTCTTTTGATATTTTTGAAAATGAGAAGGTTGCATTAATAGGGAAAAATGGAACTGGAAAAACGACAATTTTCAATATTTTAACTGAATCTATAGATATTGATGATGGATTATTTTCTATTCAAAACAACCGAACAATCGCATACTTAAAACAGATTCATAAAGCTAGTGATGAACATACAGGTTATGAAATTTTACAACTTGCTTTTTCAAAAATTGACCAGTTACAAGTTGATATGGAACATGCTCATAAATTAATGGCTGATAATCCTACAAATCAAACCCATATTAAAGAGTATGGGCGCTTACATGATAAGTTTGAATTCATGGGTGGGTACAATGTTAGTGAGAAAATTTCTAAAATTATTACTGGATTAAGAATTCCAGAAAAAGTATTAAAAAATCAGTTTACAAAACTATCAGGTGGAGAACAAACATTAATTATGCTAGGAAAATCTTTGTTAATGGCGCCAGATATTTTACTGATGGATGAACCTACTAATCATTTAGATATGGATGCTGTTAAATGGCTAGAAGGATATATTAAAGGATATAAAGGGACTGTGTTTTATGTATCTCATGATCGTTACTTTATTAACCAGACAGCAACAAAAGTAATTGAACTTTCATTTTTACATGGAAAAACTTATAAAGGAAATTATGATGCTTATCAAAAACAGAAACAAGAATATGAGGAAAGGCATTTAAAACTCTATGAGCGACAACAAAAAGAGATTGAGCGGTTAATGAAAACAGCTAGACAAATGAGAGACTATGGAACAGAAACAGCTATTAAACGTGCACAAAACTTAGAAAAACGTATTGAACTTATGGATAAAGTTGATAGACCTATTAATGAGAAAAATTTATCTTTAGCTTTTAAAACACTTAATAAAAGTGGTTATGAAATTATTAAAGCTGTAAACATTAGTAAGTCATATGGCGAATTAAATATATTTAAAAATGTAAACTTCATAATTAAAACGAATGAAAAAGTAGCCATGATTGGTCCTAATGGTGCAGGCAAAAGTACACTAATTAAAATGATAGCAGGGAATGAAAGCGTAGATAATGGAGAAATCACAGTAGGAAAAAGTGTCAAATATGCATACTTAGAACAAGAAGTGATATTTGAAGATGAAAATATAACGCTACTAGAAGAAGTGTGTGACCATTTGCGAATAACACTACAATCTGGGCGAAACTTACTAGGGAAGTACATGTTTTTTAACGATGATGTCTTTAAAAAAGTTGGAATGTTATCAGGTGGTGAGAAAAGCAGGTTGAGATTATTGTTAGAATTACAAAACGATGTTAACTTACTTATTCTTGATGAACCAACCAATCATCTTGATATTGCTTCGCGAGAAGAACTAGAAGAAGCAATTAGCCAATACCATGGAACTATGTTATTTATTTCCCATGATAGACATTTTATTAATAAGTTTTCAGAAAAAGTAATTGATGTGAGAGATGGTAGTGTTATCACATATGAAGGGAACTATGATTATTATCAAAAAATGATAGACAAGAAAAATGAAGTTATCGATAAAATAAAAATTTCTAAAAAAAGGCAAACTACAAATCAAAATTATGGTAAAGGAAAAAGAAAAGCTGTCTTTACTATTAATAAAACAGAAAAATTAATGGCTGATTTAGAAAATGAAATGAGTATTATTGATCGTGATATTGTTGAATTTGCAACTGATTACAAGAAACTTCACGAGCTAACAACAAAACGAGAACAGTTGAATTTAGAACATGAAGAATTACTTAAAAAATGGTTTGAATTACAAGGAGAGTAGAAATGGAAATACTTAAAGTCGCCCCATTTTTAAATGGTGTTTTATTGCAAGTTGATTATATAACAGTAACTACTGAATGTTATATAAAAATAGTTGGGAGTAGTAATTATGTAAAAACACCATATAAAATAATTAAAGAAGATACAATTCACTTATTAAATCTTGAAAATAAAGTTGACTACAATGTTTTTTTACAAGATGCTCCCATAAGAAGTAACAATAGATTATTTAGATGCGGAGACTATGGGGGAACTGTGATTAACTATATTCATCCAGATGATATGACATATCATCCATCTGGAATGTGTCCTGCAAGTCCATCGCTTTTAAAATTATCTTCAGGACGATTACTTGTTTCACATGATATATTTTTCTATCTAATGGACCAAAACATTACTTTACTTCATTATTCGGATGATGAAGGAAAAACATGGAACTATTTAACCACCATTACACCTTGTTTCTGGGGAACACTATTTCTTTTTGACAATAATGTTTATTTAATGGGAATGAATGGAGAATATGGTGATTTACTGCTTTATAAATCAAAAGATGAAGGAAAAACATTTTCTAAACCAATTGTTATTTTACCAGGTGGAAATCGTAATATTGGAGGTCCTCATAAAGCTCCCATGCCAATTGTGAATTATAACAAGAGACTATGGACAGCAATTGAATATGGATCATGGAATATAGGAGGGCATGCGTCTGGTGTAGTTTCAATTGATATTAGCGATAATTTTATGGTCGCAAACAATTGGGTAATTACACCATTTCTTCCATATAATGAACAATGGAAGGGAACAGTTGCTTCTGGAATTCAAGGTTATCTAGAAGGTAATGTTGTAATAAAGCCAGATGGTTCACTGTGTAATATATTGCGATATTCCACTGGTAGTGATTATAAAAACTATGGAAAGGCTATTTTGTTATCTATTGATAAAGATAATCCTAGTAAAGAGTTATCATTTAATAAGGTTATTAATTTTGATGGTAATAATTCTAAATTTATTATTCGTTTTGATAATAAAACCAAAAAATATTATACCATTGTCAATAGAGCAGATGAAGAAAATACACGAAAGAGAAATAAAGTTGTACTAATGAGTTCTAAAGATTTAATAACATGGGAAGATGAAGCATTGTTATTAGATTATTCAGAGTATGAAGAAGATTATACATTGGTTGGATTTCAGTATATTGATTTTATTTTTCATGAAGAAAAAATATTGTATGTATCTAGAACAGCCATTAATGGAGCTATAAATTTTCACGATTCAAATTGCATAACTTTTCATGAATATACTTATATTTGAGTATTAATATATTCATATACAGTGAAAGGAATTCCATCTTTAGTATGTTTTATATCATGGATTTTACTTATTTCCCAATGATCTAATAAATCTAAGTTTGGAAAATAAGTATCAACCTCATACTCGTAATCAATTTTTGTAATATAAGCCTTTTTACAGTATTTCTCAAAAGTTTGATATATACTTTGTCCACCAATAATAAACACATCATCCTCATTAATATCTTTAACAAATTCTATAAGTGATTTAACACCGTTAACGACAATAGCACCTTCTACAGAAAAATTTTCATCTCTTGTTAAAATAATATTTTGTCTATTTTTCAATGGGAGTTGTTTTGGAAATGATAAAAAGGTAATCCTACCCATAACTACTGTTTTATTTATGGTCATATCTTTGAAAAATTTCATATCCTCTGGAATAGACCAAGGCATATTGTCTTTATCTCCAATTCCCCAGTTTTTATCAACGGCTACAATGATATTCATTATTGTCTCTCCTTATACAGCAATAGGAAAACTAACATGTTCTCCTTTTTCATAACCACTAAGTTTAAAATCAGTTGTAAAAAAATCGTAAAAATTATTTTTTTCTTTATTCATTATAAATTGTGGTGCTTCATATTGTTTACGCGTAATTAATTCTTCTATAATGGGAATGTGACGATCATAAATATGTGCATCTGCAATTACATGGACAAATTCACCAGGTATCAAACCGCAAACATGAGCAAAAAGATGGGTTAAAGTGGCATATTGTACCACATTCCAATTATTTGCAGCTAATATATCTTGTGAACGTTGATTTAGTATTGTATTAAGTTTGTTTCCAGTAACATTAAAAGTCATAGAGTAAGCACAAGGATATAAATTCATTTCACTAAGATCATGATGGTTATATATATTAGTCATAATTCTTCTACTATATGGATTATTTTTAAGATCAAATAACACACGATCTACTTGGTCAAACCAGCCTTCTTTGTATTGATGCTTAATTCCTAGTTGATAGCCGTATGCTTTTCCTATAGAACCATCATCATCAGCCC
>JAUUZE010000087.1 GCA_030590175.1 Clostridia bacterium
AATAGATAGAATGGGATTTGGTGAACAGAGCCTTACATTCATTGATAAAAACACTGCATTTTCTCTTTTACGAACAACAGATGGTTATGGTAACACCCCAATGTATATATCTTGGAGTTATGATGGTGCAACAACATGGTCAAAACCCGAGTACTTTGATGAAATTGGAGTATGGCCTGAGGTTATATCACTTAAAAATGGTGTTCATATTGCAGGTTATGGGCGCCCTGGGTTGTATATTAAAGGTTTATATAATAATATATGGGAAGAAGATAAAACACCGATTGTACCTCCATTAAATTCACAACAAGATACATGTTCATATTGTGGAATGGTTCCAATCAGTGATGATACTTTTCTAATAGTTTATTCGGATTTTAATCATATTAGCGAAAATGGAAATTCATGTAAAGCTATAAAAGTAAAAAAGATAAAGGTGATTATATAATATGCCATTTGATGGAATAGCCACAAAATGTATTATCAGTGAATTGAAAGAAAAGCTCATTGGTGGAAAAATACAAAATATCTATATGCCTGAAAGAGACGAAATTCTTTTTTCTATTCATACATATGGAAAAAACAACTTATTAGTCGTTAGTGTTAATCCAGCTTGTTCTCGTATTCATTTAACTAATAGAAAAAAAACAAACCCAATCGCACCACCAAATTTTTGTATGTTTTTACGTAAGCATATTGGAAGTGGTCGAATAGTAGATATTAAGTTTCATGATTATGAGCGCATTATTGACTTTATTATTGAAGCACGTAATGAACTAGGTGATTTACAGATAAAGAGAATGATTATTGAGTTAACAGGAAGAAATACCAATATAATTATCACTAATCATCAAAACATTGTACTTGATGCTCTAAAACACGTAGATGAAGAGCTCTCTTCTAAAAGACAAATAATGCCTGCTAGAGAATACTCCCTTCCTCCAACTCAGAATAAAATTCTTTTAACTGATTTTACAATTGAACATTTGGAGAAGTTTAAAGGTAGACTACTTGATCAAGCTCTTTTAGCAACAATCAAAGGTTTTTCACCAGCAATTTGTCAAGAAATTGTATATGCTGCTAATCTTGAGGGAAAAAGTTATGAGCAATTAAACCTTATTGAAAAACAATCACTAAACGATTGCTTTTCTGTAATTAAAGAAAAAGTAATTTATGAAGAATATACACCTTGTCTTATCTATGATAACAATCAAGTAAAAGATTTTTACCCTTTAGTACTAACCCAATATAAAAAAACAGCTCCTATGGAATCGTTTAACGAAACTCTTGATCAATATTATTTTCTAAAAGACACCCGTGAGAGAATCAAACAAAAGCAAGGTAATATTAGACGGATTTTAGCTAAAAATATTGAGAGATGTCATAAAAAAATAATCATTCATGAAAAAAATATTAATAATCAAGCCAGCTTAGATAAGTTCAAATTATATGGTGAACTTATTACAGCTAATTTATATCAATTTGATAAGAACAAAGACAAATTTAATGTTTTAAATTATTATACTAATGAACAAATATCAATTCCCATTGAGAAAGGAAGAGATGCAAGTTTCAATGCACAGCGATATTTTAAAAAATATAAAAAAGCTAAAAGTGCTGCCCTTTATTCAAAAGAACAATTATCATTATCCACTCGTGAATTATCCTATTTAGAAAGTGTGTTACATAATCTATCTACTTGTCAAACACCAGAAGAAGTTGATGAAATTAAAGAAGAATTAATTACTACTGAATATATTAAAAGAAAAAAAAGCAAAGTAAAAAAAAGAGATGTCATAACACGTTCACCTCTTAAATACATTTCAAGCGAAGGTTATGAAATTTATGTTGGAAGGAATAATGTGGAAAATGACTATTTAACATTTACCTTTGCTAACTCACGAGATTTATGGTTACATGCTCAAAAAATTCCTGGTTCACATGTTATTATTAGAAAAAAAGACAAAAAAGAAGAATTTTTCCCTGACCGTACTATTACAGAAGCTGCCATTATTGCAGCTTACCATTCTAAAGCAAGAAATTCAGGACAAATTGCTGTTGATTATTCTGAAATCAAAAATATTAAAAAGCCAAATAATACACCACCTGGTTTTGTAAATTACTTTACATATTTCAGTGCTTATGCAACTTCTGATGAGGGTATTATTAACTTACTGAAAGGATAACTATTATGAAAAAAGTAATACTAATATTAATATCAATTATATTGTTAATTACAATAAGTTGTAGTAGTCAAACTCCCATAGATGAAGATACTTCCCTATATGAAGGTCGTGTTATGGAAATATATACTTATAATTCATTTTTATTAAGAATAAAAGATTCATCTGATAAAGTAATTTTAAATATAAATGATGACGTTACCTTTAATTTAAATACAAAAAAAGATTTTTACATTGGAAACAATGTAACTTTTGAGTATAAGATGACTGATTTTTCTTTGGAAATACTAGAAATATCACCTTATAAGATTCATGAAAATATAGCGGTTACCTATACTGTAATTACTCCTTCAAAGGGTAAAGAAATGATGGATTCACAGGATGTCATTATCGTTGATGTGAGAGAGCAATCAGAATATGACGAAGGACATATTAAAAATGCTAAATTAATTCCTGTTGGTACAATTGCACAACAATCTGCATCTTTATTAACAGATAAAAATGCTAAAATTATTGTTTACTGTAAAAGTGGCAACAGAAGTAAAATGGCAGCTGAGATTTTAGTAAAACTAGGTTACACAAATATTTTTGAAATGGGTGGAATAAACTCTTGGCCCTATGAAATTGTGAAATAATAATTATAATAAAAAACATCATAGTTAACTATTAGTTATGATATAATAAATAAAAATTCTTTTAGGAGGCTGTTATGTTCTCAAAAAAAACAATTGAAAGCTTAGAAAAATCTTCATGGATACGTGCAATGTTTGAAGAAGGCAATAAATTACGTCAACTTCATGGTGCTGATAATGTCTATGACTTTAGCTTAGGTAATCCTGATGTAGAACCACCAAAAGCAGTTAAAGATGCCATTCGTGATATTAGTAACAGTAAAGAAAAAGGAATGCATAAATACATGAGTAATGGCGGTTATGAATCTACTAGAAAAGCTGTAGCTGATATGATTTCAAAAGAATATAATATGGACATTTCTTCATCTAACATATGTATGGTAACAGGTGCTGCTGCTGGAATTAATGTAACATTAAAATCAATACTTAATGATTTAGAAGAAGTAATCATCTTTAAACCATTTTTTGCTGAATATTTATTCTATATTACTCATTCAAATGGAATACCTGTTATTGTTGATACTATAAAAGATACTTTCACAATGGATCTTGATAAATTTGCTAATGCAATTACAAATAAAACTAAAGCAATTATTATTAACTCTCCTAATAATCCAACTGGTGTAGTATATGGCGAAAGTGATTTAGAACAAATGGCTACAATCATTAAGGAAAAAGAAGATAAATTTGGTACTAATATATTTATTATAAGTGATGAACCTTATACTAAAATTGTATATGGAAATATAAAAATTCCAACAATGATGAAGATATTTAAAAAAACCATAAGTATCAATTCATATAGTAAGTCATTATCCTTACCAGGTGAGCGAATTGGCTATATAACAGTTAGTCCTTTAATTCCTAATAATCAATTGCTAATGTCAGCCATTTTATTTAACAATCGTACTTTAGGCTTTGTTAATGCACCAGCTATCCAACAGCGAATTATTGAAAAATGTATTAATGAAAAAATTGACCCTATCATTTATGAAGAAAGAAGAGATTTACTGTATAATCACTTAATCTCATTAGGATTTACCTGTCAAAAACCTGATGGTGCATTTTATCTATTTATGAAATCACCAGAAGAAGATGAAGTTAACTTTGTAAAGCAAGCTCAAAAATTCAACATTCTATTAGTACCAGGTAGTGGCTTTGGCCAACCAGGTTATGTAAGATTGTCATATTGCATTAGTAAAGATATTATAAAAAGATCACTACCTTCATTTACTAAATTGGCACAGTTATATAAATAATTCTTTAGTGATTTTTTGTAATAATGACTAGAAGATTTCCTTTAGTTAGACTAATTTCTCCTTTGGATTCAATAATTATATTACTTATCCCGATATTCCAGTTAATATCAAGGTCTTCTTTAGTTAATGGATATAAAAAACCTTTTGCTGTAACATCATAACAAGTATCTAGTGGAATAATTGAAACAATTTGATCCTTTTTTTTAGGGATACTTTGATACCCATCAACTAAAAACATATTATTATAACTATCAATTATTCTACCAGTAATACCTTTTTCTTTTAATAAAATTAATAGTTTTATATTCGATAAGGTATGATCCATTCTTGTTCCTGTTGCACAAATAATAGTTACATCTTTAGCACCTAAGGAAATTGCTTTTCTAACAGCGATTTCACTGTCAGTATAATCTTTGTCTCTTGGAAAAATATTAATCTCATCTTTATGATACTTTTTCAATACTTTTGGACTAACTGAATCCATATCACCTAGAATCATCTGTGGCTTAATCCCATAATCTTCTGCATATTCTAGTCCTTTATCTACGCAAATAGTAAAGTCTGCTTGAATATAATATGGTTTAACTATTTTATAATTTGTTTTTTTCCCACCTGAAATAATCAAAAATTTCATAACTCACCTTTCTAACAGGCACGTTCTCTCAATTGTTTGATAATAGAAACAGTATCTTTAGCTTTATAAACAGTAGAACCTGCTACAATAACATTTGCACCAGCTTTAGTTACTATTCCAATATTATCAAGGGTGATACCTCCATCAACTTCAATATCAATTGATAAATTTTTTGAACTAATTAGCTCTCTTAATTCACTAATTTTATTAGTAGAGTATTCAATATATGACTGTCCACCAAATCCTGGATTTACTGTCATTAGTAGAACCATGTCTACTTTTGGTAAGATTGTTTTCAATGTGTCAATTGGAGTTGCTGGATTTAATGCAACACCTGCTTTTTTTCCAAATGATTTTATTAACTGTATTGTTCTATCTAAATGAATACAAGCCTCTTGATGTACACAAATAATATCTGCTCCAGCATTGGCAAACTTTTCAATATATTGATCAGGATTGCTAATCATTAAATGAACATCAAGTACCTTCTTAGTTATTTTTCTGATAGCTTTTACAACTGGTGGACCAATAGTTATGTTTGGGACAAAATGTCCATCCATAACATCAATATGAATATAGTCAGCTCCTGCTTTATCTACTTTAATAACTTCATCACCAAGTTTAGTAAAATCACTTGCTAATATAGATGGTGCAATTTTTATCATACTAGTATCCTCTTTTTTCTTTCTCTGCCTGTTTTATTATTTCATAGATAATCATATATCTTTTATGTCTTTCTATACTTATTTTACCACTTTTTACAGCATTTTTCACAGTACAATCTGGTTCATTAATATGTATACACCCAGAAAAACGACAAGTATTTTCAAATTGGTGAAATTCAACATATAATTCTTTTAATTGATTAGGTGAAAATAGTTGTGGTTCAAAATTAGAAAATCCAGGAGTATCAACTAGATATCCTCCATGTATATTGATAAATTCAGCATGTCTCGTAGTATGTTTTCCCCTTCCAATCTTAGTTGAAATATCACCTATTTCCATAACTTCTTTTTTCATAATACTATTTAAAATAGACGATTTTCCCACACCTGATTGACCTGCGAAAACTGAAATTTTATTATGAAGTATTTCATCAATCAATGCCATTCCCTTTTCGTTCTTTACACTACAAGAAATAATTTTATAACCTGTTTGAATATATTGATTAACAATTTCACTTTCTTCAAGTTTGCTACCTAAGTCTATCTTATTAACACAAATAATTGGTGTGATACCTTTGCTTTCACAGACACAAATAAGTTTATCTATCAATAATAAATCAGGTTTAGGATCGATTACAGAAACTACTAAAATAGCTTGATCGATGTTAGCAACAGCTGGTCTTATCAAGTAATTCTTTCGCTTTTTAATTTTAAGTAGATATCCCTCTTTTAATTGTTCATTGGTAACTTCAAATGTTACCCAATCACCTGGAATAGGTTTTTCATCATTTTTCCTAAATAATCCTCGCGCTTTACAAAAGTACTCGCATTTTTCAGAAATGACTGTATACAAACCGCCAACACCTTTGGTAATCATTCCATCAGGCAATTAATTACCTCCTGTTGTATCAGGTGTAGGAGATGGAGATGATGATGGTTCTTCAATTATATAATCTTCATACAATAATTCTGTTAATTCAGTGTATATATTATTAAAGATTACTTTTAGTGTTGTTTTTCCATCTATAGGTATTGGAATTTCTATGATAATGGGTAATTCACTTTTTTCATGATTTTGATTATAAATCATTTCATATCGCAAAGTATCTGTTGGTTTTATTTCAACATATACTTTAATGCTACCTTCTAATTCATTGATATTAGTAGGAATAATTGGATAATTGATTAATATTCTATCTCCCTCAACATTTTCTTCTTGGAATTTCACATGGATTTCTGAATTTTCATAAACAAATTCACCAGCTGTTGGATGCTGTTCTATAATTAAAGCTGTTAAACTTTCTAAATCACTTGGGAAAATTGATCCCACTTTCAAATTAGCATCATCAATTGCTTGGAAGAACTCAGTTTGATTCATACCTATAAAATCAGGTACTTCCACTTCATCAAGATTTGGGCCTAAACTTACATATACGGTAATGGAAGTTCCAGGAGCTACCTTCATTCCTGCTTCTGGGTCAGTTCTAACAATTCCACCTTTAGCTACAATATCTGACATAATTTCTTCTTTTGTAATTACTAATCCTAACTCTGTTAAATCGTGGTTAGCAATTCTATAGTCAAAAGAAGTGAAATCTTGAATTTCAATAAGTTCTGGACCTAAACTAACTGTAAATAAAATTTTATTAAATCCTCCCTCTTTGAATTTAATACCAGGAGCTATGTCTTGTTCAACAATAATACCTTCAATATATTCATTATTATTAACTTCTCTTTTTTCAGTAATGATATCAAATTCACTTTCTAATTTTTCTTTAATATCATCATAATATAAATTAGTATAATTCCCTACTTCATATTCCTCAATTTCTGGGATAATAGTAGTGATTAATTCTTTCACTCCATAAAAGCTTAAAAGTAATATTAACAGCATAGCTGAGAAGATTGCTAGCAACTTTGAGAATGTGTATTTTTTTTGTCTGTTTTTACTCAAGGAAAAATCATACTCCTCTCTTTTTTCTTTTGTATCTTTCACTGGTGTAAAGTCTCTTGTGATATATGCTACACTTTTCTTATTATCTTTATCATTAACAAAATCTAGTGATAAGTCAAATTCATTTGGTAATTCTTTTCCCTTCATATGGGCTTCAATATTTGCTAAAAATTCAAGCGCAGATTGGTATCTCTCATCAACACTTTTTGCCATAGCTTTCATTACCATGTTTTTAGTGTCTTCAGTAACATCCTCATTATGAAGTGTTGGATCTTTTACTGGTTCTTGAAGATGCTTTACAGCTACGACTACAGGTGTTTCTCCCTCATATGGAAGATGTCCAGTAACCATTTCGTACATTACACAACCAAGAGAGTATAGATCAGTTCTATGATCAACAAATCCACCTCTTGCTTGTTCAGGTGAAAAATAGTGGACAGAACCAATAGTTTTCCCACTTAATGTTAATGTTTTGTTACTTGTAGCTTTCGCTATTCCAAAGTCGGCTACCTTAACAACACCGTCTTTTGCTAATAAAATGTTATGTGGTTTAATGTCTCGATGAACTATATTGTTTTTATGAGCATGAACAAGTGCCTTACATATTTGTATAGCAATACCCATGGCTTCATCATCACTTAAAACCTTTTTATTTGTTATATAATCACTTAGTGTAACCCCTTCAATATATTCCATCACTATATAGTGATACTTATCTTCTAGGGCTACATCAAAAACTCCAACTATGTTTGGATTTGAAAGTTTAGCAACCGACTGTGCTTCTGCATGAAAGCGTTTGACAAACTCTTCATCATCTAAAAATTCTTCTTTTAAAATTTTTATAGCAACAATTCTATCTAACGTCTGATCAAGTGCTTTATAAACATGAGCCA
>JAUUZE010000149.1 GCA_030590175.1 Clostridia bacterium
ATACTGTGGAATATTTTCTTTCTCACATCAATACCAATAGCATTTAAGAAACCAACAATCTTAAGCATAATTTTTACTTTAGCTCCACCTTTTTTCATAACTTTAGAATAAATACTTTCTAAAATAAGTGGAACAACCATAACTATAGAGGGTTTTGCTATTTTCATATCATCAGCAATATATTTTAAACCTCTACAAAATGTAATTCTTGCGCCTTTAAAGAACATATATATGAATCCACAACTACATTCATATGTGTGATGAATTGGTAAGATTGATAAAGCACTATCCTTATCTGAAATATCTATAGCAGGTATTGCGCCATATACAACTGTCATAATATTTTTATGACTTAACATTACACCTTTTGGATTTCCTGTTGTTCCTGATGTGTAAATCAACATTGACATTGCATCTTCATCAATTGGTAATCCTTGATGAACTTTGCTCCCTTTAGCTACAAGTTTCTTGCCTTGATTAATTAAATCATAAAAATACATAGCTTCATCTTTTGACTCATCCATACATATATAATACTTAATACATTCAACATTCTTTTTAACATAGTCAACTTTACTTTGGAATTTTTCACTATAGAAGAATGCTTCTGTGTTTGACCTTGTAAGTAAATTAGAAATCTCTTCTTTTGTTAATTCTTTATCTAGTGGTACAATTATTCCCAATCCATTAACTGTAGCAATATATGGAACAACCCATTCATAACGATTTTCCCCAATAACAGCAATGAACTTATCCTTTAACCCCATGTCAAGCATTTTCTCCCCAAGATGCTCTACATCTTTAGCAAATTCTCCATATGAAACATCTACCAACTGATCATCAACTATTGTTGAAAACGCAGCTCTGTCTGGTAATTCCTGTGCTTTTAAAGCAACCATTTGCTTAATATTTGTTATTTTTTTCATAGCCCTCTCCTTACAAATAAATATAACCAAGTAATAAATTATTACCTGGTTATAATTTTACATTTGTTTTTGGTCTTTGTCAATTAAGTTACTCACACATAAAATAAATATTATAAGTTTTTAGCTACTTATTTAAAGGATATATTTCCCATTGATGTTTTAACCTGCATAAAGACTCTTTTAGAAGAATCACTTCCTCTTTTAACAGTTCCAATATGCTCTTTGTCTTTTTGGTGATACTTTGAAAAGTCTCCACTAATTTTTTTATTTTTTCCTAAACTAGCAGAAAAATCTATTTTAACATCATCTTTATTAGTTACAGAGATAGAACCATTACTTGTTTTTAATACAACATTAGCTTTTTCACTTTTAGGAGAAAATTCGTTTAGTGTGATTCCAGCATTAGTAGTAAAAGCATTATGAACATTTGCTAAATTCCTATAACTCTTAATACTACCATTTGTTGTCTTTAATATAATCTCATCGCTTTTATTATCGTGTGCATTTACTGAGCCATTAGTAGTCTTAAATAATTGATTTTTACTATCATTATTTCCAGCTTTTACAGATCCATTTGTAGTAGATGCTTTTAAATCATTACTAGAAGTACGATAACAGATAATTTGTCCATTGGTAGATTTAGCAATAATATCTTTTCCAGTTAAGTCGTAAATATTTAATCGTCCATTAGTAGATTTACAAGTAATATCACCACCTGAAATTTTACCAATCTCCACTCGTCCATTAGTGGTTTTAGCTATTATCTCTCCTAGGATAACTTCAGGTAAAAACACTTCGATGTTCACTCTTGTTCTATTATGTAAATTTTCTTTTCCATCAAATGTAGCATCAATAAGTAATTTATTATCATTATTAAAAACAATATCATCCATAACCATATCAGCATCATGCTTTGATCTTATAGTAAATATTACATATGGCTGATCTTTAGTTATGCTTAACTTAACACTACCATTTCTATTAGCAACTGATATATCTTCATTGACTTCAATATTAATTTCTCTTTTTACTTTCTCACCTTCACCAACTTCAAAACCAAAATTAAAAAAACCACCTTCAAAAATTCTACTAAAATTAATATCTTTTAATTTTTCATTAACTTTTTCACCAATTTCAACAGTTAAATGTTCAGTTTTGTCACTGAATTCTCTGAATTTTTCTTCAAGTGACTCTCGAAGATCTTCCATTTCATCAATTTTTTCATCAGCCTTTTCTCTTATTTCATCTGCTTTCTCACGAAGTCTATCAGCTTTTGCTCTGATTTCATCTGCTTCCTCTCTTATTGTCTCTGCAGTTTCTTCTTCAAGTTCATCAGCTTTCGCTTCCATTTCATCAGCTTGTTCTTCAATTGCATCTGCCTCTTGCTCTAGCTCATCAGCTTCATCTTCTAATAGATCAGCCTCTGTTTCAATCGCATCTGCGTGATGTTCTATGTTAGCTCTTCGCTGTGAGTCACTTTTTGATTTTTTAGGTTCAATTATTTCTTCTCTTTTTCCATCAATTGCTTCCATCAATTTTAAAGCATCTTCTGAAGAAATTTTGCCATCTTCTAACATTTTTAAAATTTTAGCTCTTCCATAATTATCCATTAGGTTTCCCTCCGTCATCTTTTTTTATGGTGATAGAACCCATATAGGTTCGTAATTTACATATGCACTTTTTAGTTGAATCGTTCCCGCTTACTTTTGTTCCTTTAGCTTCAATTACCTTATTAATTCCTCTTTTTATATAATCTAATTTAAAAACATTTTTATCATAATCCACATGACCATTCTCTGTTTTTGCATCAAATTGTAATTGCTGAGTAGGTTTATAAAATACTGTAATCGAACCATTTGATGTAATAGCCTCTATATCACAATGATCAAGTGTATATGTGGTATTTTGCGTTAAATTAATATTCCCATTAGTAGTTAATAAATCAGCTATTTGGCAAGCAACTTGGTTCATTCTAATATTACCATTTGTACTAATACCTTTAATTTGTCCACTTTTTACATTGGTAATATAAATACTGCCATTAGTTGATTGAACATTACATCCATTATAAAATTCCCCATTAATCAGGCTTATCATAGAATTTGTACTTATAGCTTTTAAAACTTCTCCCTGACAATTAGATATCGTAATTTTTCCATGAGATGTGGCAATATTGTATTTATTTGCATTGGCTTGATTCATTACTATACCACCACTGTTTGTAACAATTTCTAAACTACTTGAATGTAAATCATTAATATTTACTAATTCGTTTTTCCCAAGTAATACTGTTTTCTTTAATTGGACTGTAGGAAGATATAAATCAATATTTATTCTTTTTAGAATATTCTTAACAATAACACTCAATTGATTGTTGTTGTTAGAAATGCTAACTAGTGAAGATAATTCCTTCTTACTTCCACCATATGTTATAAAAAGTTCACCCTTATCTCCCTCAGTTTTACGATACAGGTTGATTTTTCCATTTGTTTCAATAGTTAATATTCCATCATCTTTTAAATCGATAGCCATTTTTTCAACAGTTTTTCTTTCACGCTTAGCATCAATGTCTACAAACTCATCAACAATATTTTTACCAATTTGCGCACCAATTTGTCCTAAACGTTTTGACATTTCAGCCATACTAACAACCACTTCTGTAATTGCAGAGTAATTATTTTCATCAACTGATTCACTTATGTCAATGGCATCAATAAGTTTAGCAGCTTGATCTGAAGTAATTCTTCCCTCTTCAAGCATTTTTAAAATGTATGTAACTTCATCTTTTATAATCATTTTATTATCCTGTAATTTTTCTAAATCCAGTTTTACATGACATACCAGCTGAATACATTACCTTTAGACAGTCTGAACCACTACAAGTGTGATTCACTCTGATTCCCATATTCTTTCTGTTTTTTTTATGATATCTTGTAAACATTTTTTTTACCTCATCAATTATTTCTTCAAAATATTGATTGCTTCTTCAACTGACATTTCCCCGCTGTCTATACTTTCTAATATTTTTTTTCTCTTTTCATCAGGTTTTTCATTGCTTTGAAATCCTAACGACTTAACCACATCTTCTAATCTGCTCTTAACAGTAGGATATGAAATATTTAATTCCTTTTCCATTTCTTTAATACTACCTCTACATTTTATAAATGTTTCTACAAACAATAATTGTTTTTCATCTAGCTTTGAAAACTTACTAACATGAAATTCACCTTGGAAGTGAGTATTGCATTTATTACACTTCATATCTGTAACAATTAACTCATCTTCACATATTGGACACTGTACTGGAACGTAATTCTTCATATAATTAATTCTCCTGTTAATTTTCTTTATCTTATATTTGTATATTAAACCTATTTATTGATTTTGTCAACTATTATATTAATAATATTAATTTTTATATTAAATAAATTAAAAAGGACCTTAATTAAGGCCCTTTTCATTATAAATTATGTCAATTACTTATACTTCTGGTTCAATTAATCCATAATTTCCATCTTTTCTTTTATAA
>JAUUZE010000045.1 GCA_030590175.1 Clostridia bacterium
AAACACTTAAGTATAAACATAACGATATGGACGATTTAGAATGTCTATTAAAAAAAATCCCAAAAGACAATGGTGTATTAATAGTCACCGATGGTGTTTTTAGCATGGGTGGCGATATTTGTAATTTGCCTGAATTAGTTAGATTAAAGAAAAAATATGGCGCTAGATTATTTGTAGATGACGCTCATGCCTTAGGTATGATTGGAAAAAGCGGTAGAGGAACAGCTTCACACTTTGATTTAGAAGATGATGTTGATATCATCATGAGCACTTTTTCTAAATCTCTTGCAAGTTTAGGTGGGTTTATTGCTGCTAGTGATCAAGTAATACATTACATTAAACATTCTTCTAGACCTTTTATCTTTAGTGCTTCAATTCCGCCCTCTAATGCTGCTGTAGTTTTAGAAGCAATAAAAATAATGATAGAACAACCTGAGAGAGTTATAAATTTACAAGAGAATGCAGATTATATGAGAAAAGGTTTCAAAGAAAGAAATATTCCAATTGGTAATTCAACAACTGCTATTATCCCTGTTATGACGTATACTACTGAAAAAACATTTTTAATAACAAGAATGTTACTAGAAGCTGGTGTTTATGTAAACCCTGTTATTGCCCCTGCTGTTAGTGAAGGTGAATGTCTCTTACGAACAAGTTATACTGCCACACATACAAAAGAGCAACTAGATAGAGCTTTAGAAATTTTTGAGAAAGTTTTTAAAATTGTAGATAATATGAAAAATTAGATAAGAGATATCTTTTTATACAAATCAGCAAAAATTTCATTTCTTTTCAGTTTATAAACAATTTCAATTAAATGACGACGCTTATCAACTGAATATAAAAATGTATCATGTAATATAGGACTGTGTACCCAATTAGTAGGTACCCAGTCCTTATTAATTAGATAAGCAATTACAGCAATATCCCAGATTACACGAGTCTCTGAAAGATTTCCACTTACCTCTTTATTAACAAGATCTATTAATGCCATTGCAATTGTAGAATTTCCCATACAAGCTTTTAATTCTGGCACCCCAACTGATAAAAGAGAAGCTACTTTTTGACATGGTATCTGCACTAGAGACACACCACTATCGAATAAAGTTTTTGAAGCATAAAAATCTTGTTTAAGATTGAATTCTCTTGCATATGGATAAGAAATTTCATTACCCCCTAACCATACAACTTTTATATTTTGAATTATTTCAGGTGCTAATAAAATAGCACTTGCTACATTAGTTGGAGCTCCGATGGCTGCTATGTATAATGGATTGTCTGTAGAATGTTCTTTTGCTTTTTTTATTAAATCTCTTACAGCATCATTGTCACATGGGTTATCTTCTAAAAACCTTCTAGCTCCTTTAAACGCAAATCCATCATTCTTAATATTAAGTAATTCTAATAAACGACATATTTCATTATAACTTTTTATCATCCCATCTTCTGGACCGCTAGATTTTTCATTATGAAATGGAGCAGCATATACAGCTAGTAAATTGATTTCTTCTGATAATATTGCATAAACCAATGCAAATTGGTCATCAACTTCATTATATGTATCTGTATCTAGTACAACATCAATTTTCATATAATCTCCATATATATCTTTACAAAAAGTATACCACACGGTGTGTGGTATACTTGATAAATTTTTATGCAGTTAGTTTTTTCTTTAAGTGTGCTCGTTTTTTCCACATCATCCACAATGGTGTGGCAATGAAAATAGAAGAATACGATCCACTGGCTAGTCCTATTATAAGTGGTAATGCAAATTCTTTAATCGATCCCACATTATAGATTACAGCAAAGATGTATAATGTTACAACTGTAAGCAATGTAGATATTAAAGTATTAATAGTTCTAGGTAACGATTGAAGAATTGATGTGTTAACTAGCGTTTCAATATCTGATTTCTGCATTATAGCCGTATTCTCTCGAACTCTATCATAAATTACAATGGTGTCATTCATAGAATATCCAATAATAGTTAGTATCGCTGCAATAAATACTTCATTAACAGGAATGTTAAAGACTGTATAAACAGCTAACATAATAAACGCATCATGTAACAGTGCTGTAATGCCACAAAGAGCTGCTGCTAAACCTGACATAACTCTAAAACGAATCCATACATAAAACACAATTAATATAATTGCTAAAGCAGCTGCTGATAATGATTTGTTTCTCATTTCTATACCAATAGATGGCTCTACTGATTGAAGTACAACCTCTGCATCAATTTTTGCTAATCCATCAGCAATTAGCTCATCAATTGCACTATTAATTTCTTCAGAAGTTAATGTATTATCTTTAGCAACTTTAATTGATAATAATGCAATAGTACTTTCATTGTCTTCTGGATTAAATGTTTCTTCTTTTTGCAGTGTTAAATCTTTATTTAATAGTTCTTCAAGAAGTTTTTCAACTTTACCCTGATCATAATCATTATTGTTCATTTCAATTTTAATTATTGTTCCACCTTCAAATTGAATGTCCCAATTAAATCCACCATTTATTAAGAAGAATAAGCCACCAATTAATATTAAGACTAATGAAAACATAAAGAAATATTTTCTTTTACCAATAATGTCCATCATGATGACGCCTCCTTCACTGAATAAAACCATTTATTTTTAAATAGTTTTATAGTGGATAATCCTTTTAATAAGTATTTGGAAATCATAATTGCTGTAATAAAACTCATTATAACACCAATCATCAAGACTAAAGCGAACCCTTTAATTGGTCCACTACCCATGGTGTACAATATTACTGCAGTAATTAATGTGGTTACATTAGCGTCAATAATAGCTGAAAATGCTCGTTTAAAACCTACATCAATTGCGTCATCAATTGCTAATCCACCACGTAATTCTTCTTTTATTCGCTCGAAAATAATAACATTTGCATCCACACCCATCCCAATGGTTAGTATGATACCTGCAATTCCTGGCAAAGTGATTGATGCATCAAAAGCTGAAATCCAAAAGATTTCTGATGCTACTAATCCACAAAGTGCAAGTGCTGCCACTGCTCCTTGTAAACGGTATCTAAACATCATAAATAAAACAACTAGAATAAATGCTAATAAAGCCGCTCTTAATGTAACAACTAATGCACTTTCTCCAAGAACAGGACTAATTGAATTAATTCCCTTAGGAACTAATCCAAAAGGTAATGCACCATATTGAATGTAATCAGCTAATTGCATTGCTTCTTCTGGAGTAAAACTCCCTGTAATAACAGCATGTCCATCGGGAATCATATCTTGAACTGTTGGGGAAGATATAATCTGCTCATCTAAGAAGATATATAATACCTGTCCAATCATGTCTCCAGTAACTTGAGCAAATTTTGTAGCGCCATCTGTTGTAAAATCTATTGAAACAACAGGGGCATTATCTTGATAAACTGCAACAGCGTTTTTAATATCAGCACCATCAATTTTAACAACTGAATCTATTTCATATTCTCCAGTTTCTTCGTTAATAATATATTCACCATTTTCATCAATTAGCGGTGTAACCGATCTAAATGATAAATACGCCATTTTTCCTAAATCATCTAATACTTTTTGTGGGTTTTTTTCTCCACTAGTATATGGGATTTCCATTAATATTCTTTTATTTTCTCGATCAACGATAATTGTGGCATCAAAGGTTCCTTTAGCTTCAAGACGCTGGGTTAGAATGTTTTTAGCAGTTTCTAACTGTCCATCGCTAACAACTGACAAATCTTCTACATCTGGGTAAATTGTAGCAGAAACGCCTCCTTTGATATCAATTCCTAATTTGGTTTCAGTTACTTTGTTTACACCCATTCCTTCTGAACCAACGATAATCGTTACAATAAAGAAAGCTATCAGTGCAAGGGCAATGACAAATTTAATCCATAGCTTTGTCTTCATTTAACTAGTTCCCTCCATAATTTATTTCATAAGACATTTTTGTCTTTTTGCATAACAGTAGTATTATATAGTTACTTCAATTATTAGTCAATTTAATAACAAAAAAAAGAGCATTTAAGCTCTATTTTTTACTTTAGTAAAGTTTTTCTGTACTTAACCCCTTCAACATTTGTTATAAAGTCCACATCTTCTTTTAACATTGTCATAATTGTTAGATTATTTTGTCGCGCTTTTTCCATAATATATATAAAGGCTACAATACTTTCTTCCATAGTAAGAGCTTCTTTGTAATTAGTCCTATATGTGATTTTACCTGTTTCTAAGTTAATATTTATCTTATTTGGAGTAGCTTCGTCATTTGAAATGTTACCTCTAAGATAAACTCCTTGGTCTGGGTATAAAATGTGATTAGAAAACCACGTTTTATCCATATATGAAGTAGTTCCTTGGAAATAATCGTCAAGTAATCGCGATTTAGAAACATATACATTTTCTTTTACTTTTTCAATCCCAACATAAGGGTATTCTTCTGTTAAACTCATTCTATCAATAATTGTATTGTTAACAAAAGCATTTATTTCTTGGCATTCATCATAATCATCTGATGTTACAACTAATCCATGACTTTCCATAAAAATAATTTTAGGAATATTTCCATCTTTATCTCTTGCTTGATCTAGACTTTTCTTAAACCCTAATGTAAGTTCAAATCCAGGTGCAATGTATGGTAACCACATATAGCCATATTTACTTTTACCAAATAAAACTTCTGCAATTCTCTTTCCTTCACCTGTACAAGATAATATATTTCCATATACTGAATGTGTATGAATAACATAATCTAATAGCAATGAATGGAAACCAGCTTCTACAGAAGCTCTCATACCCTCTTGCAAACCTTCTAATTGAATAGTATTTTTTTTCACAAATGCGGTTGAATCCTTGTAATAATCAATATCTTTATTTAAATCAACTTTATCGTAGTATTCCCTTATTTTCATATAGTCGATAACTACAAATCCCTCTTTAGTTGTCATATCCTTTAATTTATAACCTGAAGCCTTAACTGCCATTAGATTATTATTTAATTTAACAGAAGTATTTCCACCACCACCTTGGGCTAAATCAGCTGATTTCCCCACTAGTTGTGACATTTTAGCCATCTGTTGTAATTTTACATCGTACATTTTATTTTCTCTCTTTCTTATCCCCAACCTTGGCCATATCCTCTTTTTAATTTTTCTTGTTCATAACCACTGGCTAAATAGGCTTTCATTGGATTAGGGTGTAATCCCATTTCTTCTCTTACTTGTGCTAATAATGGTCTCACATCATGTAAGAACGCATCACTTATAATACTCTCAGCTTTTAAAACATCATTATTGTTTCTAGAAATCTCTAAAGCTTTTCTATCTACTAATAATGATTTAGCATGAGCATTTTGTACATTTATTACTGATTTAATCATTGCGGGTACTTTAGGTTCAATTGAATGACATTGATCAATCATATAAGCAATATTATTGGCACAAGTTTTTGTATTTTTATCAAATTTAGCAGCTATGATTTCATTAAAAATTAAGAATAATTCATAAGGTTTAATAGTTCCTACAATTAAATCATCATCAGCATATTTTTTATTATTAAAATGGAATCCACCAATTTTATTTTCATCTAATAAAGTTGCAACAATATGTTCAATATTTACTTCTTGAGCATGGTGTCCTAAATCCACTAATACTTCTGCTTTTTTACCTACTTTATTTGCTAATAATAACGCTGTTCCCCAATCGTTAATATCTGTATGATAAAAAGCAGGTTCAAATGCTTTATATTCAATTAACATTCTCATGTCATCATCCATGGCAGCATCAAGTGCTAATAAACTTTCAAGCATCCAATTTTTACGTTTTCTAATATTTCCCTGCCCTGGATAATTAGTTCCATCAGCAAACCATAAACTTAATGTTTTTGATTTAAATTTTCTAGCAATATCTACACATTCAATCATATGGTCTGTAGCTTTTTTTCTAATTGTAGGATCAGAATTTGTTACGCTTCCTAACATATATTCATCATCTTGAAATACATTAGGATTTATTGCACCAATTCTAATTCCCTTTTTTTCAGCATAAGCACATGCATCATCATAGTCATCAACTTTATCCCATGGAATGTGTACAGCAACTGATGGGCAAACTCCTGTATATTGATTAACAATTGCAGCATCATCTAATTTTTCATATAAACTACTTGGTACACCTTTTTGCCTAAATACTTTAAACCTAGTACCTGAATCACCATAACCCCATGAAGGTGTTTCAATAACTAAATTTTTAATACTTTCTTTAATCCAAGTTAGATCATGTCCACTACTTGTAAGTTTATCTGCTAAAACTTCATATTCTTTGTTCATTTATGTCTCCTATCCTTTTCCCACAATGTGTTCGCAAAAATATTGATATACCTCTTCCCACTTTTCCACATTTTCAGGTTTATATGTTTTAATTTCAAAAGAATTTCTAATTATCTCTCTTGCATGAGCTAAATCCCTTATTTCTCCTAATGCCATTAACTGAGCTACAATGTTCCCAGTAGATGTGGCCTCAATAGGACCTGTTGTGACCGTCTTATTAAGTGCATTAGCGGTAAATTGCGAAATCATAATATTCTTACAGCCACCACCAACAATGTGTAATGAAGGGATTTCGTGGCCAATGGTTTGCTCTAGGCGTTCATATACGTAACGATACTTTAGTACTAATGATTCTATAATACATCTTACTATTTCACCTTTTTCAACTGGAACATGTTGACCAGTTTTACGACAGAATTCTTGTACTTTTTCAGGCATATGACTTGGATGATAAAATGACTTATGATCCACATCAATTAAGCAAGCAAATGGTGGTAGGGTTTTTGCATCTGCTTCTAAATCATCAAATTCAAATATCTCACCCTCTTTATTCCACTCTCGCCTACAGTCTTGATAAATCCAAAGACCCATAATATTTTTTAAGAAACGAATAGTTTTGTTATAGCCACCTTCATTAGAATATTCCATTTCATATGCCAATTGATTTGTTACTGGTGTTTTTAATTCTGTTCCTAATAACGACCATGTACCTGAACTTAAATATGCAAAATTTTCACTATTTGCAGGTGCACTAATAACAGCCGAACCTGTGTCATGAGCTGCTACAGCAATTACAGGTATTGATTTTATTCCCACTTCATCACAGACTTGATCTGATAAATTACCAACAATAGTTCCACTATCAATTATGTCGTGTAAAAAATGAGTAGGTATACCTAATTTTTTCAATAGCTCTTTATCCCAATCACCTGTTTTAATGTCTAGCATTTGAGACGTACTTGCTATTGAGTATTCACAATGTTTATTTCCTGTCAAAAAGTAGTTTAATAAGTCAGGAGTAAATAATAGAGATTTTGTTTTTTCTAGTAATTCAGGATACTCCCTTGAAAGAGATAATAACTGAAATAATGTATTAAATTGCATAAATTGAATACCAGTTGACTTGTAAATTTCTTCTTTACTAACTAATTCAAATGCCTTTTCCATCATATCATCAGTACGATTATCACGATAATGAATAGGATTTTGTAACAATTTTCCTTCTTCATCTAAAAGACCAAAATCAACTCCCCAAGTATCAATCCCAATGGCAGCAATATCATCATGTCCTTTTTTACGACATTCAATAATTCCTGTTTTTAATTCATGATACAATCGTAAAATATCCCAGTAAAGAATTCCATGAACCTTCACAGGATCATTTGAAAAGCGATGTACTTCTTCTAAGGTTATTTTTTCCCCATCAAAAGTTCCAAGCATTGCTCGTCCACTGCTTGCTCCATAATCAAAACCCAATACTTTAACCATGTATATCCTCCCAAAAATCTATATCTATTATTATATATTATTTGCCGTAAATGTAAACCTGATTAAACAATCCATATGGGTGAGTTTTATAATCGCTTGTGTACTCAAAATCATCAGGTGCAAAAACATAACTACTATGATATTTATTATCACAATTAGCAAAGTGGAAAGGTCCAAATAAATTTCTAGGTGTTCCTATTAATTTAATTGAAATTTGATTATTACCTTTTCTTAGTAATTCGTTAATCATAACTTGGCTTTTTGCTTTCCATGGAATATAGTCGGCTTTTTTCTCATTTACATATACTTCCATTACACTAGCTGAAAAAGAAGGAACATCAATCATTACTTGGCTACTTTCTCCATCATATTCATATTCAAAGTGATAAATCATACTACCTGGATAAAATAGATAGCCTTGCATTGCCCAGTCGCCAAAATGCATATGTTTAGGTTCTTTTACTATTTGTCTTTGCATATTAATAGCGAAATCACCAATTATATATATGTTTTCTAGTTCCATATCATGTGTGTAATCACAAGTTAGTACTAATTCGTTACTTCCTTGTTTAATGTTTGGTAATAATATTTTACCAAAACTTTTATCCATATACCAATCATCAACAATAATTGGTACTTCTTGGCCATTTAATGTAACACTAGAAAACTCGCTAATTCTCTCAACAACTAAATATGTATTAGATGGTTCATCTATACAAGTAAATTGATAATTAAGTTTTAATGGTGTTTTGTTATTTTTATGGTCTTTATATATCCACTTATATCGTTGAACTCCCCTGTTATGTTTTATTGAAGTCATACCCATTTTTTCTCTAAAGGTTTCTTGGTGAATCCAAATTTCTTGTTCAGCTGATAGTGGTTCATTATTTATTGAATAACGACACATATCAAGAACTAATGCATTAGGATCACATCTAGTAAACGCACATTCAGGTCCTAAGTATTTTAAAACTTCATATGGTTTTTCTTCACTTATTATTGGATCCATTGCATCTTTAGTAATCATATACATTTTAGAATCACATGGGCCAAAGTCAACTTTGATCTTTACATTTTCTCCTTGTACTTCATATTTCACTTGATTAACTTCACCCGTTAGTAAATCCCACTCTTCAACAGCACTGCCTTTAAGCGTAATTGTTACATCATAACCAACATATCTATCATTATTAATAACAAACAATGATTGACAATCGCCTTGTTCTCTAAGCATATACATCAGTTGTTCTTGCTCATAATCTTGTTTATTAACTATTGATACTGTTCTACCTAAAACATCGTCCATTAGCGAAATTAACTGTTTGTTATCTTTTACAACTACTAATTGTTTATGTGCTATAAGAGTTTTAATTAAATTATCTTCATTTGCTTCAATATATGTAGGTGGCTGACCTATACAAATTACTGTTCCTCCTTGTTCCATGAACACAAGTAATTTATCAACTGTAGATTGATACAAGGTCTCTGTACCCTTTGGAATCACAACTAATTTGTACGAAGCTTGTCCAATAACAAATTGTCCACTGTCTACATTTCCTAATTGTTCAATAATATCTTCATCTCCATAGTCAAAGTCATAATGTTGTCCCAATATAAATTTAGTAAAGTCATTTAAATCATAACCTAATTTATCTACTTCTAATTGGATATTAAATAATCGCTTATCATCTCTATCAAAGTCCATTTTTGTCCAAGCTGTTGAAACAGGATGAATAACCAATACATCTCTTATAACTTTCCCTTTGGAGGTAATTGCTGAAATTCTAGCAAAATAATCTTCTACTAGGTTATTATGTTCCCACCATGTTGTCTGATAATTAAATAGTGGTGGATAATCTCTCTTTCTGCAACCTCTCATGGAATACCAAGTCAAATGCTGACATCGCAAGTTAATTCCTAAAACAAATTGATAATCACCAATCCACTTTTGTCCTTCAAAAGTAAATTCCCATCCTGAAACACCATATGTTTCAGACATCATACGTTCTCTACCCATTTGATTACCAACAGATGTACATTTTTTAATGGTCATAAATTCATTACATTTTTCTCCAAGCATATCAATTCCTGGAATGTGTTCATACATATAATTTGGCATAACAGATCCACTTAATAAAATGTATGAACCCAATCGATTTTCTGCTAAGAAATGCCCTGTGAATAATAAATTATTATTATCACACCAATCATAAATTTGTTTAGTAAAGTTAGTTGCAAACATTTCCCCTAACGTTCTAAAGTAATCATGTCGTATTTTTTTAGAATGTTTTCCATTAAAAAATAAATATGGTGCTAATGAATAAAAGTCATATCCTCTTTTTCTTAAAAAGAACTCGCCTAATTCTTTTGTCCAAGGTAAACGCCCTAAATCATTTTTATCATATTCTCTTATTGAACTATCAATTGAAGGTTCATCAGTAAAAATACCAGGAATTTCTTTGCCAAAAGATTGTCCAACTTCTTCTTTATATACTTCATATGTGCAGTCAATAAATGTTTTTACAGCTTGCTTATTAATATTATCAACACCAGGTGTATCATTGAACCACTCAAGAGGAAGTGTATAATCATACCCTAAAACTAATAATACTTCATTTTCTTTCATTTGATTGTCATCATTACGCAATGCTAATAATTGTTTATCTTTAATTGTAGCAATATACTTTTTAACAACGCCTGTAAACGATTCATCATTTATTCTTATTGTCATCCCTTTTGAAGCATTATCAACATCGCTATTACACACAATACCACCTGCTCCACCTGAAGGCCATCTATCTTCATCATAAAGCCATGCTAAAGTACCATCTTCTTTAGCCTGTTCACATGCACCTTTAATAGCATCTAACCACTCGGTAGACATATATTCTGTGTCTAATCCAACACGAGAGTGCATAAAAAAACCACCCATTCCTTTTAGGTGCATATCATGGGCTTGACTTTTTACTTCGCTAACTGACATTTTCCCATTCCATGACCAAAAAGGTGCTGAACGATCCATGCTACTTGGTTTATCAAAGTGTTTTTTAAGTTGTTTTTTATCCATCATATTTTCCCCCTCTTATGACACTAAATTGAGTATATATAAATATCTACTTAACTTCAATAAAAAAAAGAAATACCTTCACAAGTATTCCCTTTTATATATTAATAATAATTATTTACTAATCCCTTTTTTCTTATAATAATTAATTCGCTCATATAACGAAGGCATTTCTTCAACTACCTGTTCACTAAACATACCATAGTTTTGATTTATAGTTGCTTGTTTTTCATGTCCAATTAACGCCCATGTTGAATCAATTAAATTACTAAACACAGGATCTCTCATTGCATCACATACAAATTGCTGTCTAGGAGAGTTAATATCTTCACCACTAATTTGAAATAAGTCATGGTAATCACAAAGGTTCTTTATTCTACTAAATTGCTCCATGGTATTTCTAGAAGGCATATATGTAATAGCATCAAATTCTAAGAATTTTAAATACTTAACTAATTCATCTAAAAAGCCATCTTCAAAACGTTGAGTTTTTTTATCACCTGTAACTGAATCACCAACATCTCCTAAATATGCATAAGCAGATATAGCACCTGACTTTTTACAAACAGATAAGGCCTCTTTTACATCTGGACATTCATCTTTTGCTTCTAAATAAAACTTATCTATCATATTTGACTTAATAGCTCCTAATAAATCATAATCATAAACTAAATTATTTTCATCAGATAATAATATCTTAGCTTTACTACTAAGTTTTAAATTCATTGTGTTTTCATAAAAATCTACTAATGATTCCCCTTTATTAAATTTTTCAGTCATTTTATGAGCTAAGGCGAAAGATATATGACGTTCTGTGATGCTACCCCCATCTTCCCACTTAGACAATGGAACCACATCGCTTTTAAAATCTATTGTAATTTCATATGGTTTTAAAAGGATATTAAGTTTTTCAATCATTTGGTTATTTCGAATATTTCGCTTTTCACCATACGGTCTAATATATTTTTGGATAGTATCAATTTGGTGATGAGGGATTCCATGCATTGCCATATAAATAATTGATTTTTGATCAGGATTATTAATCTTAACACCATTAAAAGGTGTATCACTCATTGAGACACGTAATTCTAATCCAATAGTAGTGGCTAGCCCTATAATTTCTCCAGCTTTAATAAACTCTTTACAACCAGCTAATGTATCGTGGTCCATTATACCTGCTGTTTTTAGTCCATTTATATATGCCATCCATACCGCTTTAGTTGGAGAGTAAGGAGAAAAAGAATACCAAGTATGGATGTGATTATTCACATCATTGCCTTGTATAGGTTCATTAATGATTCCTTCTTTGATACCATCTGCTAATATTTCTAAGCTACTTAAACGTTTATTAACGTCTAAGTTATTTAAGTTTTGTACATGATTTAGATAGAATTCATTCATTATTATTACACCTTTATTTTATATTAGGTAAATTATAACTTGCCAAGTTTCTATTTACAAGTTATTTATACGCCTTATAGCTTCTAATCCTGCTGCCTGTCCTGTTATGAAACAAGTAGGCATAATCCTTA
>JAUUZE010000056.1 GCA_030590175.1 Clostridia bacterium
TACTTAGCTGTTAATAAGCCGAAAACATCACTGATAAGGATTGAAGCTGATGAATTAACATATTCATTACACATTATGGTGAGATATGAAATCGAACGAATGATGTTTGCAGGAGAAGTGGATGTAAAAGATCTTCCTGCTATATGGAATAAAAAATATGAAGAGTACTTAGGTATTACACCGCCAAATAATACACAAGGAGTTTTACAAGATGTACACTGGGGCTTTGGTATGATGGGGTACTTCCCTTCTTATGCACTAGGTAGCGCATATGCTTCTCAATTCTTAGCTAAAATGAAAGAAACGATAGATTTTGATAATGATATTGCCAAAGGAGAGTTCAAAAATATTAATTTATGGTTAAAAGATAATATTCAGACACATGGGGCTATTTATACACCAAAGCAATTAATTAAGAAAACTTGTGGTGAAGACTTTAATCCAGCATATTATGCAGATTACTTAAATAGTAAATTTAAAGCGTTATAAATATAAGTGTTTTTAATAAAAAAATATAATATTGCAAAATCACAGAGTATCCCTGACATCAGGGATACTCTATATTTAAAGAGCTATTTAGACAGCGAGTAAGCATTGTAATTTTTTTTATTTGTGTTACAATTTAATTAATAAAGTCACTGGAGCAATTAATTATGTTTAGTAATCATGAAGAGAGAGTTTCTTCACAACAGACAATTAAACAAGCTAACAGTAAACTAGTATTTAAGTTAATAGATCAATATGATGGAATTTCCCGAGCACAGATTGCCAATATAACAAAGTTAAGCCCTACAACTATTTCGTCATTAACTGATGAGCTTCTAAAAAAAGAACTAGTAAACGAAATAGGAACTAAAATAGTAAAAAGTAGTGGTCGTCGTCCTATCTTATTAGATGTTAATGAAAATGGAGCTTATTTCATATGTGCTGATTTACAACAGCATGGATATTATTTAGGAATATACAATTTAAAATGTAAATTAGTAAGTGGGAAATTATATAATTTAGATAATTATGATGAACTAGGAAAATCTCTCGTAGTTACTAGCAAACAATTACTAAAAAAAGAGAAAATAGCAAAAGAAAAATTATTAGGTATTGCTATTGGAGCACCTGGGTTAATAGATGAGTTACAAGAACGAGTTCTTTCTTCAACAATCATTCCTCTGACAGAAAGTAACTTATTTTATGAACAATTAGTAAAAGCTTTTCCATTATGTCAAATAGAATTAGTAAACGAATCGTCTCTAGCAGCTTATGCAGAGATTGCTTTTGTTAATGAAATTAGACATCTTAATAATTTATTATATATTGATATTCACACTGGAATTGGAGCTGGTATCATTATTGACGGAAATATTTATAGAGGACCACATAATTTAGCTGGAGAATTTGGTCATATTTCAATTGATATAAAAGGACCACGTTGCAAATGTGGCGCAAAAGGTTGCTTAGAGACATTGTCTAGTATTCCAGCAATTACTAATAAATTACCTAAGTATACTTTAAAAGAGATACAAAGAAGGTATGATGAATTATATATGGATGTTACTGTAGTAGTTAATAAAAATGCTAAATATTTAGCTTATGGAATTAATAATGCAGTAAACTTATTAAATCCAGAAGCGGTTATTATTGGAGGACAAATTACTATTTTTGGACAAAAATATTTATCAGAGGTTATTAAAGAGTATAAGGATATTGCATTAAGGCAAAATAAGGAATTACCAATTTTACTGTCTCAAGTAACAGAAAATGCCGTTACACTTGGTGGTGCTAGATACCTACTTGACAGAATTTTAATTAGATAAGGTGGCAAAAATGAAAGCAATTTTAGGAAGCGTGAAAATTACACCAACTATTGGAACACCAATGGGAGGAAATGTAAGAAAAGATAATAAAGTGCGTGGAGTTCATGATGATTTATATTGTAATATTATAATATTAAATGATGGCTCTAAAAAAATCTGTTTGATGGGTTATGATGTAGTTGGTTTAAAATATGACACATGTACATCAATGAAGAAAGTTATTTCTACCAACACAGATATTCTCTTTGAAAATATTATAATGTTTACCACACATACTCACTCAGGTCCTGATACATGTATGCGAATGTATCACGGTATAGAAAAGGTGATTGATACCTATTTAGATGAAATTGAAAAGAAAATTTTACAGGTAATAATCAAATTAAACCAACAAGTGTACCAATTAGTTACATTAACAACAGGAAAGACACTAGTTCACGATTTAAGTTTTAATAGGCGACTAATTAGAAAAAATGGTGATGTTGTAATGAATTTTGAGAAATTTAGTATTGATGATATTGTGGGAACCACAGGACCTATTGATCCAGAACTAATTACCTTAGGAGTATGGAATGAGAGTAAAGAACTTATAGGGGTATTGGTTAACTTTACTTTACATCCTGCCATATTAGTGGGGTTAGATTGGCTAATATCTAGAGATTATATTGATAGCCTTGATAAACGGTTAAAAAAACATTATGGGGAGAAATTAGTAATGCTATTTGCCAATGGTGCAGAGGGGAATATTAATCATCTAAATTATGAGAAACCAGACCAGTGGCGTGATTTTAGAGAGACTAAAAGAATCGGAACAAAATTAGCAGATTATACTAAAAATAACATTGATCAATCTATTAAAGTTACAGGAGACATGAAATTTATTTCAAAAATAGCACAATTACCATTACGCCCTATAAAAAAAGATGAAATAGAATGGGCAAAAATGGTAATGATTAGAGATAAAGATAAAGAAGAAGATATGTTTGATGGTATTCCTGATAAAACATATGCCAAAATGGTTTTAGCCATGGAAAAGAGAACAGAAACAACATATGAAACTGTAATACAAGGATTGTTTATGGATAATTTTGCTTTTGTTACTTTCCCAGGAGAGGTTTATGTGGAATTTGGATTAGCTGTTAAACAGGCAACTACTCAAGAGAATACTATGATTATAGGATTAGCTAATTCACAGTCTGGTTATATCCCAAAAGAAGAAGCTTTTTCACAAGGTGGATATGAAGTTCGTACTGCATGGTCATCACAATTAATATATAAAGCAGGAGACTTTTTAGTAGAGTATATTAAAAAAGAGATTATTGGAGAATAAACATGGCTCAAAAGATTCTTGATGTCAGAGCTGCTGACAATGAATATTATCACCAGGATTTTCATTTATCAATGAATATGTTACTTGACTATATTTTAGAGAAATATGGAGAAAAAGGAGTTGTTGAATATTTAACAGATTTTACAATTGCATACCATAAACCGTTAATTAACCAATTAAAAAAAGGCGAGATTCAACCATTGGAAACATATATAAGAGAATTGTACAAAAAAGAGAAATGGGAAGTAGCTATAGATAGTACAATTGATAAATTACAATTTTCAATAAACAGTTGTCCTGGGATGACCTATATAATTAGCAAAGGGTTAATCCCATCTGCTGCATATATTGAAACATATCGAACAGTATACAAAAGCATTTGTAAAGATACACCTTTTTCATATGATTTAATAGAATTTAATAAAGTGACAGGAAAAAGCAGTCATTTATTTAAAAGGGAGGAATAACATATGATTTCATGTACACAGTTTATTCCTGCATATTCTGAGGGCTTTAAATATCTTCATAAAAAAGAGGGAAAACAAGAAGTTGTTAAATTTTGGGAAGTACTGTCAGACTTATACTTAACAGATAGCTTAAAAAAAGAAGTTAAAGAAAAAGGAATTAGCGGTTGTTTTGATTACTGGCAAAAGGCATTAAATGAAGAGGCTGCTGATTTTACAATGACACTTGATAAAGATAAAAACACATTTGAAATTATGATGCATCACTGTCCATCAAAAGGTATGCTTAACCAATTAACATATATGAGTCCATATGAAGATTACTGTGAACATTGTGACCTATTATATAGAAGAGTACTTGAACCTTTAGGGTTTATATACACGATTGATCTGTCCACCTGCCATAAAGCAGTGTGTCGATTAGTCGTTACGAAAAAGAAATTAATGGAGGATAAGAAAAATGGGAGAAAAAAATAAAGTTATGAATGGGGCAGGCATTGAGGAGCTAGGCTTTCCAATGTGGCCACAATTTGCGAAGGAAACCGCAAAAGACATACAAGAACCAATTCTAAATGGAAAAGTTAATTATTGGACTGGACCAAAGGGAATGGAATTTGAAAAAGAATGGGCAAAATGGAATGGCGCTAAATATGCTATGTCGTGTACAAATGGAACTGCAGCTTTACATATTGCCTTAGCTAGTATGAATATAGGACCTGGAGATGAAGTTATTGTTCCTTCCTATTCATTTATTGCATCTTCATTTGCAATTGTACAAGCAGGAGCAATTCCCGTATTTTGTGATGTAACTGAAGATCATACTTTAGATCCAACATTACTTGAAGGGTTACTAACAAAGAGAACAAAAGCAATTATTGTTGTTCACCTATATGGAGTTATGACAGAGATGGATCCAGTTATGGAATTTGCAAGAACAAATGATTTAAAAGTAATTGAAGACTGTGCTCAATGTTTTGGTGGAGAGTATAATGGAGTCAAAGCGGGTGTTATTGGAGATGCTGGTTGTTTTAGTTTTTGTCAAAGCAAACATTTTACTACAGGTGGAGAGGGTGGTATGGTGGTAACAAATGATGAAGATTTAGCATGGGAGTGTCGTTCATTTAGAGATCATGGGTATGATGTAAAAGAAAGAATGAACATGTTAGCATTAGAAGAAAAACTACCATACATTCATAACAGAATAGGATTTAACTACAGAATGACTGAAATTCAGTCAATTATTGGATTAAATGAATTAAAGAGATTTGACAAGTGGAATTTAGCTAGGCGATTTAATTATGCCAATATGTATGACAAAGCGTTTAAAAACCAAAGAGGAATAAGCAAACTACCTGTAAATACAGAGAGTCGTAAAAATGCTTACTGGTGGTATCCAATGATTTTAGCTACAGATATTTTGGATGTTGATGCCACAGTGATTATTAAAGAACTTCAAGGAATGGGAATTCCCTGTTATGGAATTCAATGGCCAGAGGCATATATGGAAAAAGCATACAAAGAATTAAATGGATTTGGTCAACATAAATTCCCATTTAAATCACGTGAGTTTACTGATAAGAAAAGTGTGCAATATAATGAAGTACATTGCGATGTTGCCAATTCATTAAGAGATAGAACTATTAACTTATTTTTACACCCATCATGGGAAGAAGTTCATATAAAACGTTGCATTGATGCATTTATAGAAGTGATTCAAAAACACTTAGTATAAGAAGGTGAGAAAATGAAAGTATTAGCCATTGGTTGTCATCCTGATGATCTTGAAATTGGATGTGGTGGTACATTAGCTAGATATGCAGATGAAGGACATGAAGTATATATGTGCCATGTAGCAAACGGAGATAAAGGTCATGCAATTATTAAGCCAGATGAATTGCGTGAAATAAGAAAAAAAGAAGCTATTGAAGCTACAAACGAATTAGGTGCTATTAAAGTGTTTTCAATAGATGTACCTGATTTGCTAGTAAAAGCAACAAATGAAAAGGTTGTGTTAAAAGTAATTGAAGTCATTAGAAAAGTCAAACCTGATTTGATTATTACCCACGACCCTGATGACTATATGGAAGATCATCGCCAAACTAGTCAAATAGTGTTTGATGCTTCTTTTTCTGTATCTGTTCCTCATTATGAAACGCAATCAAAAGCGACAGGTGTTGTTCCACTATACTATATGGACACCTTGGCAGGAATGAATTTTCAACCAGAAGAATATGTGGATATAACAAAATATATTGAAAAAAAACTTACAGCTCTTGATAAACATGAAAGCCAAATAAAATGGATGAGCGATCATGACAAAATAGATTTCTTAGATTTTGTCAGAACAGTATCTAAGTTTAGAGGCTTACAATGTAATGTAGCGTATGCTGAAGCTTTTAGAAGTTGCCATACTTGGCCAAGAGGAATTACAAAAAGGTTATTACCATAAGGAGAGAAAATATGAATTTTATAGATACTGTAAAAGGATCACTACTAGAAGGCTTTTACCCAAAGGGATGGGATTTTGAAAAAATTGACCAGTGCTGTTCTGTTAATCCTGCTGATGTTTTTAAAAGACAAGCATTTTGGAATGATGAATTTACACCAGTGATGTGTGAATCTATTCATGATTTTGACATGATGATGGGTCATGAAATTGCAATGGAGATAAAAACAACTGGAGAGAATAATCAAAAATTAGCAATGATTCTGCCAGTTGGTCCTATGGGAATGTATAAATGGGCTGTCTATTTTCTTAAAGAATGGCAGGTAGATGCTAAGCATGTATATGGATTTAACATGGATGAATGGTCTGATCAAGATGGAAACACCTTAGAGCCAGACGATCCAGGGTCTTTTCAAAATGCAATGATTGATGCTTTCTATGGACCTCTTGGAGATTTAACAGTTCCAATTAACCAGCGAAACTTTGCTACAAAAGAAAATCTACCTACATATGCTAAAAAGATTAAAGAATTAAAAGAAAATGGAGCAAAACTAGTAACTGTATTTGGAATTGGTAGAATGTGTCACGTTGCTTTCTGGGAACCTCAGTTTGCAAGTGAGTTTGACAGTGTGGATGAGTGGAAAAAGCAAACGCATAGGGTTGGAGCTATGTTACATCCTTTGACTATTGAGCAAAATGCTATTACAAGTTTTAAAAGCAGAACATCGCTAGTTCCATGTAGAGCAAATACAATAGGACCTGGATTATTCTTACAATCTGATAAAATTATTGGTGGATGCGATGGAACATTGGGAAGAGGGATGATGTGGCAGGGTATGTCTTTTTGGATGACATTACGTTATGGTCCTGATATGTGGATACCATCAACCTTTATGCCAACATTACCTGGAAAACTATTTTTCTTAAAAGAATTAGCGGGGCCACTTCATGCTGAATGTAATTAATGGCAGAATTGTCTTAGAAAACCAAATAATTATTGGTAATTTATATTTAAAAGATGGATTGATTCATACAATCTCAAAAGATAAAGTTTTTGAAGGTGAAATTATTGATGCAAATGGGCAACTAGTTACTCCAGGCTTTATTGATATTCATTGTCATGGTGGAGGAGGACAGCTATTTGCCATTGATCCTATTACTGCATTAAAAGGACATAAAAAGCGAGGCACTTTAGGTATATGTCCCACAGTTGGTTATAACATGCCAAAAGAGTTGTTTGTAAAAGGAGTAAAAAATATTGTAAAGGTAAAGGATGAAGCTATCTTAGGAATTAATTGTGAAGGACCTTTTGTTAATCCAGAATATGGAGCAGATACAAGAAATGCTAGGCGAGTAGACAAAGAAGAATATGAAGCTATTTATGAGGCAGGTCAAGGAAAAATAAAGATCTGGATGATTTCACCAGATATTGATAATTCTAGAGAGTTTATTAATTACTTAATGACAAAACCTGAAGTGATTCCATGTGCAGGACATACAGGATGTACAAAAGAACAATTAAAAGATATACAATTAATATGCCATTTATATGATGGAATGGGACCAAAAACAAGGGCTTGCAAAGATATTCATGAAACAGGTACCGCAGAGGCAGTATTGGCTGATGATTATTTATATGCTGAGCTTATTGCTGATAGTAAAGGTGTTCATGTTTCTGATCTGCTTTTAAAGGTAACTTTTAAGGCAATGGGTGAAGATAAAGTTATTTTAATATCTGATGCTATTGGTACAAAAGATGATTATAGTGATGGAGACTTAAACTATAATGAGTTAGGTCAACTTTCAGGATCGATGATGAGTGTTAATCTAGCTGTATGTAATATGGTGAAACATACAGGTATCACATGGCCACAAGCGGTTAAAATGGCAACACTTAACCCTGCAAAATTATTAGGGGTAGAACAAAAACTTGGAAGTATTTTAAAAGGAAAGAAAGCAAATATTGTGATAATGAGTGAAACTGGTGAAGTATATCACGTTATTGAAAATGGGGAGATTTATCATGGATAAAATAAAATGGGGAGTTATTGGAGCAGGTGGTATTGCTAGAAGGCGAACAATTCCAGGTATATTATTAGCCAAAAATGCTGAATTAATTAGTGTTATGGAAGTTGATATGACTCTAGCAAATGAAATTAAGCAACAGTTTAATTGTAAAAAGGCATTTGATAACATTGATGATTTATTAGCAGATGATGAGATTGATGCAGTATATATTGCATCTCCTGTTATTTATCATAAAGAACAAGCAATGAAAGCTGCCAACGCAGGTAAACATATATTACTTGAAAAACCAATTTGCCTAACAGTAGAAGAAGGAAAAGAAGTAGTTAGTTATTGTCAAAGAAAAAACGTGAAACTAGCAACTGGTTTTATGATGAGGTTTCACACCTATCATCAGAAAATGAAACAACTTGTTCAAGATGGTAAAATCGGTAATGTGGTATCTGCTAGAGCACAGTTAACTTGTTGGTATCCTGATATGGAAGGTAACTGGAGGCAAAGCTATAATACAGCAGGTGGTGGAGCTTTAATGGATATGGGTGTTCATTGCTTAGATTTAATTCAATATATTACAGGATATAAAAGCAAACGAGTAGCAGGAATGACTAGTACGCTAACCTTTGATTATGAAGTAGAAGATTCAGGAGCTTTTTTAGTTGAACTAGAAAATGGAGCCATATGTCATATTGAGTCAAACTTTAATATTCCAGATGATGCAGCTAAAGGTAGATTAGAATTTTATGGAACTAAAGGAAGTTTATTGGCAGAAGGAACAATTTCACAAATTGAAACAGGTTCATTAGAAGTTACTTTTTCAGATGATACAAAAGCTTATGATGCTACACAAGATAGAACTGAAGATAGGACTAGACATATAGAGGTTGAATTTGGGAATATGTATGCTAAAGAAATTGATAGTTTTAGCCTTTCAATTAAGAATAATACAAAAATTGAAGTTCCAGCAAGTGATGGAATACAAATTCAAAGTGTTGTTGAAGCAGCATATGCTTCATCAAAGAATAGTAAATATGTGAAGTTACAAGATGGATGAACTACGATTACTGAGAAAAGTTGATTTTACACAACTTTATGATCTTCGAAGAGAATGTTTTCCTGTGTTAACTAAAAAGCAAGAAGACTTTGCCATGAACCACTATTATGATGAGACCAATTGGTATGGCATATTTTTAAAAGAAAAACTAATATCAGTAATCTGGATTAAACCAATGAAATTAATTTTTAACGATATAACAATTATGGCAGGGGGTATTGGCTCAGTAGCTACCAATCCAATGTATCGCAATAAAGGCTATTCTAAAAAACTAATCAATCATGCTCTTTCTATAATGACTAAAAGAGGGTATACACTAACCTCTTTAGCACCTTTTTTATCAAGCTTTTATGAAAAATTTGGATATAGTAACACGCTATCTTTTTATGAGATAACATATCAAATGAATCAATTAAGTTGTCTCTTTAAGAAAGTATTAGTCGATGAGGTTACACCTAATTTAGCTAAGCATCTTGTAAAAGCACGAGTTAACTTTTCTAAACGATATAATCTATACTGTCAGCGAGATGAAAAATTGATGGCATCATATATACAATCCTTTTATGAAAATGGGTATAAAATAAATGCAATAAGGGATGTTGGATATGTTATATATAAAGAAAAGAAAAATGATATATTTATTGCTGAAATAGTATATAAAGATAGCACCATATTAGGGGAATTACTTGCCTATATATATAATGTATATAAAAATAAGGAAAATTTGATTATTGTTACACCACCTGATCATTTAATTATTGACCATATAAAAAGTGACTATGAAAGCATTAATTTAATAAAAGATAAAATGTCAAAAGTATTAGATGTAAAGAGAATGTTAATTGCAACTAACTTTCCAGAAAACATAGCAATAAATGTTGATGGAATATCATATGTTAAGAAAGAAAACCAGTGTATAATTACCACTGAAAATACAGATATCCAATTTACAATACAAGGATTTACTCAATATATTTTAGGAGTAAGAAGCCCTTTAGAGTTACAATTCAACAAACAAGCAATTATCAATAAAGTAGATAAACTTCCAATAATGACAAAAACACTTTTTGAAAATGAGGTATATTAATATGAATGATGGATTTTACACAGCATTAGGAACACCATTAAATGAAGATGGTCAACTACTAAGTGAAAGTTTTACTAATCAGATTAATCAGCAAGTCGAAGCAGGGGCATCTGGTTTACTTTGTATGGGTTCGATGGGTAATATGATTGGTGTAAGGGAAAAAGATTATGTATCAATTGCTTCAATGAGTGTTAAAGCAAACCTAAAAAGGGTGCCACTAATGATTGGAGTAATGGATAATGGAATTAATAGAGTAATGGATAGAGTAAAAGCCATATCACATTTAGATTTTGATGGTATTGTAGCAACTACGCCATTTTACTATATAGTTAATCAATCACAGATTATTTCATTTTATACATCTATTGCTAATCAATCACCTAAACCACTATATTTATATGACTTACCAGGAGTAACTCAATCACCTATTACAATAGACAGTGTGCTTACTTTAATGAAACATGACAACATAAAAGGAATTAAGTCAGGTAACATGAATTTAATTTCAGCTTTAATGAGACATCCATACAAACAAAGCGATTTTGATTTGCTTTTTAGTGGACTAGATACATTTGATATAGCTTTAAAAGGAGGCATTAAGAAAAATCTAGATGGAATGTTTTGTTGTACTCCTGTTAACACAAGAAAAATGTATTATGGCGAAAATCCATCTCTTTATTTAAATAATATTCTAGGATTAAGGAATATATTTATTAAACATGGTGTGTTAGCTAGTTTTTCCTATGCAATGGAATTATTACAATTACCTGGACGATATCATGAAGATTATTCATCAAGTATAACTAATCAAGCAAAAGAAGAAATAAAAGCGTTTATGCAAAGAATAAATGAGGTGAGTGTATGAAACCCTGTAAAATGACATTGGGTACTGTACAGCTAGGATTAAATTATGGTATTAATAACAAAGATGGAAAGCCTTCGCTAAAAAAAGCATTTGATATTTTAGATGTGGCAATTTCAAATAAGGTTACCACATTAGATACAGCCTCTGGATATGGTGATAGTGAAAATGTTATAGGGCAGTATTTTTTTCAAAATAAACAAGCAAAAGATATTTGCAAGGTAGTAACAAAGTTTAAATTAGGAAACATACCAAGAGGAGAAGTAGAAAAAAATATTTATCAATCAATAGAAAAATCGCTGTTAAATTTAGGAGTTAATCA
>JAUUZE010000076.1 GCA_030590175.1 Clostridia bacterium
AGTTCACTTAGTGCAAAAAAACAAAAAATATAAAATTTCAAACTCTCATATATGTTTCGAAAAAACTCCATTATCAGAACTAATCGAAACAAACAAACTAGCAAAAATTGATTCAGCTGCAATTACATATGTTCCAGAAGATATTGTTGAAACGTTAGCTTTTCATAAAGAACCAACATTATTCAACTATATGGAGACAGACCAAGGAAACATTGGCTTATTTGCCATACCTATTTCAAGCAGAGATTTATATAGTAATAAAGAAACATTAATTTCCTTATGTCAACAAACAATAAATATAGCACACCATCTAGGAGCAAAAGTTGTTTCCTTAACTGGCTTAATCCCATCTGCTACATCATATGGTTATGATTTAGAAAAAGTTCTTCGCAAAGAACCTCTTAGTGCAAAAATAACAACAGGTCACTCCACAACAGCAGCTTCTGTTGTATTATCTATTGAGCGGTTACTAAAGCATAGTAATAGGAATATTGTAGATGAGAAAATTGCCTTTGTTGGGTTAGGTTCTGTTGGAACTTCAGTAGCCAAGTTGTTATTGTCTGTGTTAGCTCATCCTGCTTCTCTTACACTATGTGATATATACCAGCGAAGTGATTTTTTATATGATTTTAGAAAACATATTGAAACTCGCCTTTCTTATGAAAATGATATTTTGATTGCTATTTCAAATGGCTCTTCAATGCCAGATGAAGTATATGAAGCAACAATGATTGTTGGGGCAACAAATGTTCCAAATATATTAGATATTAGTAAAATTAAACCTGGCACTTTAATTATTGACGACTCTGGTCCTCATTGTTTTAATAAAGAAGACGCTATTAAACGATTACATGAGAAAAGCGATATTCTATTTACTGAAGGTGGAGTACTAGAATCAAAAAAAATCATTAATAAGCGTATTTATTTACCGGCAGAAATTAGAGACAACGTATTAAGTTCTTACTCACAGCAATTTGCCAGTGACCGTGATATTACAGGATGTATTCTATCTAGTCTACTTTCTGCAAAATATGATTCTTTGCAACCAGTTTTAGGAATCAGTAAATTAAGTGAATGTATTAGAAATTATAAATTACTAAATGAACTTCAATATTCAGGAGCAATGCCTCATTGTGATAACTACGTTATTCCAACTAACTTCATTAAAGACTTCACAAAGAATTTTGGTAAAAATTGAGGTAAATATATTATCTGGAGAAAAAAATGGTTAGCTTAGATTTTTCATTCGTTTTACTACTTATATCAACTCTACTAGTTATAGCGTTATTTGGTTTGATTATGAGAATCAGAAAAAAGTCTCAGATTCATTATGTATTTTTACTAATGGTTGTGGCTATTTTTATTTGGAACGTTGGACATATTCTTGAAGTTGTCACCTCAGTTAGAGATGGATATACCAATATGGTTTATGTTTATATATACTATTTTGGTGTTTGTTTTGTCCCATTGACTATTCTTTTTACAGGACTTATTTTTGTCAGAACAAAGTTAAAGTTTACATTTAGATATATTGTGCTACTAATATTCCCTGTTATCGATTATATACTATTACTCACTAATAAATTTCACCATCTATACTTTTTAGAATATTCAATATTTAATAATCAAGTAGTTCTTGGAAATTATTTTATTATTCATACCATAGGATCTTATCTCTATATTGGTATTGGTTTATATTACTTGATTTCATTCACTATCAAAAATTCTGGATTTTTCTCTAGACAATCAGTGTTAATAATAACTGGTGTTATTGTTCCCCTATCAATTAATTTTCTTATATCCTTTAACTTTATTGTATTGCCAGTATTTTACACCCCTATTTCATTTTCTATATCAATTATGTGTTTTGCCCTAGCAATATTTAAATTTCAATTTCTAAACATTTCGCCAATTGCTTTGCAACGAATTGTAGATTTAATATCCGATAGCTATATAATAATTAACAATGATTATCAAATTATCGACTATAATCAAGCATTTATCGATACTTTTAAAAATAGCTTACCAATGAAAAGAAAAGATAATCTACTAGAAATATTTGATTCAACATCACTTGGCAGTAAGCATAAAGATCAAATCATTACTTACAATGAAAAATCAATAGTTAATAAAGTAACAGAAAAATATGAGGAGCATTTCACTGATGAATTTATTGATAAATATTTTTCAGTAGAAATTACGCCCATCTATTCTAGTGATATTTATCTTGGTACAATTATTCTTTTAAAAGACATTACTCAAAGTAAAAGAGACCTTGATACAATCCAAAGTACTCATTCCATTATTATGGAACAAGAACGTCTTGCTTCCTTAGGGCAATTAATAGGTGGAATTGCTCACAATTTAAAAACACCAATCATGACAATATCAGGTGGTTTAGAAGCCACTCGCGAATTAGCTACTGAATATGATGAGTCAATTGAAGATGAATCAGTCACAAAAAAAGATCATCATGAAATCGCAGAAGATTTAATTGGGTGGATTGATAAAATTAAGCCCTACTGTTCCTATATGTCAGATATTATCTCAGCTGTTAAAGATCAGGCCGTTAACTTAAGTGACTCAAGTACTAGTAGTTTCACATTGAACGAACTACTAAAAAGAGTAGAATTGTTAATGAAACACGAGTTAAAAAAATATCATTGTAAATTAAATATCAAATCGGAAGTTGGTATGTTAACAGAATTTAAAGGTGGAGTGAATAATCTGGTACAAATATTTGATAACCTAATTGTAAATGCCATCCAATCTTACGGTAAAGATCAAGGAATTATTGATTTAAAAATTAAGCAAAAAGATAATCAAATTGTTTTTTCTGTAAAAGACTATGGAATGGGAATCTCTCCAGAAGTACAGAAAAGATTATTTAAAGAAATGTTAACAACAAAAGGAAAAGATGGTACAGGGCTAGGCTTATACATGTCTTATTCAACTATTAAAGGAAGGTTCAGTGGTGAAATGTGGTTACACTCTACTTTAGGAAAAGGTAGCACTTTCTATATCTCTATTCCTTATTATAATATAGCTGAAAAAACAGAGTAATTTATTAATATCTCATATTTTTATGTAGGTTACATTTTATAAATGTACCACTTGCATGTTGCTAGTTCATACTTCATTTCATAAACGCGTTGGCTATTATTAATAATACTCATTACCTTGTAAATATACATTCTATTCCCAGCTAATCGTTCTTCGTTACGCTCTAATATTTTATTAATTTTCACTATATGAATCTGCTCATCTTTTCCAACAAACTTATATTTTATTGGAGATATTTTTCCATCCTTATTGCTCACACAAATCATGTCTACACTTTTCATTAATATCTTCATTAATTCTTCCTATCTATAGCAAGCTACTCATCATGGGGTAATCCTCATGTATCCCCCCGTTTATATTATTAATTCCACTGGCAATAAAGCTAGCTCGCTTAATAGTTTGGCTACCATACTTAACTCTTAATAAATCAATATGTTGATTTAATTTTCTCTTTTTTTCTAAATTTTTCTTATCAAATATACTTCTTTGATAAATATCAGCTGTATACAACATGGTTACTCTCACACCAAAATGACGAATTGGACCTTCATCCCATATCTCTTTAAATAGTTCCATTGCTGTTTGATAAATGATATTTGTCTGATCAGTTGGAGAAATTAATTTACGTTGTCGCCCTTGTCCTCCTCCTTGTGAAGCTCGATGATAGGACACATGAACCACATGACACATCATCTTATTAGCTCGTAAACGGATTGCAACCATTTCTGTAAGAGACAATATAAATAACGAAGCATATCTAATATCATCTACGTCAAAAGGTGTTGTAGTAGAATTCCCAATCCCTTTAATTTTCCGGCTATCTTTTTTAACAGGAGAAAAATCCAGTCCGTTTGCGTAATGCCAAATTAATCGACCATGACTTTTCATAATTTGGCTAAGAAAGACAATATCAGTATTTGCCAATTGTCCAATGGTAACAATCCCATATTTACTTAATTTTTTATAAGTTGCTCGTCCAACCATAAAAAGCTCATTTACTGGTAGTGGCCACATTTTTTTTATTATTTCTTCTTTAAACATTGTGTGAACTTTATCTGGCTTTTCCAATTCAGAACCCATTTTAGCTAGTAATTTATTAGTTGAAATACCAACATTTACTGTGAATCCAAGAGTTTTATGGATATTATTTTTTAATTGATAAGCGATGGCAATGGGATCTTCACAAGATAATTCCATAAAACACTCATCCACACTAAATCGTTCTACTTTTTCTGAAAAAGTTTGAATAATTGCCATCATTTCATCAGAGCACGTTACATATAATTGATAATTCGGGGACACAATAGTTAATTCAGGACATACTTTTAAAGCTTCAAATAGTGGTTGTCCCGTTTTTACTCCTGCTTTTTTTGCTTTTAATGATTTGGCTAAAATGATTCCTTTTCGTTTGCTAGCATCTCCTCCAATGGCAGCAGTAATATTTCGTAAATCAATATTATTACCGTGTTGTAAATTATATACTGCCTGCCAACTTAAATAAGCACTATTAGCATCAATATGAAAAATGTACTTTTTCATGTTGCCCTCCTGCTAATAGTATAGCGAACATATGTTCGTTTGTAAAGTGGTTACCCTGCTAAATATTTGAAAACAAGATATACATACATACCTGCCATAATCATAAAACCAGGAGCAAACGTACTAAGATCTCGTAATGAAATAGAACTTGATTTTTTAACTATCATCACCGTTTTTGGTGTTTGAATTTTCAAAAGATACAGTAATCCAAAAACCACACTTCCGCTAATAATTGCAATAATTCCAAAAATAACTACTATCCCAATAATAATAATTGGACCCTGATTGAATATTGTTGAAAAATCTGAAGATGATTCCATCCCTTCAGGTAATAATTTTAAGGCTCCATATGAAATTAGTACTGCTGTTGCATTATTAATAAAATGAGCTAAAATCCCTGCAGCGATTGAATTAGTCCTATATACGATATAACAAATTACCAGCGATAAAACAAATACTCCCACAATTTTTTCAAAGTTAAAATGGAATAAGGTAAAAACAATAGAAATTAGTACCATGCTTTTTCTTAATCCTATTTTTTCAACAGATGACCATAGGGCTCCACGAAATAACGCTTCTTCACATATAGCCGCAAATAAACCAATGACTATTATACTTAATAATAGTGATGGAATATCTCCTGGAATAGGAATATCTGGTAATATATTTTTATGAAAAATAAAATGAACTGTAATAGCACTGATAAAACTTAGCGATAAGCTAACAGGAAGCATAAACCACATTGTTACAATAATAATTAGCGAATGAGTCCATTTTACTTTTTTTATTCTAAAATTTTCTTTAATATCTTTTTTAAAAAATACAACAAACCCTATGGCAGGTAACAAAATAATACATACTTCAACTATAATCCCATTAACATAATAATTATCAAATATATCAAAAAAATGAACAACTAAAAACAATATCTCTGTTACAGAAAAAATAATGCCGCCTTGAAACAGTGTCAATTTTTTCTTGCCCAACTTATTTCTCCTTGTGCTCCATAGTTGGTATTTTTATTACAAATGTACTGCCTTCATCTAACTTAGAATTTAATTCGATTTTACCGTTATATTCTTCTACAATACTTTTCACAATAGATAGTCCTAGCCCATACCCTTTTTTTACACTACTTCGTGCCCTATCCACCCTATAGAATCGTTCAAATATTTTATGTTTTTCTTCCTCACTAACTCCTATTCCTGTATCTGATATTTCCAATACTGAATAAAAAGAGTCTTCATATACTTTTATTTTCACGTTACCACTTTCTGTATATTTAAGTGCATTATCCAGTAGTGATGATATTAATTGATGTATATCTGTTTTATCTCCTTTTATAAAAGTATTCATTAGTGATGATTCAAAAGTTATATTTTTATTTCTAAATTTCACTTCAAATTCTTTTAATATAATCTCAATCTCTTCTGCTAGGTTAATTACCTCATATATAATCGTATTATCTTCACTATCTTTTCTTGATAAAAATAACAACTTATTAACTAAATCACTCATTCTATTTGTTTCTTGATTAATATTATTAATCCATTTTTTATGTTCACCAACTGTTTTATAATCATCTTCAGAAACAATTTCCATGTTAGTTTTTATGGCACTTATTGGCGTTCTAAGTTCATGTGAGGCATCACCTACAAATCGCTTTTGTTTTTCCCATGATTTTTTAATAGGTTCAAGCGCTTTTTTAGTCATTATTAGATTTCCAAGTATAACTAAAATAATTGCACCAAGAAAAATGAAAATTAACTCCCGTATAATAGATGTGATAATTTCTCTCTCCTGAGTAGCTTCTACAAAATAATACTTTGTTGTTTCTGTTATAACAAAAAAGGAAATAAAGTACTTTTCTCCTAGTTGAACATATTTCATATCTTTATCATTATTTTTTACAAGTTCATATAAAATCCCTTTATCTTCTATAGATATTGTATTGAGATAGGTTTTGTCATCTTCAATCAAACCTGTTTCGTCAGCTTCTATAATTATTAGTATTCCTCCTAAAACTTTTTGTGTACCATCAACTTGAGACATTCCTTTAGGCCCAGAAGCTTCCTCATAAGGTTTGAAAGTAGTACCACTTTCAATTGCTTTTTTAATATTTGTTACCTGCCTTGTAAATGTAGTTCTCATGGAAAAATATACAAAAGCAAATACTACTAATAAAATAGCCATAACAATTCCCATATTAATTAATGTTAATTTTATTCGAAGTTTTTTAAACAAATTACTTTTCCTCTTTCAGTCTATAACCTAATCCTCTTATGGTTTCAATTGAGATATTAGAGCCTTTAATTGCCACTTTTTTCCTAATGTTATGTATATAGATTTCCACAATTGTTAAATCAGATTCAGAATTAAAGCCCCAAACCTTATCAAATATTTTATCTTTAGACATTACAAATCCTTTATTTGAAATTAAATATTCAAGTAGTTGTCCTTCTTTAAACGTTAGTTTGTTTTGTAAATCATTTATTTTAACCGATAATGAAGATGGTGTGAATTCAACATTACCAATGGTAATAACATCAATCTCATGAATATCATTTTCTTTTCTTCTTAACAGAGCTCTTATTCTTGCTAGAAGTTCTTCTGTTGAAAAAGGTTTTACTAAGTAATCATCTGCTCCGTGATCTAAGCCTTCAACTCTATCTGTAACCCCATCCATTGCGGTTAGAAATATTATAGGGGTTTTTATTCCCTCTTTTCTAATTCCTTTTAAAACGTCCACTCCATTTAATGATGGTAACATTCTGTCTAATATGATTACATCATAAATACCTAGTAAAGCATTATCAAGACCATCTTCTCCATCATAAAATACATCAACTTCATATTTATGCTTTTTTAAAATGTGTGCTAAAGCATCAGCTATGTTAACTTCATCTTCAATAAGTAACAATCTCATGTTTTATCTCCCTTGTTTTTTCCATTATATCACTTTTATAATAATAAAAAAATTTCTTAAGGTTTATTTAAGGTTCGTGCTAGATAATAAGGTTAAATAACTATAGATGGAGGAGAATGATTTTGAAAAAGAAGAGATTTAAGAAAATTATTACATGGACAATTGTTGTTGTTCTTTTAGCGGTTATAGGATTTATAGGTTATAAATTTATATCTAGTGATGATAACCAAACTGTAGATGGTGGTACTACCTTAACAAAAAGGACAGCTACTGTACTTCTTGGAGATGTAGGACAAACAATCTCAGCATCAGGTCCTCTAGAGGCTAGTGAAACAAATAATTATAGAATAGCTACATCTGGAGAATTAGTAACATTAAATGTTAGTGATGGTGGTTTTGTAAACGAAGGCGATTTATTAGCATCGCTAAGCACCTCTGATCTAGACGAGGTTGTAGAAAACTATGAAAGTCAAATTGAAAACACATATGAGAACATAGATACAGTTAATGATGATATTTTAGATTTAAAAGAAAGCATTTCTGATATTTATGAAAGTATAAATGAAAAACAAGATGATATCACAGATTTACAAAGTGAAATTAACAATCATATTGATAGTAAAGCTGATTTAACAATTTATTCGCCAATATCAGGTATTGTATTTAACGTACGTGTTGATGAAGGCGATGTTGTAAATAGTGGTACGATTTTAGCAACAATTTCTAATACAAACGTATATGAAGTTGAACTTGCAATAAGTGCAAATATCCTAGAAGGTGACATTCAATCAAATTATGTTTACTATAAAAATACTAAATTTGATAGCGTTCTAATCTCCTATGCTGATTTTACATATAAAGATGCATTTGGCAAAGAACTTGTTGATGTAGTGTTACAATTTACTATGGACTCAGGAATACCAACAGGAGACAAAGTTAGAGCTACTATTACAGTAGACAATATTAGTTACAGTTCAGTTGCTGATAAAGTTCCATATTATGCAATCAGCGAAAATGTAGTTTCTAATTTACAAGGTGAAATATTATCACTTAACCTTACTTTGAAGAAATCTGTTTATGAAGGTGAAGTGCTAGCAATATTAGACTCTTCCTATGTTGATGATAAAATTGAACTATTAAATAATCAAATAGATTCAATAAACGATCAAATTGAAACAAATAATAATCAAATAGATTCATATAATGACCAAGTAGATAGTAAAAACGCTCTTATAAGCGATTATGAAGAAAATATAGAAAGCATACAACAATCAATAGATGACTTACAAGATGAATATGACGAACTACAAATAAAAGCTGATTACAATGGTGTAATAACAAATATTAATGTATCTATTGGAGATATGATAACTACAAACACAACATTATTTACACTTATATCAATGGATGCACCAGAAATAACAATATCAATTGATGAACTAGATATTGCAAGAGTAAAAATTGGAATGGATGCAACTGTAGTAATTGACGCTTTAGGTAGTACTTCAAAAATACCAGTACTTGCAAAAGTAACAAATATCTCTCTTGTTGGTCAAAGCCAAGGTGGTGTAACAACATTTGATGTAACAGTGGCCTTAGAAGAGCAAGTTGAAGGACTTATGTTAG
>JAUUZE010000023.1 GCA_030590175.1 Clostridia bacterium
AATTATATGATAAAATGGCCATAAGAGAAGTCCTCCAATTGTTGATTTTATGGGTTTGCTGATTTATTTAATTAATTATATGGGATTTCTCTTTCTATGTGAATCCCAAAACCATTTTACACTATCATAAGTAAGGTGTAGTTGACATTTATTAATAAATATAATATATTCAGTACAATGTTTTTATAAAAAAGAACAAGAAAGTTAAAACAGGTTTAGAGAGTAAAACATATGGTGAAAGTTTTATACTGTATATACCTTTCATCCCAACTTTTTTAAAACACGTAAGCACTACGATACCAGTGCAAATAAGAGGGTTTAACCAATTTGGGTGGTACCGCGGATTAATTATAATTCGTCCCATGTATAATATACATAGGACGTTTTTTATTTGGAGGAAACGATATGAGAATGAGTAAAATGCTGATTCCCACACTAAGGGAAGTGCCAGCAGAGGCAGAAATCAATAGTCATAAGTTGATGTTACGAGCAGGATTAATGAGAAGAATTGCTTCAGGGGTGTATGCTTATTTACCCCTTGGATTTAGAACTTTTAAGAAAATTGAGCAGATTATAAGAGAAGAGATGGACAGAGAAAATGCACAAGAATTAGTTATGAGTGCATTAATTCCAGCTGAATCATATAAAGAAACAGGTAGATGGGATATTTTTGGACCTGAAATGTTTCGCTTAAAAGACAGAGGAAATAGAGACTTTTGTTTAGGGCCAACACATGAAGAGATTTTTACACAAACTGTGAAAAGCGGAGTAAAATCATATAAGAATCTTCCAATGACATTGTATCAGATTCAAACTAAATACCGTGATGAAAGACGTCCACGCTTTGGAGTGATGAGATGTAGAGAATTTGTTATGAAAGATGCATATAGCTTTGATAAAGATGAAGCAGGACTAGATGAATCATATCAGGCAATGTATCGTGCTTATAGTAAAATATTTGATAGATGTAAATTAGATTATACAGTTGTTGAAGCAGATAGTGGTGCAATGGGAGGCTCTGGTTCACAGGAATTTATGGTTAAAAGCGAAATTGGTGAAGCACAAATTGCTTATTGTGAGAGTTGTGGTTATGCAGCCAATGATGAAAAAGCTGAATGTTTAGAACCTGTTTTCAATAATGATAAAGAATTATTATCTATGGAAGAAGTCAAAACTCCTAATGTAAAAACCATTGAACAGTTATGTGAGTTTTTTAATTGTGAAGCTACAAACTTTGCTAAAACTCTTATTTATAAAGCTGATGATGTGATAATAGCAGCTATAGTTCGAGGGGATAGAGAGTTAAATGAAACTAAATTGCAAAATTATTTAGGTTGTAATGAGTTAGAAATGGCTGATGATGAGACTGTATATAAAGTTACAAATGCTAAAGTAGGATTTGCAGGACCAATTGGATTATCTATTAAAATTGTTGCTGATTTAGAAGTTAAAGGAATGGTTAACTTTATAACAGGTGCAAATAATACAGGATATCATTATAATAATGTTAATATTGATAGGGATACTAAAAATTTAGAATTTGTAGATATTAGAACTATTACCTTAGGAGATCATTGCCCAAAATGTAAGAATGAAATTAGTATTGCAAGGGGTATTGAAGTTGGTCATATCTTTAAATTAGGTGACAAATATACTAAAGCACTAGATTGTACTTATTTAGATCAAAATGGTAGATCACAAACAATGTTGATGGGTTGTTATGGAATTGGTGTAGGGCGAACTATGGCTTCTATTATTGAACAAAACAATGATGAGTCTGGAATTATTTGGCCAATGGCAGTTACTCCTTACCAAGTAATTATTATACCTATCAATATATCAAATGAAATACAGGCTTCAATGGCCGAACAATTATATAATTCTTTACAAGACGAAGGAATTGAAGTGCTATTTGATGATCGTAAAGAACGTCCAGGTGTTAAATTTAACGATGCAGAGTTAATTGGTATTCCACTACGTATTACTGTGGGGAAAAAAGCTAGTGAAGGAATTGTTGAATATAAAATTAGAAAAACAGGAGATATGGATGAAATAGATATTAAAAAAGTCATTGCTAGGGTGAAAAGTGACATTTTAGCCTACTAATTGAATAAATGATAATTATTTTCCATATAGTAAAGAATTTTTGGTAAAATATACTTAGTGTTATGCTAAGTATATTTTGATAGGTGAAGATATGGATGAAAATAAAAAAGAATGGAAAAAATGGCTGGAAAATTTCTGGTATTATAATGGAAAAAAAATCATAATCCTTATTATTGCAATAGTGCTACTTGCTTTTTTTGTCTATTTATTGATGAAAGAAACACCAGGAGGATTTGTTCCGTGGGCAATAGGAGTATTAATATGACAAAACAACGTGCTTATGAAATTCTTGAATTAGAACAGGGGGCTTCAAAAGACCACATTAAAAAGAAATATGAAAATTTTATGAGGTTAACTAAATTTGATAAGTCTTATGATGAAAAACTCTTAACAGAAGCATTTGATCTTTTAATGGGTGTTAATTGGGGAGATATCGAAAATGAGCAAGATTATTATGAAAAAGGATTAAATAAGAAAAAGATAGAAAACTTCTTCTATCATTATACTCGTCATTTAATTTTTGGAGGAATTGCACTAATTACATTTTCAATAATTTTTATTTCTATTTTCATAGTTAACCCAAAACCAGATGTGGGAGTTCTAATGATAGGAAGCGCAGTTGTAGATGATCCTATTGCAATTGAAGACTACTTTGAAACCACATATGAAATTGAGTTTGTGCGAGTTATTCCAATTAATATTGGATATTCAGCAAGTGGAGAATTTGGTGAGGCTAATATGTATAAATTAGCAACCACTTTACAAGGTGGAGAAGGAGATCTGATTTTTACTGATAAAAGTTCATTAACTTTTTTAGCAAATGATGGTGCTTTAGAAGATTTATCAGTGCACTTTGGCGAATTAGGGATAAATGAATCTGACGAACGAATTATTTGGGAAAATGATTATTATGGAAAACGAATAGCTGCAGGTATATTATTAGTTGGATTTGATGATTTTGAAAGTTATATATCAGGATATTTACAATACTTAGCTATACCTGATTATACAATTAATACTGAGCAAGCTTATATAATTGCCAAAGGATTAATCAATTAAAGGAAAGAAAAGTCAAAAAATATTAATTTATTCTATGAAATTAATAGTATAAATACGATATAATAGTATTTGCGTTAAAAAAATTAAGGGGAGATTTCATCATGAATGTTACAGATATGAAAAAATTAGCTGATAGTATTAGAACTAATATATCAAAAGTTATTGTTGGAAAGGAAGATGTAATTGATTTAGTTATGGTTGCATTATTCTGCCAAGGACATGTATTACTTGAAGATGTACCAGGACTTGGTAAAACAGTTTTAGCAAAATCATTAGCAAGAACAATTAATTGTGATTTTAAAAGAATTCAATTTACACCTGATTTATTGCCTTCTGATTTAACAGGACTTAGTATATATAATCAAAAAGAAAATGATTTTTTCTTTAGAAAAGGTCCGCTATTTACAAATATAGTTTTAGCTGACGAAATAAACAGAGCTACTCCACGAACACAATCAGCTTTACTAGAGTGTATGGAAGAACAACAAATTACAGTAGAAGGGGAAACTAGAAAATTAGCTGGCCCATTTTTTGTAATTGCAACTCAGAATCCTTTGGAAACACAAGGAACTTTTCCACTACCTGAAGCACAAATGGATAGATTTTTTGTTAGATTAAGTATAGGTTATCCAAAACATGATGAGAGTTTAACAATTCTTAATCGTTTTGAGAGTGAACAACCACTTGATACACTAAGTAGTGTAGTTACAGCTAAAGATATCGTTGAAATACAACAAGCACTATCCGATGTAAAAGTTAGTGATGTAATTAAAGAGTATATTATTAATTTAGTTGAAGAAAGTAGAAACAATTCAAAACTATCATTAGGATTAAGTCCTAGGGGTGCATTAGCATTAATGAAAGCAGCTAGAGCTTATGCTGCTATTACAGGAAGAGATTTTGTTACACCTACAGATGTAAAAACTGTCTGTTCAGCTGTTATGGCTCACAGAGTGATGTTAAAAGGATATTCAATGTCTACAGGTACTAGTGGAACATTGGCTGTTATTGAAGAAATTTTGGCCACAGTTGAAACCCCAACAGAAAAGGTTAAAGGAGATCAGTAATGGAACTGCTTATTATAGTAACCTTGGTCATGTCATTTTTCCTGATTGAGTTACTATTCTATAAAAAATTACTGTTAAAAAGAGTCGAGTATACATTATCATTTAGTAAAACAGAAGCCTTTGAAGGTGATGATATGTTTGTAGATGAAATGATTTATAATCGAAAACCAATGGCTATGCCTTGGATTAAAGCTGATATACATGCATCAAAGTATTTAGAATTTGCTGATGCGAGTTCTACAATCATTGATGAGAGACGATTAGTAACCAGTGGATTTATGTTGCGAGGTTATCAAAAAACAAAAAGACGCTGGTATATGAAATGTACTAGAAGAGGTGTTTTTGAAATTGATAATGCAACAGTAACTTGTGGTGATTTATTAGGACTTGTATCTGAGTCACAAGCTGTTCCAATTAATACAACATTAACAGTTTACCCTGGTATATTAAACATTAGTGAAATGTTTTTTTCCTCAAAGGATTTAATGGGAGAAGCTATTGTTAGACGATTTATTTTAGATGACCCATTTATAGTAAAGGGAACAAGGGAATATGTGCCAGGTGATGCTGTAAACAAAATCAATTGGAAAGCAACAGCTAAACATAATACATTAATGGTTAAGGATAATGATTTTACATCAAAAATTGGGATAACAGCTTTACTTAATATTCAATCAGATTACAATGAATTTAATTTTGTAAAAAACCGAGAAGTAATTGAGTTTGGAATTAAAGCTATTTCTACGATTCTTAGCAGAGGGCTTAGCGAAGGAATGCCTCTTAGATTTGGTAGTAATGGATTTATTAAAGAAGATTCTAAAAATATGATTTTTACAAAACAAGGGTCTGGTCAAGAACATTTTATGGAATTGCTCGGAATATTAGCAAAACTTGTGTTAAAAAATATACGTAATTTTGAAATATATTTAGAAAGAATAGAAGAAGAAATTAGGGATACTCAAGTGTTTATTGTAACAGCATATTTTAATCAAGAAATGGTTGATATTGCTAGGCGAATTTCAAGAAGAGGCAATACAGTTAAATTCTTAGTTCTTAATACAGATGATAAGAAAACAATATTACCAAAAGACATGGAAGTATTTTTTATGAGAAGAGAATTATAATATGGAATTATTTAAGAAATATTTTACTAGAAAAGTTATTCCCCTTATAGGTATCACAGGAAGTTTAACAGCCATTACTATTTGTGCCCTACATTTAGCGAATGAAAATCTTTCTATTATAGTGCAGAGCATTTTAGTTTTTGTATTTATTCTAGCAGGTATTATTTCAGGGGTAATAGCTAGTATGCTTTTTGAGAGAAAAGGAAAAGATGTTCTTACCTATAACTATCTTGATAAAGCTACTGTATTCTCACAAAAAATCTATTTACTAACTCCAATTGCCATGGTTGTAGCATTTTTTATTGGTTTACAAACGTCAATGGCAATGGCCGTTGTTAGCACCATATTTTTAGGATTTGCATATCTGATGGGACTAGCCGCTGGTATTTTTGATTATCAAACTATTCTTTCACAACAAATGTTAAATACAGGAGTTGTACCAATAGCATTATCATTTGCTTATGCTTATTATGCTGTTGGAAGTGATTTATTTATTACCTTTGTCTGGGTATTTGGTTCAGTATATTTATATTCATATTTATTATTTGTTAATCGACTACGATTAAATAAAATCATCTTTTTTAGAAACTCTGTAAATGTAGATAATTCTAAAAATATTAGAGTATTTAATGATTTGTTACTAACAGGATTCTTTGGTCTGTTCTTAGTTTTCTTTAATTTTCGTAAAATGATTGAGTTTAGTTATGAATTTATTGGAGCCATGCTTGTCCTTCTCTTTAATTTTCTAGCAAGCTTAACAGAAAATTTATTGGTTATTACTGATGTGCCTCAAATAGAGGGTACAGAAGAACTTGGAAATTTCTTTTCAGATGCACAAGTTGAACAATCGCTTCTGACAAAAATTATAATAATTATTGTTTTCATTATTTTCCTAGTGGGAATAGGCATTTTGTTATTTATGGGAATTAGAGCAATTGTTAGAATGATTAAAAAACTAGTTGATAATATGACTGGAACAGGTAATAGGAAAACAAAAGAAGTAAAAATAAAAACCAAGGAATATGAAGAAGAAAACGAAATCATAAAAGATGAAAAGATACGTGAAACACAAAAACGCGAAAGAAAATATTTATACACACTAAAAGGGTTAGAGGCTTTAAGTAATGATCAAGAAAAATTACGTTATTTATATGGATTTGCTTTAGAGAGATTACACATACAACATGTTGACTTTAATAGTAGTGATACACCTATTCAAATATTAGATGCAATTGCAGAAAATAAAGGTGGATTAGAAATGAATGAACAACAGTTTACTAAGTTTACAAACGAATATCGTAGAGTTAGGTATGGATATAAACCATCTATGGCAATGAATTTTGTTAATGAAGCTAAAGAATTAGAAAAGAAAATAAGTGAGTTAAAAGTTAAAATTAAAACTGATAAGTAATAATATTCTATTTACTAAAACAATAAAAAAATGGGTATAATAATATAAGACTATGTAAAAACATTCTAAAATGTTTTTACATAGTATATAATAATAAAACAAACAAAGAGTAGGAGTAAACAACTTGAAGCATAAAAAATATCCACTGATTCCATTAAGAGGGCTAACTATTTTACCAAATATGGTGATTCATTTTGATGTGGGAAGAGAAAAGTCTGTTCAAGCACTTGAAAAGGCTATGAAAAAAGACCAATTAATTTTTCTAACTACACAAAAAAGCACGCTTCTTGAATCACCAGATATTAACGATATCTATCAAATTGGCACAATTTCAAAAGTGAAACAATTATTGAGACTACCAGGAAAGACAATTAGAGTCTTAGTTGAAGGAGTATCTAGAGGAAGAGTTATTGAACATACTTTAAAGCATCCATACATGGAAGCACTTGTTGAAGTATTAGAAGAACCAGAAAGTAAGAGAGAAAAGAAACGAGAAGAAGCTCTTAGAAGGCAAGCTATTGAATCTTTTGAAGAGTACGCAGCGTTGGCTGGACGGATTTCTCCTGAAACTATTTTTTCAATAATTTCAACACAGAAAACATCTAAATTAGCTGATTTAATTGTTGGTTCAATGAATTTAAAATTACAGCAAAAACAATTACTTTTAGAAGAAATTAATCCAGTTAAAAGAATTACTAAATTATTACCTATTATTATTGAAGAAATTCAAATTCTTCAGCTCGAAAAAGATATTTCAAGTAAGGTAAAAGGCCAGATTGATGAGATGCAAAAAAAGTATTATCTAAAAGAGCAATTAAAAGTAATTAAAGAAGAATTAGGTGAATCATCTGAGATGAATGATGAAGTTGGAGAATATCAACAACAGATGAAAGACCGAGTTTTTCCAGAAGAGGTTAAAGAAAAATTGAACCATGAAATTGGCAGATTGAAAAAGATGAGCCCTATTTCTGCTGAATCTTCTGTACTCCGAACATATATTGAGTGGTTATTAGATATGCCTTGGGACAAAAACACTGATGAAAAATTACAATTAGCTAATGCTAGAGAAGTATTAGAGCGTGATCACTATGGATTAAAACAAGTAAAAGAGAGAATTATTGAATACATGGCAGCCAGGAAAATGTCTAATGGATTTAATGCTCCAATCATTTGTTTAGTAGGTCCTCCAGGAGTAGGAAAAACATCAATTGTTAAATCTATTGCAGAAGCCATTAACCGTAATTATGTTAGGATGTCTTTAGGTGGCGTCAGAGATGAAGCAGAAATTAGAGGACACAGACGAACATATATTGGCTCAATGCCAGGAAGAATTGCAAAAGCTATGAAACAAGCAGGTTCCATGAATCCACTACTCTTATTTGACGAAGTAGATAAAATGGGAAATGATTTTAGAGGAGACCCAGCTTCTGCTATGCTTGAAGTATTAGATTCTGAACAAAATAATTCTTTTAGAGACCATTACTTAGAGGTGTCCATTGATTTAAGCCAAGTAATGTTTATTACAACGGCTAATACAACTGATACTATACCACGTGCATTACTAGACCGTATGGAAATAATTGAGGTGTCAGGATATACAGGAGAAGAAAAAATCCATATTGCAAAAAATCATCTTATTCCAAAACAATATAAAAAACATGGACTAAAAAAATCAGTAATGAAAATTACAGATGACGCTCTTATAAACGTAATACAAGGATATACCAGAGAGTCAGGTGTTAGAAGTTTAGAACGTGAAATTGCATCTCTTTGTAGAAAAGTTGCAACTAATCTATTAGAAAAAAATAAAAAGAGTATTACCATTGGTATAAGAAATTTAGCAGAATATCTAGGACCTATCAAATATAGTTATGAATTGGCATTTGACCAAGATGAAGTAGGAATTGTTAGAGGATTGGCATGGACTTATGTTGGAGGGGATACCTTATCAATAGAAGTTAATGTTATGCCAGGTAGTGGTAATTTTGAACTAACAGGTCAATTAGGTGATGTCATGAAAGAATCTGCTAAAGCTGCTTTAGGATATATTCGTTCAAAAACCAATAAACTAGGTATTGAAAAAGATTTTTATAAAACTAAGGATATTCATATTCATATTCCAGAAGGAGCCGTTCCTAAAGATGGCCCATCTGCTGGAATTACTTTAGCAACAGCAATTATTTCAGCATTAACTTTAATACCAGTTAAAAAGGATGTGGCCATGACAGGTGAGATTACTTTACGTGGACGTATACTTCCAATTGGTGGATTAAAAGAAAAATTAACAGCAGCTAGACGAGCTGGAATGAGTACAGTGCTAATTCCATATGAGAATAAAAAAGATTTGCGAGATGTTCCTGAAACTGTTATGAATCATTTACAAGTTATTCCAGTGTCTCATCTTGATGAAGTACTAGAAGTTGCATTAGTTAAAAAGATACAAGCTTTAAAGGTTGACCAAATGCTTATACCAAAAGAGCAAGGGGAAGTTAACAAAGCTAGTATCCATTCATAAACAAAGGTTATAAAGGAAATAGATGGATTTTGTTATAGTAATAGGAATAGTAGTTATCATATTTGCAAATGCCATTCAAGGTGTTACAGGATTTGGGAAAGCATTGGTGGCAACACCAATTCTTTCGTTATTTATCCCTACTAATGAAGTTATTGTGATTATGATTTTATCAGGTATTCTATCTACTACATTCTTACTTATAAAGACTATTAAATACAGTAATTTTAAACAAATTTGGGTAATGATTGTTATGGGAATTATTGGGATTTTAACAGGTGTTAAATTACTATCAATAGCCCCAGTAACAGAACTTAAAATTGGTATGGGCATAATGGTTGTTCTAAGTGCTATTATGCTTGGCTCAGGATTGAAATTAAAGATCAAAGAAAATCACTTTTCATACAGTATTGCTGGTATTACAAGTGGTTTTTTTACAGGATTATTATCAATGGGTGGCCCACCAGTTGTTTTCTTTTTGCAAAACCAACAACATGAAAAACATGAATTTCGTGGCAATCTAACTTTGTTTTTTGCTTTCACAGGCATTTTTGCTATTGCTAGTTTATTTATTAATCAAATGGTAACACCTGATTTAATGACAAAAGCATTATATTTTATACCAGCCTCTTTAGTTGGAGTACTCCTTGGTGATTATTTATCTCATAAAGTAGATGAAAAACTATTTAAAAAGATTGTTCTTTTTATTCTGCTAATTTCAGGTGTTGTGGCTATTGTTAGTTCTTTTATATAAAAAGCAACATAAAAATACAGATATTTATTAGTTTATTACATTTACAAAGCCTTACTAATTGCATATAATGTTATAAAAAGAGAAGAGAATAATCTATGAAAACCATTGCAGAGATTAATGAGAAAATTAAAAAAGGAAAAGCCGTTGTCGTAACTGCTGAAGAAGTTATTTCAATTGTTAAAGAAAAAGGACTTAAAAAAGCATCTGAAGAAATTGATGTTGTAACTACTGGAACTTTTGGACCTATGTGCTCTTCTGGTGCTTTTATTAATACAGGTCATTCTAACCCTCCAATAAAAATGCAAAATGTTACATTAAATGATGTACCTGCATATGCTGGGTTAGCAGCCGTTGATATATTTATTGGTGCTGCTGAATTATCTAGTTCTGAAGGTATGAAATATGGTGGAGGCCATGTAATTGAAGATTTTATTGCAGGTAAAGATATAAAACTTTATGCAAAAAGTCATGGAACTGACTGTTATCCTAGAAAAGAAATTTTAACTACAATTAATAAATTTAATGTTAATCAAGCATATATGTATAATCCTAGAAATGCATATCAAAACTATCCAGCAGCAACTAACTCAACAGATAAAACAATTTATACTTACATGGGTACTTTGTTACCTAAATATGGAAATATTACTTATGCAACAGCTGGAGAATTAAGTCCATTATTAAATGATCCTTATTACAGAACCATAGGTGTGGGAACAAAAATTTTCTTAGGTGGTGCAGTTGGATATGTTTCCTGGCAGGGAACACAGCATAATCCTTCACAAAAACGTGGAGAGAATGGTGTGCCAACAAGTCTTGCAGGAACCATTGCGGTTACTGGTGATTTAAAAGATATGAGTACTAGGTATGTAAAAGGAGCAAGCTATCATAATTATGGTGTCAGTCTCTTTGTGGGTATTGGTATTCCAATTCCAATTATTGATGAAGAAATGTTAAAATATACAACGATTTCTAATAAAGATATTTATACTACTTTGGTAGATAAAAGTGGTAATGAAACTTATGATGTTTCATATAACTATGAGCAACTACGAAGTGGGTCTGTTGAATTTAAAGGCAAACAAGTCTTAACAGCTCCATTATCTAGTCTACCTCGAGCAAGAGAAATTGCAAATACATTAAAAGACTGGATACAACATTCTAATTTTACTTTATCAGAAGCTGTAACACCACTTCCTAGAGAAGATAAAGTCCATAAACTTGAGATAAGGGAGATAAAATAATATGACAAAAGAAAAGATTAAAATTTATTATTCTAAAGATCAGTTATCTAGGCCTATTACCTATGAACTTGTTAAAAAGTTTGATGTTATGTTTAACATTCTTCATGCAGATATAAATTATGGAAGTGAAGGTAATTTGATTACTGAAATTAGTGGCGAAAATAAAAATGTTAAAGATGCTTTAAATTATTTAAATGAAGTAGGTATTGTTTATAAAAAATATAATAAGTTTATTATAAGAGATGAAGACGAATGTATTGATTGTGGTGCTTGTACTGCAGTATGTCCGTCAGGTGCATTAACCATGAATAAACAAGATGAATTACAATTTGATAAAGAAAAATGTTTGGTTTGTGAACTATGCATCAAGGCATGTCCAATTGGAGTTATTGATGTAGAACTGTAAGGATAAGCGACCAGCAATGGTCGCTTTTATATTATTATGTATGAAAAGAGATTTTACCGGGAATTATTGAATAATGACTTATATACTTTTTCTGTGTGTGTAGGTGAAACTGACTTGTCAATTAGTTGTGACCATAATCTTGAAAAACAAGCTTATGGTGCAATTATTAAAGCGAGAAAGATAATTAGCGATTATAGTAGTAAAAACAAGATGTTTCAATCATCACTAATTCCTTTAAAAGATGGATCAGTAAATGAACCTCTTATTACTCAAATGCTAAAAGCGGGACAAATAGCCAATGTTGGTCCATTTGCCTCTGTTGCAGGAGCGATTGCAGAATATGTTGGGAAAAGTCTAGTAAAGTATTGTAAAAATGTAATTATTGAAAATGGTGGCGATATCTATTTACAATCAACAACTGAGCGAACAATTGGAATATATGCAGGTGATTCACCTTTAACTGGTAAGATAACCATAAAAATAAAAAAAGAAGACTATCCTATTGGTGTATGTACCTCAAGTGGTACAGTTGGTCATTCTCTTAGCTTTGGAAAAGCAGATGCTGTTGTAGTACTATCAAAAGATACAGCGTTAGCAGATGCAGTTGCTACAGCTACTTGTAATATGATTAAAACTAAAGAAGATATTATTCTGGCCATTGAAAAAGCATATAATATTGATGGTATTATTGGAGTTTTAGCTATTATGGGTGATCAACTAGGTGTAATAGGCGAAATTGAACTGGTATGATATAATAGCAAAAAGATTTATAAAGAGGAAAAAATGAGAAAGAAATTAAAAGAATTAAATAGAATTGTTATAAAAGTGGGAACATCAACACTTACCTATGATAATGGGAAAATCAATCTAGGGCTAATGGAGCAACTAATAAGAAAAGTAGCTGATTTGATGAATAAGGGTAAACAAGTTATTCTAGTCACATCAGGTGCCATTGGAGTTGGTATGGGCAAGCTTAACCTTGAGAAAAAACCTGAAGCAATTACAGAAAAACAAGCAATTGCTTCTGTTGGACAATGTGAGTTAATGCATATTTATTCTAAGTTATTTTCTGAATATGGAATAGTTGTGGGACAGATTCTATTAACAAGGACTATTACTGATAATGAAATAACTAAAAAAAATGCTGTAAATACAATAAATAGTTTACTTGAAAAATCAATACTTCCAATTGTAAATGAAAATGATGCTATTTCAACTGATGAAATAGATAATATTGATAAATTAGCTTTTGGAGATAATGATACACTTTCTGCTATTGTTGCTTCCATAACAAAGTCTGAGTTGCTAATCTTATTATCTGATATTGATGGTTTCTATGATGGTGACCCTCGTACTAATGATAATGCAACTGTAATAAAAGTTATTGAAAAAATTGATGAAAAACATCATAAATATATAGGAAACAGTTCTTCAAAAATGGGAACTGGGGGTATGCATACAAAACTAATTGCTGCAAAAATTGCTACAGCTAATAAAATTGAAGTAGTGATAGCAAATGGTAATAATATGAATAATCTTTTAGATATTACTGAAGGAAGAGATGTAGGCACCTGGTTTAAAAAAGGATAAGAAAATGAAAATTACTGATTTAGGAAAAAAAGCACATAAAGCAAAGTATTTTTTGCAAAATCTAACATCTGATAAAAAAAATCAGGCGCTACAAACAATGGCTGATTACCTAATAACAAATACATCATATATTCTTTTAAAAAATCAACTAGATGTTACTAGTATGAAAGATAAAAATGCTACTAGTGCATTGATTGATAGAATGATTCTAACTGAAGATAGAATTAAACAAATGGCTGATGGATTACGAGGAATAGCTATTCTTAGTGATCCTATTGGAAATATACTTGAAACTATTAATAGACCAAATGGATTAGTAATTACAAAAGTTAGTGTTCCTATTGGAGTCATAGGTATCATTTATGAAGCACGCCCTAATGTAACATCAGATGCCACAGGGTTATGTTTAAAGACAGGAAATGTGGTTATTTTACGTGGCGGAAGTGAAGCCATTAATTCAAATAAAGCAATTGTATCTGTACTTAACAAGGCACTTGATTCATTAGGCTTTTTAGAAGGTTGTATTCAATTAGTAAAAGATACATCGAGGGAAGTTGCAAAAGATATGATGACATGTAATGAGTATATTGATTTGCTAATCCCAAGAGGTGGAGCTAGTTTAATTGATGCAGTAATAAAAAATGCAACTGTTCCTGTTATAGAAACAGGTGTTGGTAATTGTCATGTATATGTAGATGAATTCGCAAATCAGAAACAGGCAATTGATATTATTATTAATGGAAAAACACAGCGACCAGCAGTGTGTAATGCAACCGAGACTATTTTGATAAATGAATCAATTGCGTTTGAGTTTTTACCTAAGATATATGAAGCTTTAAAAGCTCATCAAGTAGAAATTAGAGGTTGTAAAGCTACTAAAAAAATCATACCACAAGTAATTGATGCAATAGAACAAGATTGGTACACAGAGTATTTAGATTTAATTATAGCTTGTAAAGTTGTAGGTGATGTTAAAGATGCAATTAATCACATTAATAAATATAACTCAAAACATTCAGAATCAATAATTACAGAAAACAAAGAAGCTGCTTCACTATTTACAAAAAAAGTTGATGCAGCCACTGTATATGTTAATGCCTCAACTAGGTTCACTGATGGCAGCGAGTTTGGCTTTGGCGCGGAAATTGGCATAAGTACTCAAATGTTACATGCAAGAGGACCTATGGGCCTTAGAGAGCTTACATCATATAAATATATTGTTATGGGAAATGGTCAAATTAGATAAAAAAAAGAGTGATTTCTCACTCTTAATTGTTGTTATCTTCAGATGGCACAGGTTCACTATCATCATTATTAATAATATCAGTTATTGTTTCAGGTTGTATTCCATGCACAGTACAAAATTCACCTACTGGAATTTCAAATTCCATATCTCTTACAAGGGGATCTTCTGGATCCATAGGAATATATGGAATAGGGCGTACAATTCCTACTTTAAAAATAATTTCATCTTCAGGACATTCAGCATTTGCCAATAAATTTCTACCATACAAATCTTGTGAATATGGACATTGAGGAATAATTTGATGAACTTGGCATACATCAAAATATGATGGTTCAGTACCTTCAATAAAATATTCAGTAATAACACCAGGCATTGACCCAACTCTAGGGTCTAACGAACATAAGTCAGTAGCAATTTGTCCAGAGTAGATACATATAGTACGTTCTACAATACCAGTAGTTGGTTTACTAAAGGCTATTGGTTCTTTACCTTCATGAACTTTATTCATAACTGCATTCCATATTATTAACGCTTGATTTCTCTCAGGTTTAGTTATTTCAATTGGTGCAATAATATTATCATATCCATACCAAACTGCTGCAGTATAGTGTGGTGTATATCCTACAAACCATTTATCCCAAAAATCACTTGTAGTACCTGTTTTACCAGCAACTGGCATTGCTCTATCTTGAATATTTATTTGTGAATAAGCTGTACCATTTGACCAATAAGAAGTGTTAGCTGGTTTCGTTACTTCTTGTAAAAGATCAGTCATAATAAAAGCAGCTTGTTCTGAGTAAGCTTCCACATATGGTTCATTAAACTTAATAACTACATTGTCTTTAGAATCAAGAACTTCTCTATATGTATGATCAGGAATATAAATGCCCTCATTGGCAAAAGCTGTAAAAGCTGAGGCCATAAGCAAAGGATTTACTCCTTTTTCAAGACCACCTGTTGCTACTGATACAGTTGAATCATCATATATATATTCGCCTCTATCAATTCCAACTCGTTCTAAATAATCTACACAATTATCTCGACCTAAATATTCCACAAAAACCCGCGCTGCAATAACATTGATTGAAGCTTTAAGAGCGTTTCTTATTGATGTTAGTCCTCGATAAAGTTTTGCATTATAGTTAGTGGGATATAAATCTTCTGGATTCTTAGGGTCTAATCTAACAGGCACATCATCAACTATTGTCCCTGCTGTGATAAGTTTTAAATCTATTGAAGGACCATAGATTGCAATTGGCTTAAATGCAGAACCTGGTTGCCTAAATGCTTGTGTAGCACGGTCATATGTTCTAGAACCTATTTTTTCTCCATTCCCACCATAAATAGCTTTTACTTCACCAGTGTACTGATCTATGATAACCATGGCAGCTTGTGGAATTTCTGCATATTTTTCAGCGTCATAATTAATCGCTTCACCAGTTTCTTCATCAATTACAGGGAAAAATGTTGAATCATTAAACACTTCATCCATGGAAGCTTGAATACTAGAATCCATGGTTGTATAGATTCTATAACCATTATTATATACCCACTGTGATGCAACACCTTCAGTAACACCTTTTTCAAGGGCAATCTGTGTGATAACATCTGATATTACTTGATCAACAAAATACGTAGTAGGACGATCTGCTTGTAATAAATCTTCTTTGGGGATAATAACTAATTCATAAGCATAAGCTTCTTGATATTCCTCTAGAGTAATAAAATCAAGTTCTAACATTTTAGCTAGTACAAGATGCTGTCTTTCTATTGAAGCTTCTAATCCTTCTTCTGTATATGGATTAAATTCATATGGCTTATTCGGGATTCCAGCTAATAGAGCAGCTTCTGCTATATTAATATCACTGACATCTTTATTAAAATACATTTTAGCAGCTGATTGTACTCCATATGAACCATTACCCATATTAATTACATTAGCATATTTAGTTATAATTTGGTTTTTGTCTAATTTTGTTTCTAAAATAATTGCATTGTATATTTCTTGAAATTTTCTTTCATAGGTTTGTTCAAAACGCCCTGTAATATTTTTATATACTTGTTGTGTTAGAGTGCTACCACCTTGAGATATTTCACCGCCACCTTGAACTAGTGCTACAATTGAACCACCAATACGAATAATATCAAATCCTTGATGATCATAAAAGCGTTCATCTTCAATGGCGACTATGGCATGTTGTAAGTGTACTGGAATACTGGCAAATCCAACTTGTTCTCTGTTAATATTATCTGCACCAGTAAGTTTTTCAATTACTATACCTTCACTATCAAAAATTAAAGTAGTTTCTGTTTTTATTTCTAAATCATCTTCTGTGATGATATAGGCTGAATTGACAAATCCAACAACTAAGCCAATTCCTAATCCTCCAACAATAGCGCCTGTTAATAAAAGCACAGCAAAAATAATTTTAATTGTTGTACCAAAAGTACTTGAAAATATTTGCCAAAAAGTAGGGACGATGATGTCCTTTTTTTGCCTTACTTTTTTTATTTTTTTTTGATTACTCATTATGAATTGCTTTCTTCTTGCTCAATTCGCTTACACATATTACATACACCATTAAAAACAGCACCTTCGTCAGCGATAAAGCTTTTAGCACATATATCTCCATCAACTTTGCATGAAGTAGTTAGTTTTATAAAATCATCAGCATCAATATTGCCTTTAATATAGCCAGAGGCTGTAATGTTATATCCTTTTACATTACCTGTTATATGAGCATGTTTTCCAATGATTACTTCACCTCTAGAAGTAATATCTCCATCAACTTCTCCATCTATACTAACAGATTTATCAGTTATAACATTACCTTTTATTGCTGATTCTGGACCAATATAAATATCAATTTTTTTTGCCTTTTGTGAAATTTTCTTACTCATTGATGCCTCCTTATTCCCCAATAAATGCTAATGGGTTAACTGGTATATTATCAATCCGTACTTCAAAATGAAGATGCGGTCCAGTACTTAATCCTGTGGTGCCCACTAAAGCAATTACGTCTCCTTTTTTAACTTCGTCTCCAACTGAGACTAATAATTTTGAAGAATGACCATATATTGTTGTGATTCCTTCGCCATGATCTATTTTAACCATATAGCCATAACCACCATTCCAGGCTGAAAAAATAACAGTTCCTGTTCCTGCGGCATATATATCATCTCCTGATATACCACCAATATCAACGCCTGTATGTGTTTTATATACGTTCAATATAGGATGGAATCGTGCACCAAACTGAGAAGCTATATAAGTGCTTTCTGTAGGCCATAATGAAGGTATTTTATCAAGATAGTTATTTAAGTCATTTTTTAGTGATATAAATGATAATGTTTGACCTTCTGAAGTGTTAGATAATTGTTCTATTTGAGTTAATGTATTGGCTAAATTCTGTGCATCTTCTAAAAATGCACCAACTTGGCTATATGATAATGCTGCAGTTCCACTTCCTTCTACATAACTGTCAACATATTTTGTTGTAACACTTTCTAACTGAACGGATAAATTCAGTAATTCCATATCAATGGATGCTTGAAGGCTTTCAATTCCTAGTAATTGGTCAGACTTATTTAAGATTAAATAAGCTTGTCTTTTAATGTATGAATTTAATACAGATACTTGTATCTGTTGTTCTTCTATTACATCGTTTAATTTTGTACTTAATTCGCTACTTTCATTAATAAAATAATTTAAGCTTACACCCAATAAAGATATAACTAGTACAAACATAGTTATAAGACTTATGAATTTAATAATTGGTGATGTGATTCTTATAGTTCGTGTTGCGCCACCATTATGAGGGATATACATAAACGTAGAATATTTCCGTTCATTTTGGTGGGTGTCAAATGCTTTTCTTTTCATTTACTGCTCCTGTTTCCATAGTATCTCTATTCTATAATTTTTTGAGGAAAATTTCAAATAAAAAAGGGGAAAACCCCCATTTTTTTTATTCAATATATTAATTATCGTGAATTTATTTGTCTTTTATTAACAAAAAGACGATAGGAATGGCAACAGTTGGTAAAATGGCAGAAATTATGGTATAAAACATGGCCCTCTCAGGTTGTACCTGATCGTAGAATGTATATAATGCATAAACAATAAATAATAGACATATAGCAGCTATTATATAACCAATGAACAATGAACCTCCAATGACGTAATATATGAGTACTGCTAAGGGTAATAATATCTCTACATTTTTCATTTCTTTATTAACTATTGAAAAATTACCAATCATATTTCCAAGCAAATAAAAGTTTGCAAAAGGAATCCAAGCTAGTATTGCGTTTTTTTCGCCACGCCGTAATGCAATTGTATATAATCCATAACAAAATATTATATAAAACGCTATGTAATAAATCATTTGGAAAACAATAGTTAAAGCCCCTAATCTTGTTATAGTTGATGTCCATAAAGAAGACATAACACACCTCCTAATTTCTCTAGTGTAATTATATTATAAGAGTATCTAGAAAACAAACACCTTAATTGATTGTTAATGATAATTTAAGAATTTTTTGATTATACTTGATTTATTTATTGTAATTTGGTTACAATAAGGTGCGTGGGGTGTTAACTCAGCTGGTAGAGTGTCACCTCGACATGGTGAAAGTCACAGGTTCGAGTCCCGTACATCCCACCAAAAATCATTCTACAAAAGTAGGGTGATTTTTTTAGTTCGCCCAGCATGGGCGGACTCTAACGGGTGCAAGTCCCGAGTGCGCTTTTGTAGCAAGAAGCACATAGCCAAGCACAAGGGTGTCCATCGTGAGGTGGAATCTGAAGGAAGTGGGAGGTA
>JAUUZE010000144.1 GCA_030590175.1 Clostridia bacterium
GTATAATGGATTTGAAGAACGTCTAGAATTTGTAAAAGAAAAAATAATTCCAACTGAAGATTATGTTAGAACAATAGCACTTGATTTGGAAAATAAAAAAATATATGCAGGTGTATCAACCCATGCTCAATTAGTAGAGATAGATGAGAAAACTGGAATAAAGCGAAACTTATTAGTAGATGAATTTCAAGGTGAAGCATTTTGTACTATTATTGGGATTAAACAACAAAAATTGGCATTACTTTTACAAAAAACTGGACAACTACTCTTTGTTGATTTGGCTACAGATGAAATAATTACAAGAAAAGAATTAAAAGATATTGATAGTATTATACCTAAAGATAGTAATGGAAGTAATTTTGAGTATCAACGTTCACAGTTAGGACTAGTTATTGCTGATTTTTCAAATAATAATTTTTACTTATTGCCAGTGGTTGATAATACCACAATGGTAGGAGGGTTTTCCTATGAAGATGGAACAAAACTACTACTTACAGAATTTGAAGGACAAATTCATTTATATGATATTAAAACAGGCATATCAGAAGTAATTGAGGTTGATTTACCTAAAAAAAATATAGAAATTCGTCAAATACATGAATACAAAAACAAATTATACGGTGGAGGATATCTTCGTGGTGGAACCTTTGTTTATGATATTGAAAATAACGAAAGTGTTCAATTAGATGGAGTTGGGCAAAGTGAAGGTTTGATTGCCCATAATGACAAGCTATATATTGGAAAATATCCTGGAGCATATATTTTTGAATATGATTTACAAAAAGACTGGGACGAAGCAAATCCTAAAAAACTATTTTCTTTAAAAGATAAATTTAATCAAGATAGACCTTTTGCTATGGAAATTTATGATGAGCAACTATTTATTGGATCTATTCCTAATTATGGTAGCACAGAAGGTAGCTTAACTATTTGTAGATTGATAGATAAAAAATATACAGTATTACAAAACTTTATTGACAATCATAGTATTGTTTCCTTAAAAGCCAAAGATGGCATTCTATATGGAGGAACAACTGTATGTGGTGGGCTAGGTAGTTATACTATTCATGAAAGTGGTAGACTTTTTGCTTATGATATTAAAAAACAACAAATAATTTTTTCTATTGAACCTGTAAAGGGTCGAAAAAATATAGGTGGTTTACTAATTGATGATAATCTGTTGTTTGGCTGTGCTGATACTACTTTATTTATAATTGACTTAACAACGGGTAAAAAAATATTTGAACAGTTTGTATGCATACATAATCCTGAAAAAGACTATAAATGGGAAATTTCATTTATTAAAAAAGGTAAAGCAGGTTTATACTACATAGTAACAGGAAATCGACTATTTAGTTTTGATTTAAAACAACAACTTCTTACACCAATTATGAAAGAGAAAGTTAATCTTTTACAAATTGACAAAGAAGGCCATTTGTATATGCAATATTTAGATGATGTTCGTCATATTATAAAAAGCATAGAAACTGTCTGAAAATTTTCGCAAGAAAAATATGATATAATTAGTAAAGAATAGTCACATTACCATATTGGTAGTGACTTAAGGTTTTATTAAGAAACAAAAGGTATTATTAAAGTAGATTAAAGGAGACAAGGATGAATTACTTAGAACAGTATGCTAAATGGATAAAGAATGCTGACAGTGAAACAGTAAAAGAGTTGATGAGTATTAAAGATAATAAAAAAGAAATTGAAGATAGATTTTACCAAACACTAGAATTTGGAACAGGTGGTTTAAGAGGTGTTATGGCCGCTGGAACTAATCGTATGAACATTTATGTTATAAGACAGGCAACTAGGGCTTTGGCACAGGTAATTGTTGAAGAAAATAGGCAACAAGAAGGTGTTGTTATTGCTTATGATTGTCGTATAAACTCTAATAATTTTGCTAGACATTGTGCTGAAATTTTTGCAGGGCATGGTATTAAGACCTATATTTTTGACGATTTACGTCCAACACCTGAATTATCTTTTGCTATTAGGTATTTACATACTGTTTCAGGTATTAATGTTACAGCTAGTCATAATCCAAAAGAATATAATGGATATAAAGCATACTGGGATGAAGGTTCACAGATCTTAGATGATATTGCATTTAGAATTCAAGATAAGGTAAAAAATATTGATATTTTTGATGATAGTCAGATAATGCAATTTGACAAAGGAATAGAGCAAGGAATTATTGAAGTTGTTGGAAAAAAAGTTGATGATGCTTATAGTGAAAATGTATTATCACTTACACTTAATGATATAAATGTAAAAAAGGATATTAAAATTGTATATACTCCTTTTAATGGTACTGGAATTAAATTTATTCCTGATATATTAAGAACAAGAGGATTTAATAATATTACTTTAGTAAAAGAGCAAATGACACCAGATGGTAATTTTCCAACCACTCCATATCCTAATCCTGAAGATACAAAGAATTTTGAATATTCTCTTAAGTATGCAAAAGAAGTAGATGCTGACTTAGTTTTAGCCAGTGATCCTGATGCAGATAGAATGGCTATTATGATAAAAGATAATAACAATCAGTTCTTGGCTCTTAATGGCAACCAGACAGGAGTTTTACTAATTAACTATATCTTGTCTCAACGTAAGATAAAAGGGCTAAATAAGCCAAATGATGCTTTGGTTAAATCAATTGTTACAGGTGATATGGGAATTCCTATTGCAAAAGATAGTGGGGTTACTACCATTGAAACATTAACAGGGTTTAAACATATTTGTGGATTAGCTAATGAATTTGAAAAAACAGGTGATTATAATTTTGTCTTTGGTTATGAAGAAAGTATTGGTTATTGTCCTGAAACATTTGCACGAGATAAAGATGCTGTGAGTACGGCCATGTTAATTGCAGAAATGTGTGGATATTATATGGCAAAAGGAAAAACATTATACCAAGTACTTTATGAATTATATGAACAATATGGATACTACAAAGAAACACAATTTTCTATTTTTTATAGAGGTGTTAAAGGCGCCATTATAAAAGAAGGCGTAATGAAATATTATAGAGAGAAATATCCAACAACAATAGGTGGAGTATCATTAGTAAAAATGATTGATTATCTTAATGATGAAACAGGTGTTCCACCGTCAAATGTATTAAAATTTAGATTTGAAGATGGTTCATGGTATGCAATTAGACCATCTGGAACAGAACCAAAATTAAAAACATATATTTATACTGTTGATAGCTTTGAAAAACACTCTTCTTCTAAATTAGCAGATTTTGAAAAAGAGATTAAAAAAGAGTTAGCTTCAGTTGAAAGGATAGTTAAAAATGGCTAAGATACTCGTAGTTGATGACGAAAAAGAAATTAGACAGGTAATTGTTAAATATTTACAAAGTGAAGGATATTTAACTATTGAAGCTGAAAACGGAGTAGAAGCTGTCATGAAATATCATGATGAACATCCTGATTTACTAATTTTAGATTTAAATCTTCCTGATATTTCAGGAGAAAAAGTCTGCGAATCAATTAGACAAAGCAATGATACTCCAATTATTATGTTAACAGCAAAGGTTCAAGAGGATGACAGAATTAAAGGATTAGCTTTAGGCGCAGATGATTATGTACTTAAACCATTTTCTCCTAAAGAATTAGTAATGCGAGTTAAAGCTATTCTTAGACGAACTTTAGTTAGTAAACAACAACATCAAGAGGTGATTGAATTTGGTAAAATTGAAATAGATGAGCAAGCATATGTTGTGAAAAAAGATGGTAAAGAAGTTTTCCTTACTCCTATTGAGTTTAAAATATTAGTAGCACTTTCAAAAAATCCAGGTCGTACATTTACTAGAGAGCAATTAATATCATTTGCTTTAGGATATGAATATGATGGTCTTAATAGAACTATAGATTCTCACATCAAGAATTTACGACAGAAAATAGAATCAGATCCTGGTAGCCCTAAACATATAAGAACTGTTTTTGGTGTAGGATATAAGTTTAAGGAGTAATATGACAAAACTTAATGCTTTATTTGCCAGATATTTTATTGGTGGGATTATATTTGTTCTAATGGTTATAATTTTGTTATCAAATTATATTACTACAATTTTTTTCACAGATTTTCTAACTACTATTGATTTAAAAAGTAATGAAGCAATAATTGATAATGTTCAAGGACTATTAATTAATCAAGCACCTGTAGGATTTTATAAAAGTTACTTAAGTACTGTAGCTAATGAAGGGAATGCTGAATTAACCTTATATAAAGGGGATGTTCATATATTTAGCTCAGGACCAGAAAAAGTAATTCTTGGACCTAATGAAGAAATGTATGATAAAGTGTTTAAAGAAGATGAAGTAACATTATATACATATACTTTTACTATTGATGATAGTGATTTTATATTAAAAATCTATAGAGTTAAGGATATCCGTTTAATTGCACAGAATGTTGAATATTTAAATAGAACTAATCTTATGTATCTAGGTGTATTTATTCTTGCTTTAGCATTAGCTATTATATTATCTTTGTTAATGGCAAAACGTTTTAATCAACCTATATTAACCATAAGAGAAAATATTAATTACATAAA
>JAUUZE010000022.1 GCA_030590175.1 Clostridia bacterium
AAAAAGTAGAAATGAAATATATAGTGTATAATATTAGTATAAAAAAGAGGTGAATATAATGAAAAAATTAATTGTACCTTTCATTTTTGCATTATTGTTTATTGTACTTGTGATAATGTATGCATTTACAATCTTAGCAGCACCTGTAACATTGTTTATCAAAATAAGCTTAGGGATTCTAATCGGTATAATTGCAATAACAATGGTTTATGTTTTTGTTCAAAGAGTAAAAGAGTTCAAGGAGGAAGAAAAAGATGATATTAGTAAATACTGATTTTATTACAGGTAAAAAACTAGAAACTATATCAATTGTAAAAGGCTCAACAATACGTTCTAAACATATTGGAAAAGATTTTATGGCAGGATTAAAAACCATAGTTGGAGGCGAGTTAACTGCATATTCTGAAATGTTAAATGAAGCACGAGCTATAGCCACAAAAAGAATGGTAGATGAAGCTACTAAATTGGGAGCAGATGCTGTTATAAATATTCGTTATGCTACAAGTAATATTGCACAAGGTGCAGCAGAAGTAATGGTTTATGGTACAGCTGTTAAGTTTGAAATGTAATTAACAAACAAAATGGATAAAAAATAAGTAGATATGTTAAGAATAGTTGATGTTATATGATAAAATATAACACAATCTATTCTAATTTATAAAAGGAGTTAAACAATTGCCAAAGAATGTAATCATATCTCAATCAGGAGGCCCTACACCTGTTATTAATAATTCTTTAAGAGGAGTTATTGATCAGTTGAAAAGTTATGGAGATAAAATTGGAACAATTTATGCAGGGTTTCACGGTATTGAGGGAATCTTAAAAGAAGAATTATTTAATATTAGTGCCCAAAAAGAAGAAGAAATTGCTTTACTTCGAACAACTCCAACTGCAGGGTCTATTGGCTCATGCCGATATAAACTAAAAACTAATCAACAAGATGACTTTGATCGCATAATTGAAGTATTTAAAGCACATGATATTGGATACTTATTCTATATAGGTGGAAATGATTCAATGGATACAGCAAATAAAATTGCTTTAATGGCACGAGAAAAAGGATTGGATTTAATTGCAACGGGTGTTCCTAAAACCATTGATAATGACGTAGGAGACCAGCAGTTTAAACTAATAGACCATACCCCAGGATATGGTTCGGTGGCAAAATATTGGACTTCATATATTCAAAATGCCAATGAAGAAAATAGGGGTTCTAGTCCTTCTGATCCAGTATTAGTTCTACAAGCCATGGGTCGAAAGATTGGATTTATACCAGCTGCTTGTCGTTTAGCAGATCCAAATAGAGAAATGCCACTACAAATATACATGACAGAAGCAAAATTATCATTGGAACAATTACATGAGAATGTGAATAACAGTTTAAGAAAACATGGAAGAGCCATTGTGGTTGTGGGAGAAGGAATTGATGTGGGAGATATTGGACAAGCAAGAGACTCCTTTGGACATACAAATTTTTCAGCCAGTCAAACCACAGTTGCACAAATTGTTACTAATTATCTAAATGAACAAGGATTAGCTGTAAGAGGAAAAGCTAGATGTCAGGTACCAGGAACAGATCAAAGAGGCAGTATAAACTTTGTTTCATCAGTTGATTTAAAAGAAGCTTATGAACTAGGTAAAAAAGCTGCAATGATTGCACTAGAAGAAGGTAATGGCTACATGTCAACAATTAAACGAAAAGTAGGTAGTACATACGAAGTGTATTATGATAAAGTTTCATTAGACTTAGTGGCTAATTCAGAGAGAACTTTTCCACTAGCTTGGTTGAGTAAAAATAAAATTGATGTAACAGATGACTTTATATCATATGCTAAACCATTAATTGGAGATGATTTTGTTAGTATCCCCATGGAAAATGGGATTATGAGATTTACAAAATTTGCTCCAATATTTGCAACAAAGAAATTACCAGCATACATACCGTGTGCATATTAATATAGAGGAGACTTTACATGAGAGCAGACCAAATATTACTTGATATGAGTAAAGAGAATGAGTATTTCATTGGAATTGATAGCGATGGATGTGCCTTTGATTCAATGGAGATAAAACATAAAGAATGTTTTTGTCCAAACACCATTAATTATTGGGATTTACAACCAATATCTAAATATGCAAGAGAAGCTGCAGAATTTGTTAATCTTTATTCTAAAAACAGAGGAGTCAATCGTTTTCCCGCATTAATTGAAGTAATTGATTTATTAACAGTTAGAGAAGAGTGTATTGAAAGAGGATATAAACCTCCAAATTTAGATGAATTAAGAGAATGGGCAGTCACAGAAACTAAACTAGGAAATCCTGCATTAATTAAGAGAGTTGAAAAAAACCCAACACCGCTAATGAAGAAAGCACTTGATTGGTCACTTGCTGTGAATGAAACAGTATCTAAGATTGTTAGAAATGTTCCACCTTTTCCATATTTTCGTGAATCGTTAGAAAAAATGAAAAATAACTGTGATATTGTTTGTGTATCTGCTACACCAAATGAAGCTTTAAATAGGGAATGGGTTGAACACGATATTGCAAAATACGCTAAAGTAATTGCAGGACAAGAAATTGGGACAAAAAAAGAAAGCCTAATAATATGTGCAACTAAAGGGTATGATACTAATAAAATGTTAATGATTGGTGATGCACCGGGAGATTTACGTGCTGCAAGAGCAGCAGGTTGCTTATTTTATCCAATCAATCCAGGTGATGAAGAAAATTCATGGAAACGATTTGTAAATGAAGCTTATGATAAATTTATTAATAACACATATAAAGGGGAATATGAGCAAGCTCTAATTGCTGAGTTTGATACATACTTACCAAGTACACCACCTTGGAACAAATAAAGGAGAAAACAATGAAAAAAGCAGACATTGGATTAATTGGACTAGCCGTAATGGGTGAGAACTTAGTACTTAATATGGAAAGTAAAGGTTTTCATGTAGCGGTATATAATAGAACTACAGAAAAAGTAATAAAGTTTATAAATGGTAGAGCCAAAGGGAAAAACATTATTGGTTCAAGTTCATTATCCGAATTAGTAGATAACTTACAAAAACCTAGAAAAGTTATGATTATGGTTAAAGCAGGTAAACCTGTTGATTCTATTATTGATAGTTTAATTACTTTATTAGATAAAGGAGACATTATAATTGATGGAGGTAACTCAAATTATAATGATACTATTAGACGATGTACCAAAGTAGAAAGCAAAGGATTACTATACATTGGTACAGGAGTATCAGGTGGTGAAGAAGGTGCATTAAAAGGACCTTCAATTATGCCTGGTGGTTCAAAGAATGCTTGGCCATACGTAAAAGATATATTTCAAGCCATTAGCGCAAAAGTAGAAGATGGAACCCCTTGCTGTGATTGGGTTGGTGAAAACGGTGCTGGCCATTATGTAAAAATGGTTCATAACGGAATTGAGTATGGTGATATGCAACTAATTTGTGAAACATATCAGTTAATGAAAGTACTTGTTGGATTAAACCATGACAGGATGCATCAAATATTTTCTACTTGGAATGAAGGGGAGTTAGATTCATATTTAATAGAAATAACTAGAGATATTTTAGCATTTAAAGATGAAGATGGAAGCCCATTAGTTGAAAAGATTTTAGATACAGCTGGTCAAAAAGGAACAGGCAAATGGACTGGTATTTCTGCTTTAAGCGAAGGAGTTCCATTAACATTAATTGCAGAAGCTGTATTTGCTAGATGTTTAAGTAGTGTAAAAGAAGAGAGAGTTATAGCTTCAAAAGTGTTAACAGGACCTAAAGTTTCATTTGATTTAGATGAACTTGACTTTATAAATGATTTAAAAAATGCTTTGTATTTAGCTAAAGTTGTTTCTTATGCTCAAGGATATACATTACTAAAAGCAGCAGCTACAACATATGAGTGGGATTTAAAGTATGGTGAGATTGCTCTAATGTGGCGTGGTGGATGTATAATTAGATCACAATTCTTAGGAAAAATAAAAGAAGCATTTGATAACAATCCATCATTAAATAATTTACTATTAGACCCATTCTTTAAAGAGCAAGCTGATAAATGTCAAATGAGTCTTAGAAAAGTTGTCTCATATTCAGTTATGAATGGAATATCTGTTCCAGCATTATCAGCTGCTTTAGCATATTATGATGGTTATCGTACAGAGAGATTGCCTGCTAATCTATTACAGGCACAACGAGACTATTTTGGTGCTCATACCTATGAGCGTGTAGATGATGAAAGAGGTAAATTCCATCATACTAATTGGACAGGGCGAGGTGGCGATACAGCAGCTTCTACCTATGACGTATAAGAGAAAGGAAAATTTTTATGAGCGTTCCAATAAAAATAAATTTAGAGAATAAAGTATGTGTAGTAACTGGAGGCGGAGGAGTGCTATGTTCAGCTTTCGCCAAAGCATTGGCAGAATGTGGAGCTAAAGTTGCTATTTTAGATTTACGAGTAGAAAATGCCAAAAAAGTAGCTGACGAAATTATTAAAAACGGTGGTCAAGCTATTGGGGTTGAAGCAAATGTACTTGTTAAAGAAAGTTTAGAAACGGCTAGACAAGTTGTACTAGACACTTTTGGAACTTGTGATATATTACTTAATGGAGCTGGTGGAAATCACCCAAAAGGAACTACTACTAAAGAATATTTATATGAAGAAGATATTGATAATAACGATTTAATTACATTTTTTGAATTAGATCCTAAAGGGATAGAATTTGTATTTAACTTAAACTTTATTGGAACATTGCTACCTTCTCAAGTTTTTTCAAAAGATATGATTGGTAAGAGTGGGGCAAGTATTATTAATATTTCATCGATGAATGCATTTACACCTCTAACTAAAATCCCAGCATATAGTGGCGCAAAAGCTGCTGTATCTAATTTTACTAAATGGTTAGCTGTTCATATGTCAAAAGTAAATATTAGAGTGAATGCAATTGCTCCAGGATTTTTCTTAACAGATCAAAATAGAAGTTTGTTAACAAATACTGATGGTTCATATACCGAGCGAGCAGGAAAAATTTTAGCACAAACACCAATGAATCGTTTCGGTGAGCCAAGTGAATTGGTTGGAACCTTGTTGTGGTTAATAGATGAAGGGGCATCAGGATTTGTTAATGGAACTGTTATCCCTGTTGATGGAGGCTTTTCAGCCTTTTCAGGAGTATAGATAATGCATACTATAGAAATAGTTAATGAAAACAAAACACCTATAACAGATGAACAACTAGAAAAAGCGATAATTAAAAGCATTAGTAAATTAACACTTAAAAAAGTATTATTAGTTCCCCCTGATTTAACCAGATTTTATTCAATGGCTGGGAAAATAACTAAATTGTATTATGATTTATTAATAAACGATTGTATTGTTGATATACTTCCAGCGTTAGGAACACATGAAAAAATGACAAAAGAAGAGTGTTCTTTAATGTTTGGTGATATTCCATATGAAAAATTTATTGTCCATGATTGGAAAAATGACGTGGTTAAACTTGGAGAAGTACCTGCAGATTATGTGTTTGAAGTTTCAGAGGGTCTGGTAAATAATAAAATTGATGTTGAAATAAACAAATTATTAATTGATAAAAGCTATGATTTAATCATTTCTATTGGACAAGTTGTTCCCCATGAAGTTGTTGGTATGGCAAACTATTCTAAAAATATTTTAGTTGGGTGTGGTGGAAGTAATATGATTAATCAATCACACATGCTAGGAGCTTTATATGGTATGGAACGAATGATGGGAAAAGATTACACTCCGGTTAGAAAAGTATTTGACTATGCACAGACTCATTTTTTAGGAAATATGCCTCTTTTCTATGTATTAACTGTAACCACACAGAATCAAGACAGTGCAGATATTCACGGATTATATATTGGTAACACTAGGGAAGCATTTTCAAAGGCTGTTAGATTATCACAAGAAAAGAATCTTACATATTTAGACAAAGCTCCTAAAAAAGTTGTGGTTTACTTAGATGAAAAGGAATTTAAAAGCACTTGGCTTGGGAATAAAGCTGTATATAGAACAAGAATGGCAATTGCAGATGATGGTGAACTTATTATTTTAGCTTCATCTGTTAAAAAGTTTGGCGAAGACTTAGAAATAGATAAATTAATTAGAAAATATGGTTATATAGGCAGAGAAAAAGCCCTTAAGTTAGTTGATACAAAAAAAGACATTAAAGACAATTTATCTGTAGCAGCTCATTTAATTCACGGATCTTCTGATGGGCGATTTACCATAACTTATGCTGTTGATAAAATGACAAGAGAAGAAATCGAAGGTGTAGGTTATGAATATGCTGATTATAATGAAACCATTAAACGATATAACCCTAAAACATTAGTTGATGGGATTAATATTATGGATGATGGAGAAGAAATATTTTATATTTCAAACCCTGCACTGGGTTTGTGGGCTGAGAGAAAAAAATTCTTCTAGATATCACTATAACCACATTACCATTTTACATTTTGGAAACTAAAATAATTGTGTGACTATTTAAGTTCCATTTGATATAATAAAAAAAGATAAACAATAATTTGTTTTAAGGAGAATTATTAATGGCTTTTGGTCTAGATATTGGAATTGATTTAGGGACTTCAACTGTCCTATTATATATTAAAGGTAAGGGAATTGTCTTAAATGAACCTTCAGTTGTGGCATTAGATGAAGAGGGAAAATTATTAGCAGTTGGTGAAGATGCTAGGATGATGCTAGGAAGAACTCCTAGTAATATTACAGCAATTAGACCTCTTAGAGATGGTGTTATATCTGATTACGAAACAACAGAAAAAATGCTAAAACACTTTATTGGTAAAGTGTGTGGTAAACGTAATATCTTTTTTAAACCAAGAGTAATGATTTGTGTACCCAGTGGAATTACTGAAGTTGAACGAATGGCAGTAAAAGATGCTGCTGATAATATTGGAGCAAAAGAAGTCTATATTATTGAAGAACCAATTGCAGCTGCAATTGGTGCAGGATTAGATATTTCTAAACCCTATGGTAGTATGATTGTTGATATTGGTGGTGGAACAACAGATATCGCGGTTATGTCATTAGGTGGGGTTGTTACTAGTAAGTCAATAAAAATTGCTGGAGATAAATTAGATGAATCAATTATTCGTTTCATGAGAAAAAAACATAGTATGCTAATTGGTGAGCGTATGGCTGAAGAAATGAAAATGAGAATTGGTTGTGTATATCCAAAGGATGAAGAAAATTCTATGAAAGTTCGTGGACGAAACTTAGTATTAGGATTACCAAGAACAATAGAAATTACTTCAACTGAATTAATGGAAGCTTTTGAAGAAGCAATTTTAATAATTGAAGATGCAATAAGAAATGTATTAGAAAAAACTCCACCAGAATTAGCAGCTGATATAGGCGATAGAGGAGTAGTGCTAACTGGAGGTGGTAGTTTAATTGATGGATTGGATAAATTACTATCTGAGCGAACAGGATTAGATGTTATGGTAGCTGACGATGCCATATCATGTGTAGCACTTGGTACAGGAGAAGCCATAAATGATATTGATAAAATCATTAAAGCAAAAATTGTTAAACTTGAACAACAACGAAGAAAATAATCAACAGGCGGGAAGAATTTCCCGCTTTTTTTTCATAAATATATTATTACTTTTAAGTATGCTTGTTGCATGCCAATCAAATGAAGTGCCTAATACTACAAATAAAACAAGTCCTTCATTTACTACTAGTCCATCACCAGTAGTTAGCGAAAAACCTGATAATCAAATAAAAGGGATTACCTATTATAATGAAAAAATATTAGTTAATGGAAAAAACAATCAAGTTCATATTTTAACAATTGATTTATCTGTTAAAAATATAAAAGTAATTCCATATCTATCTTTTGATAGGATATATGGATTTGAAATGTTAAGTGAAATGGTATTAAAAAATAACGCATATGCTGGAGTTACATCAGGTTTTTTCTACCTTTATGGGAGACCTTCAGGTTTAGTTGTTAATAATGGGGCGTTGCTATCTGCTGGGACAGGTAGATTTAATAGCCTTATTATCAGCGAAGATGAAGCTTACTTTGAAACTATCAATACTGTTGTTTATGCCAAAACATCAACAAATGAAGTGTTATCAATTGATACTATAAATGCACCTATAGAAGGGGCTATTCAATCTGCATTATACAATCAGTATTATGGAAAAACTGATAGACTTGATTTTCCTCATACAGTGATACATTTACTTGATAATACAATTATGTCCATCACAAAAACAGATGGTCCATATGATATTCCAGATGAAGGTGTAATTCTTTGCTTTAGGAATCTACCAGCTTATACAATGATTAACAAATATGATCAGTTAACACTTACTATTGAACCTAATTTTGAAATTACTACAAGTGCCTATGAATGTTCACTAATGATTGTAAAAGATGGAATGAACATTGCAACTGAATATGATCCATGGATTGGTACATTAAATCAGTATGATCCAAGAACATGTGTAGGTGTTGATGAAAAAGGACAATTGATATTTATTGTAGTAGATGGACGACAAGGAGATTATTCATCTGGAGTAACTGGAAAAGAATTAGCAGATATTTGTATAGATTTAGGATTAATTAATGTTGCTATGTTAGATGGAGGTGCTTCAGCTGAAATGATTGTTAATGAAAAAATTGTTAATAGTTTGTCATATAACCAAGAAGAGAGACCATTAGCAGGAGGATTTTTAATTATAGTTGACTAATTAATTAGGTAATATATAATAAACTTGAAAAAAATAGAGGAGAAATAAAATGAAAACCAAAGCGTTAAGAATGTATGGAGTAAAAGATTTACGATTGGAAGAATTCGAATTACCAGCTATTAAGGAGAACGAAATTTTAGCTAAGGTAGTAACTGATTCAGTTTGTATGTCTTCATATAAAGCTGCTTCATTAGGACCAAACCATAAAAGAGTTCCTAATGATGTTGCAACAAATCCAATAATTATTGGTCACGAAATGTGTGGTGAGCTAATTGAAATAGGTAGTGATTATCAAGATAAGTTCCAAGTAGGGGATAAATTCACTATGCAGACAAATTTAAATCATCCAAGTAATCCTTATGCAGCACCTGGTTATTCATTTGCATATACAGGTGGAGCTGCTCAATATATTATTATTCCAAAAGAAGTATTAGAAATGGATTGTTTATTAATATATAAAGGTGACTCATATTTTCAAGGCTCATTAGCTGAACCAGTTTCTTGTATCATTGGTGCTTTTCATGCCATGTATCATACAACAATGGGCAATTATAAACATACAATGGAAATAAAACAAGGTGGTAACATGGCTATCTTAGCAGGAGTTGGACCAATGGGATTAGGTGCTATTGACTACGCAATTAATCAGCCAATTAAACCAAGTAAAATAGTTGTTACAGATATTAACCAAGACAGATTAAATAGAGCTGAACAATTATTATCCAAGGAATGGGCTAGTAAAAAAGGTGTAGAACTTATTTATGTTAATACAGGAAATGTAGAAGATCCTGTTAAAACATTATTAGATTTAACAGATGGTTTAGGATATGACGATGTATTTGTATTTGTTCCTGTTAAACCTGTGGTAGAACAAGGAGATAAAATATTAGGTCAAGATGGTTGTTTAAATTTCTTTGCAGGACCAACTGATAAACAATTTTCTGCTATGTTTAATTTTTATGATGTACATTATGCAGCTCATCATATTGTTGGAACATCAGGTGGAAACACAGATGATATGAAAGAGTGCTTAGATATGGTTGCATTAGATAAATTAAATCCAGCAACAATGGTAACACATATTGGAGGATTAGATTCAGCCGCAGATACTACGATTAATTTACCAAATATCCCAGGTGGAAAAAAATTAATATATACAGGTATAAAAATGCCATTGATTGCTATTTCAGATTTCAAAGAAAAAGGTTATAGTGAGTTAGCAGATATTTGTGATAAGTATCATGGTCTTTGGAGTAAAGAAGCGGAAGATTATTTGTTAGAACATGGAACAAAAATGTAATTATAAAAGCCGGCTCAACCGGCTTTTTTCTATCTTAATAATAATTATTTTATTACTAATTTCTTTTAGTGTATTTGCTAATGTTAGTATGTTAGCATATACAAAACAATACATCATTGAACAAGAAGAAATCAATGGTGATTTTCAGACAACTATTATTTTAGGTGCAGCTGTCTATGAAAATGGCCAACCATGTCCCATGTTAGAAGATCGTTTAGATACAGGGATATCTATATTTGAAAACAAATATGTAGATACCATATTATTAACAGGTGACCATGGTAGAAAAACTTATGATGAAGTAAATGGAATGAAAGAGTATGTACTAAATCATGGTATAGAGAAAACCTTTATTTTCTTAGATCATGCAGGATTTTCTACTTATGAGTCAATGGCTCGTGCTAGCAAGATTTATCAAGTTGAAAGCGCTATTGTTGTTACTCAAGAATTTCATCTAGCTCGTTCTGTATACTTAGCTAGAAAAATGGGAATTAATGCATATGGTGTGAAAGCAGATATAAGACGATATCCTAGAAGTGAAATGATACAACTTCAAATAAGAGAATATTTAGCCCGTGTAAAAGACTATATTTATGTACATATCCTAAAACCAAATCCAACTTTTCTAGGAGAACAAATCCCAATTACGGGTAATAGCGATATTACCTATGATTACTAATACAAACTTATTCTTTAATTTGTTTTACAATTTACGGTATAATGAGTAGGTGGAGTTGATTATAAAATATTTCAATACCTATGCCATATCACTAACAAGGAGGATTGATGAAAGAATTATTGATTGAACATATAGCACCTTGTGGAATGAATTGTGGTTTATGTATTTCTTATACTAGAAAGAAAAATCCTTGTCATGGCTGTTTAGGTAATGATTTACTTAAACCAAATCAACGTAGAGTTTGTATTATAAAACGATGTGAAAATTTAAATACAATTGAAAAGCGATATTGTAGTTATTGTGGTGAATATCCCTGTTTACGTTTAACTAAGTTAGATAAACGATATAAAGGAAAGTATGGAATGAGTATGCTAGAAAATTTAAAAACAATTAAAGAAGAAGGAATAACAACTTTTATAAAAAGGCAACAAAAAAGATGGACATGTCCTAATTGTTTACATCTTTTCTCTGTTCATCGTGAGACTTGTATGAATTGTGGAACAATAAATCCTTATTATGGAGTGTATAAAAGTGAATAAAAATATTTATGATATTGCAATTATTGGAGCGGGACCTGCTGGGAGTACTCTTGCTAGATATCTTGATAAAAAGTATAAAGTAATCATTATTGATAAAAAAAATAAAGATATTAGTAAACAATATGAAAAATGTTGTGGTGGACTATTAGCACCTGATGCACAAAAAATGTTAGCAAAGCTAAATTTAGGGGTGCCTAAATCAGTACTTGAGGATCCACAAATATTTGCTGTGAAAACACATGATTTTGATAATAATCTAACAAGGTTCTATCAACGATATTACATTAATGTAAATAGGGCTAAGTTTGATAGATGGCTATTATCTCTTGTTCCTAATGATACAAAAATAATGTATAACAGTGTATATAAGAATTATGAAAAAGATGGAAAACTTTACAAAGTCAATTATACATCTAATAAAATAAAACAACATATACACTGTAAAATTCTAATTGGTGCTGATGGTGCTATTTCTAAAGTAAGGCAACAAGCTTTTAATAGTTCTACACCAGATAAGTATATTTCAATACAAAAGTGGTTTACTACAAATGATAATATGCCATATTTTTTATCGATATTTGACAAAGAGGTAACTGATTTTTATTCTTGGGCAATAAAAAAAGATAAATACCTGATTATTGGTGGCGCATTTAAATCTTCAGATGATGCAAATAAAAAATTTGATTTATTAATTAGTAAGCTTTCTAAACTTGGATATGACATTGGTAATGAAGTAAAAAAAGAGGGTACATATATTAATAGAACAAGAAAATTAAAACAAATTACCTTAGTAAGCGAACAAATTGCTTTAGTTGGAGAAGCGGCATCATTGATAAGTCCATCTTCTGCAGAGGGAATTAGTTATGCTCTTAACAGTGGTTATAAGTTGGCTAAGGCAATTAATAAAGGTATTCCTTTTGAAAGGAATTATAAAAAATCCATGAAAAAGCTATTGTTGAATATTTTTATGAAAAATATAAAAATACCTGCAATGTATAATAAGCTTATTAGAAAAATCATTATGAAAAGTGGATTTAATAGTCTTTCAATTTAAGAATAAGGAGCATAATCATGTTAGGGTGTAAAAGAGGAATTGTACAATTAGAACCATACAATGAACAATGGAAAGAATTGTTTGAAAGTGAAAAGAATAAAATTATCAATCAAATTGATAGTTATATTTTAACTATTGAACATATTGGTTCTACTTCAATAAATAAAATGCGTGCAAAACCAATTATTGATATTGCTATTTCACTTAATAGTGTAAAAAATTATAAAAAAATTGCTAGAAAAATGGCTGATATTGGATATGAGTTTAAAGGTGAAGGTGGAATCAGTGGACGATTTTTCTTTATTAAACAAGATAGTGATATAACATATTTTCATGTTCATGCATTTTTAAAAGAAAGTAAGTCATATGTTGACCATATATTATTCAGAGATTTTCTAAAAGCTCACCCTTTGTATGCAGATGGTTATGCTAAATTAAAATCACAACTCTTTTTAAAATTTGAAAACAATCGATTAGAATACACAGAAGGTAAAAATGAGTTTATACAAAAAATACTTGTAAAAGCTAGAAGTAAATACGAAAAGTATCAAAAAGAATATAATCAACCATTTAAAGGATGGGATTTTTCTTATCTTAAAAAGAGAATGATTAGTGAGCAAGTCGACTGGGACTATCAAAAAATTGTTGAAAAGTTTTTACCTAATATTAATTGTTTACTTGATATGGGGACTGGTGGTGGAGAAGTACTAGCAGCTATAAATGGATTGCCATCTTGTACCATTGCTACAGAAGGATATTCTCCAAATGTTTCTACTGCTAGAAAAAAATTAACACCTCTTGGTGTAAAAGTAGTTCAACTAAAAAAAGGTGATCAATTGCCATTACCAAGTAATAAGTTTAATGTTGTTATAAATCGTCATGACAGTTACGATCCTAAAGAGGTTCATCGTGTCTTGACACCAAATGGTATATTCATTACACAACAAGTTGGAGGGAAAGAATGTCATGAGTTAAATGATTTTCTAGGAACTCATTGTAATTTAGAGTATGATTTTTGGAATCTTCCTTATGCTTTAAACCAGATAAGTGATTATTTAAAAATAAGCGAATCCAAAACACAGTATCTGCAAACAACATTTTTAGATATTGGTGCAGTACTATATTACCTAAAAGCTGCAGAATGGCAAATACCAGACTTTTCTATTTTACATTATTTTGAAAAGCTATTATTATTAGAACAAAATATAAGTGAGTTTGGAAAATTCATATGTACATCAGAAAGGTTTTTATTAATTGGCAAAAAAACTAAATGAATATAATATTTCCATAGAACAAGCAAAGGCTTACTTAATTACCCATCATCATCTAGATGGTGGTAATCGTTTACAAGGGAAGGAAGGAATTCTTACCTTTATTAATAAAGTTGGTTCCATTCAATATGATCCACTTGATCAAGTTGGATATAATTCTCATTTAGTCTTACAATCTAGAATCAAACATTACAAAATAAATTACTTAAATGACTTACTATATAAAGATGGGGAGTTAATTGACTTTTGGGATAAGAATATGTCAATTTATTCAATTAATGATTATTCATATTTTCATCGTTTTCATATAGAGAAAGTTGATAATGATTTGACTAATAAAATTAGAAGATTAATTAATGAAAAAGGATTAGTGTGTTCTAATGATTTTGATCAAGTTGATAAGATATCTTGGTGGTGGGGACCTACTTCAATGATACGTTATACATTGGAAAGAATGTATCATTCAGGTGAATTATTTATCGCCAATAAAAAAGGAAGCAAAAAATATTATGATTTAACAGAAAATCACATTTATAAAGATATACTTTTTTCATCAATAAACCATATTTCAGAAGAAGAATTTATTAGATGGATAGTACACCGTAGAATTAGAGCCATTGGCATGTTACACAATAAAACATCAGATGCATTCTTAGGACCACAAAAAATGAACAAAGTCAAAAGATTAGAAGCGTTTGAATATCTATTTAGTCATAAAGATATTATTAAAATATTTATAAAAGGTATTGACGAACCATTTTACATATCAAAACATGATGAGAAAACATTATTAAGCATTTTAAACAAACCATTTACTGGGAAAAAAGTTAGTTTTATAGCACCTCTTGATAATTTGATTTGGGATCGTAAAATAATAAAAGAGATTTTTGATTTCTCATATAAATGGGAAGTATATACACCAAAAGAACAGCGTAAATATGGTTATTACATATTACCAGTACTCTATGGAAGCCAATTTGTTGCCCGAGTTGAATTAAAGTATATAAAGAAAAGTAAAACACTACAGATTAATAATTGGTGGTGGGAAGAAAAAGCAATAACTACAAAAATGTTTAAAACAAATATTGATAAAGCTATTAGTGAATTTCTATATTATTTACAAGGTGAACATATTGAATATAACTGTCATATTGTATAAGTGATAAAAATATTAACAAATGAGCAAATAACAACTAAATATAAAACTTGTGATTATAAATAAGTTGCATATTCCTTTAAATAGGGTATAATCTTTAAGGACTTACTAAAGGAGAAACGAATTGGATATAAGAAACGATTTACGAAATATAGCGATTATTGCCCATGTTGACCATGGAAAAACAACATTAGTTGATGAAATGTTAAAACAAAGTGGAATTTTTAGAGAAAATGAACATATTGATGAGAGAGTAATGGATTCAAATGATCTTGAGAGAGAACGTGGAATTACCATATTTTCAAAAAATACTGCAATAAATTATAAAGATATAAAAATAAATATTATTGACACACCTGGTCATGCTGACTTTGGTGGTGAAGTTGAGAGAATACTTAGAATGGTTGATGGAGTACTATTATTAGTAGATGCTTTTGAAGGACCAATGCCACAAACACGGTTTGTATTAAAAAAAGCCATGGAATTAAATTTAAAACCCATAGTTGTTATTAATAAAATTGACAGACATGATTCTAGAGCTGATGATGTTCATGATGAAATTATTGACTTGTTTATAAATCTTGATGCAAATGACGACCAATTGGATTTTAAAGTGATTTATGCATCATCTAGAGATGGTTATGCCATGTACAAACAAGATGATGAACCAAAAAATCTAATACCACTTTTTGAAACTATTATTAGTGAAATTCCAAAACCAAAGGGATATATTGATCACCCATTACAATTACTTGTATCAAATATTGCTTCTGATAAATATATTGGGCGAATGGCAATTGGGCGAGTTGAGAGAGGTACAATAACTGAAGGTCAAGAAGTAGCTGTTTGTAGAAAAAATGGAGCTATTGAAAAAGGAAAGGTAGTTAACTTATTTACTTTCCAAGGATTGTCTCGTAAAAAAAGTGAAAAAGCACAAGTAGGTGATATTATCAGTGTATCTGGTATTGAAGACATTAATATTGGTGAGTCAATTTGTCAGTTAGATAAACCAGAGGCACTAGATTTTGTTGATGTTGATGAACCAACAATCTCAATGGTGTTTTCTGTTAATGATTCTCCGCTTGCAGGGACTGAAGGGCAGTTTGTCACATCTAGACATTTAAGAGAGCGACTTTATAGAGAATTAGAAAATAATGTGGCACTTAGAGTAGAAGAAACAGACACTACCGATAGTTTTAAAGTGTTTGGTAGAGGAGAACTTCATTTATCAATACTAATTGAAACTATGAGAAGAGAAGGATTTGAATTCCAAGTGTCAAAACCTGCAGTTGTCATAAAAGAGATTAATGGTCAAAAACACGAACCAGTTGAATACTTAGTTATTGATGTTCCTGAAAATTTTGTTGGTGCAGTAATGAAAAAACTAGGTGAGAGAAAAGCTGAAATGATTCATATGGAACACGGAGTTAAAGGGTCATCTAGAATTGAATTTAAAATTCCTTCAAAAAATCTAATTGGCTATTATTCTGAAATGCTAACAGATACAAAGGGAAATGGAATTATGCATCATACTTTTGATGGATTTGAACCGTTAACTGGAAAAATTGTTACAAGAAGTAGGGGTTCTATGTTTGCTTTTGAGCGAGGAGAAGCGGTTCAATATGGTTTATTCTATGCACAAAAACGTGGTGAATTATTTATTATTGCTAAAACTAAAGTATATCAAGGCATGATTGTGGGACAAAATGCTAAAAGTGATGACATTGATGTTAATGTGTGTAAGAAAAAACAGCAGACTAATGTTCGTTCCTCTGGAGCAGATGAAGCACTTAAATTAATAACAGCTAAAATTTTAAGTTTAGAAGAGTCACTAGAGTTTATTGGAGATGATGAATTAGTTGAAATCACACCTCAATCAATCAGAATGAGAAAAAAATTCTTAGATCCAGTAAAACGAAAGCGAATGAATAGATAAAACTAATAATACTCATTATTATAGATTAAGACCAATATTATTTATTGGTCTTTACTAAAAAAAATTAAAAAATAAATAAAAAAACTGGTAAAAATTGACTGGCATATTATATAATAGAGGAGTATGATAAATTTCGAGCAAAAAAAATTGGAGTTTAGATGTTAAAAAAAATCATATTACTACTATTATCAATTGCTATATTGCTTATTTTTATCGGATGTGACGAAAAGCAGTCATCTGATTTAATATATGTTGCAGTTGATGATAATTATATAAGTGAGAAACTAATCGAAAGTGATGAGTGTTCTGAAGTAATTCAAAAAAACTTAGTTTTCAAAGATGAAATTAATGAACAAGAAAAACAAATGTTTATAGCTGCTGCTAATCTGATTGCAGATTTTTTCCATGTGGAAAGTAACAGTGAATTATTTACTGACAATGATATTTTAGATATGGGTGATTATGTTGTAATCAACATACCATCAGATTATATCTTTTTTACAGCTAGTGTTATGTATAAGAATAATGATGTTTTTAATGTTGATTGTGGACTTTATGCTTTTACACAATATATGTATGAAGAAATTGAAGATTATTCCCCTGAAAAAATTAATGAGTATGGATTATATAAGTATAATAATGAACCAATAAATAAATTATATGCAAAACGTGTAGTCTTTGATTTTGTAGCCACAACACCCCTGGCAAACACAAAACTTATTTTAGAGGGTGTAACGAGTGAATATAAGTATGGTACAAGAGAAATAGAACATTATATATTTGAATATTTCTATATTAATGAACAATCTAAGTTTGAGCGAATTTTTATTAAGGTAGATACCTATATGCGAAAAGTTGTACAAATATCAAAATAATTTCTAAAACACCTGACATGGTGTTTTTTTTCAATTATGTCTTAAAAAGTAAAAAGTGGTATAATAGTGATGCTTGATAGAACCTATCAAGGAGGGTATCATGAAAAAATTAATAATTACACTGATTGTTATATTAGTGATTGTATTTGCCATAATATTAAGTGTGTATTTATTTACTGATATTTTAAATCCTACTAAAATCCCCATTAATGAGATTAATTTAGATGGTATTAATAATGGATCATATGCAGGTGGATATGAAACTAAACTGGTAAAAGCTACTGTCATAGTTCACATATATGATGAAAATATTTATAAAATTGATTTGTTGCGTCATGAAAATGGTCTTGGTAAAAAAGCTGAAGCAGTTTTAGATAAAGTAACTTTAACTAATTCTGTTATGGTTGACCATATCTCTGGTGCAACTTATAGTTCAGTGGTATTATTAAAATCAGTAGAAGATGCGATAATAAAAGCTCAACCTAAACAAATAGATTTAAGTGAATATAAACTGGTTCAATTAGTGGGAACAATAGACAATAACAGCTTTGAAGCTATATATAACGATATAGCAACTTCATTTAGGTATCCTATGATTGAACAAAAGATGGCAGAGCTATCAATTGAAGATGGGGATATGATTTATATTCTTTGTACAGTTAATGAAGATAAGCAAAATATTGTAACAGAAATCATTAAGAAATAAGGCATAAAGGGGATTAATATGACAATGAAAATTAAGCTAGGCATCTTAGGGGCAAGAAGAGGGCTATCTTTTTTAAATTTAGCAAAAAACAATGAAGAATTAAATTTTGAAGTAAAAGTTATTTGTGACAACTTTCCTTATCGTTTAAATAAGGCAAAAGAAGAACATGACATTAAAGTAACAGACGATTTTGATGAAATGTTAAAATCTGATATTGATGCAGTAGTATTAGCAAATTATTTTCATCAACATACTCCATTTGCAATAAAAGCATTAAAAGCAGGTAAGCACATATTAAGCGAAACCACATCAGCTTCTACCATGAAAGAATGTGTAGAATTATGCGAAGCTGTTGAACAATCAGATTGCATTTACATGCTTGCTGAAAATTATGCTTTTTCTAAAATCGGTTTAGCTATGAAACGTGAATATGAAAATAATACTATTGGTGAAGCCCTATATGCAGAAGGTGAATATGTTCATCCAATTGAAGTTGATGTTTTTAATTCTCTTTCAATTGGAGAAAACCACTGGAGAAATTGGGCTCCTTCTACATATTACTGTACCCACGCATTAGCACCTTTAATGTATTTTTCTAATACTATACCTATATCAGTTAATGCTCTATCAATAGCTAGAGAATCCCTATTAGAAGGAACAATGAAACGTTGTGATCCTACTTCTGTCATGTTATGTAGAATGGATAATGGAGCAGTATTTAGACTATATGGTTGGAATTCACCTGGACATAGTGTGTGGTATCGTATGCATGGGGATAAGGGGATGTTTGAAGCACCTAGACAATATGATGGTGGGTATTTTGGCAATGGACAGTTACGTATTTCAATAGACCCTTGGAATAGTGATGATAAAACTACAGATACCTATGGATATATACCAAACTGGCCTGAAGAATATAAAAAAGCTGGTACATCTGGTCATGGTGGGGGAGATTATGTGGTAACTAAAATATTCTCTGATGCAATTAAAAACAACAAAACACCTGAATTTTTTGATGTGTATAAAGGTGTAGCCATGTCAGCTGTTGCTATACTAGGATGGAAAAGTGCTTTAGCTGAAGGAACACCATTTGTTATTCCTAATTTTAAAGATAAAGTGGTTAGAGAAAAATATAGAGATGATGATTTATCTCCATTTCCTGACTGTCCTGATAAACCAAAGATTCAAGCAAGTATTTTAGGGGAAAGAATACCTAGCAAAGAAGATAGAGAAAATGCACAAAAAAAATGGGATACTTTTAAATAGAAAACAAATGTGATAATATATTTGTAATGGGACAAGGGTATAAGTGAACGGTAGTGTAAAGTATTCTATGAAAAAACAATATATGAAAAATATATTAATGAACATTGAAAATTGAATATATTCCATGAAAATAATGATATTTAAAGACAATTATCATCGCTGATAACATGAAAATT
>JAUUZE010000053.1 GCA_030590175.1 Clostridia bacterium
CCATGGACAGCTCCTCAATATGGTAAAGATGATCCATCTGATCTTATATGTAAAAATGTAGCAAATACATGCAAAACTTGTTTTAACCTTCATTTATATGAAAGTTGGACAGAAATTGAGATTGATCAGATTATTGGTGCTTTTAAGAAAGTAGAAGATGAGTATTGTCAATAAATCAGACTATTCATATGTGTTGTCAAATAAGAAGTCAGTTGTAATTACAGGTGATTCATTAGCATATAATAGATATGATTTTATGAATATACCTAAAAACGATGCATATCTTTGTTATCCAGGTATGAAATCTTGGTCTTTTTTATTAAGAGATTACCTTATTACCAATCAATTAGGCTTTATAAGTGGTAGAGAATTACTTAGTAAGTTTCAAACAAATGTTACTTTCTTTTGTGAATCATCATTTATGACAACTGTTCCTTTTATGATGGATGGTGCATGTATAACTTTAAAACAAGATGAGTCCATTTCCCTTAATACGGGAAGTGGATATCTTTTTTTATTAACAGATCCTATAAATGGAGGAGAAGTTACAATTGATCAACAAGTAATTGAAACAACTGGTAATAAGAATATGTTTTTAGGATATGATATAATATGTATTCCAGTAACTAATGGTGTGATTACTTGTAAAGTTGACAAAATGAGACTCAATATAATTGGATTCTCTACTGTTGGAACAATGACTTTTTTAACTGGTAGTGGTTCTAAAACAACTAAATGGTTGGCAGATAATTTAAAAGAGCGAGTACTAAAGTATAAACCTGACTTACTAATAGTAATTATTGGTGCAAATGATAGAAATAATTCAACTCCTAAAGAATCCCATGATAGCTTACAATATATTATAAAAAAATCTAATTGTGATATCATATTATTAACATCACCACATTCAACAACAAGTGATCCTGATAATGGTAATATTTATTTACCAAATCCTTTAAAAACAAAGCCTATAATTGATTGTCAATACAACCTTTGTAAAGAAAATGATTTAACTTTAGTTGATTTATTCAAATTATTTAGTGGTATTGACTCAAAAGACTGGCGGTATGATAATGTACACTTATCAAGAAAAGGGAATAAACAATTGTTTACATATTTAATAAATGAATTATTTGGAGGTAGTGAATGAATATTTTAATAATTACAGATTTAGAGTCAGTTGCAGGTGTAATTGATAAAGATAATTGGACTAGACCAGGTACAACATATTACCAAAAAGCGATTCGTTTATTAACAGAAGAAACAAATGCAGCTATAAGAGGATTTTTTGATGGAGGAGCTACAGAGGTTTATGTACTTGATGGTCATGGACCAGGTGCTTTGGATATTGAATTATTAGATGAACGTTCTTACTATGTTAGAGGAATTTCTTCACAATTTATTATGAAAGAAAAGAATATTAATGCATTAGCTTGGGTGGGACAACATGCAAAAGCATCTACAAAAGGAGCTCATATGGCTCATACAGGTAATTTTACTTTAATTGACTATCAAATAAATGGTATTTCAGTTGGTGAATTTGGGCGTATTTGTATAGGTGGAGGAACACTTGGTATTCCTGCAATATTTGGTGCAGGTGACAAAGCTTTTCAAAATGAAGCTAACCAATTTTGTAAGGGAATAGAAACAGTAGTTGTTAAAGAAGCTTTTGATAATGGTGATGGATTAGATTTACCTTATGAAAAATACTATAAATTAAATATAGGCGCAATACATGTGCAACCATTAAAAGCTAGAAAAATGATTTATGAAGGTGCAAAAAAAGCTGCTATGCGATTTAAAAATGAATCAAATTCATTTACAATTATTAAAGTAGAACCACCATATACCCTATATCAGAAAAAACGTGACGTATATAATACTAAAGGATATGAATCAATTACAAAAGGAGATACATTTGAAGAAATGCTTTCAAATATTGAAAAGGTGATTTCTAATGAGTAATAGTCATTATTGGTATTTATCATATGGATCGAATATATATGATGAGCGTTTTAAATTTTATATTACTGGTGGATTTTGTAAATTCAATAATAAAGTGTACAAAGGATGTACTGATAAGACATGGCCGCTTCCTAATAAAGCTAAGATAATTCATCATGAAATGTATTTTGCAAAACATTCAAAATCTTGGGGTGGGGGTGGTGTTTGCTTTATAAATCCAGTACCTGATCCTAAAGTTATTACATATTGTAGAATGTATCTAGTTACAAAAGAACAATATGAACAAATCTGGAATCAAGAAGGTAAATCTTGGTATAACAAAAAAATTATTATAGGACAAGAAGATGGTATTGATATTGTAACTTTTACTAATAATGAGGTTTTACCAGTAACTAAACCGCATCAATCATATAAATATGTTATAATTAAGGGGCTAATACAGACATATCCATCATTAACATTAACAGATATTTCTAAATATATATCATAAAAAGTTTGACAGGCATATTGTCTATATGTATAATTGTATACAATAATACTATAATACAATTATTACTTAAGGAGGTAGCAGTATGAATGAAGAACATCTTGGCTCGTTAAGAGAACAGGTATTTACTAAAATTGAAGATGATATCATTAATGGTAGATACAAAGCTGGAGAAAAAATAACTGAGAATATGTTATCTTCTGACTTAGGGGTATCAAGAACTCCAATTAGAGAAGCAATTAGACAATTAGAATTAGAAGGATTAGTAGAAACTATTCCAAATAAAGGTATTGTTGTTACAGGAGTTACAAAAGAAGATATTGAAGATATCTATGAAATTAGAGAATTAATTGAAGGCCTAGCTGCAAGAAAATCTGCAATTAGAATGGGTGAAGATGAATTAGAGAGACTTCAAGAAATTATTGATTTACAAGAGTTTTATACTTTGAGAGACGATATAAAAGGATTAGTTAGAATGGATAGCGAATTTCATAAATTAATTTTTAAAGGTTCTAATTCAAAGACTTTGAAAAATATTTTATCAATGTTTCATCATAATTTAAAAAAAGTTAGACATGATTCTTTTTCAAAGGAGTTCAAACAAGAGATTTTAGAAGAGCATAAGTTAATTTATAAAGCAATTAGTGAAAAAGACAGTAAACAGGCTGAAAAACTGACTAATCTTCACGTAAAAAATGCAAAAAAGCGATTATTGAGAAAGGAAGGATAATATGAACAACGATTACTTACTAGACTTAGGAGCAGTAGCAGAAAAAAATAATGTAATTAAACCTTCTTTATATACTAAATATGAGGTTAAAAGAGGATTACGTAATGACAATGGAACAGGTGTCCTTGTAGGATTAACTGAAATTGGTGGTGTAAAAGGATATATAGTTGATGATGGAGAAAAAATTCCTACAAAAGGTTCTTTGCAATATCGTGGTATTACTATTAATGATTTTGTTAATGGAGTTATAAAAGAGGATAGATTTGGGTTTGAAGAATGTATTTATTTACTTTTCTTTGGTGAACTGCCAAATAAAAAGGAATTAAACGAATTTACAAAACTATTAGGAGAAAATAGAGAATTACCTGATACGTTTTTAGAAGATATGATCTTAAAGGCACCTAGTAAAGATATAATGAATAAATTAGCCAGAAGTGTTCTTGCTTTATATTCTTATGATGATAATCCAGATGAAACTAGCGTGGTTAATATATTACGTCAAAGTATTGAAATAATAGCTAAATTTCCATCGTTAATGGCTTATAGTTATCAGGCAAAATCATACCATTTTATGGAAGAAAGCTTAGTAATACACGCTCATGATAAAAAAATATCAACAGCACAAAATATTTTGCGGATGAGTAGGGCTTCAGGAGAATATACAGATGCAGAAGCAAAATTACTTGATTTAGCTTTAATTTTACATGCTGAACATGGTGGCGGAAATAACTCAGCTTTTGTAGCTCATGTAACAGCTTCTTCTGGAACTGATATATATTCATCTTTAGCAGCATCAATTGGGTCGCTAAAAGGGCCAAGGCATGGTGGAGCAAATATAAAAGTAAATAATATGATGAAAGAAATAAAAAGTAATATTACTGATTTTGAAGATGAAGAACAAATTGAGGCTTACTTAATAAAAATATTAAAAAGAGATGCTTTTGATCATACAGGTTTAATTTATGGTATGGGTCATGCAGTTTATACTCTTTCAGATCCAAGAGCTATATAACTTAAAGAAAAAGCAAGAGAATTAGCAACAGAAAAAGGATTACTATCTGAGTTTTCATTATATGAAAAAGTAGAAAAATTAACACCAATAGTCTTTAGAAAGATAAAAAATTCAGATAAACCATTGTGTGCTAATGTAGATTTCTATTCAGGTTTTGTTTATAACATGTTAGGGATTAAAGAAGACTTATTTACACCTTTATTTGCAACTGCAAGAGTTGCAGGGTGGTGTGCACATATTATTGAAGAAAATATTAATTGTAGTAGAATTATGAGACCTGCATATAAAAATGTAATAAAAGAATCACTATATACACCAATTAATAAAAGATAAAAAGTGCTAACTAGCGCTTTTTATTCTAGTAATCCATATTTTATATAATCAAGAATATTTTCTTGGTCATAATAATAATCTGGTGTAACACCAATATGATGGATTGAATAACCATCTGGTGACAACCATTCTAAAGTAGTTGCTTTTGAATAAAATCCTTTTGTTAGATTGATTTTTGTTTGTCCGATTCCTTTTCCATAAGAAGTGGTTCCAACGATGGTTACATCAGGTAATAAATCAGCTAAACAAACCACAAAACTTTCACTAGCAGAAGCGCTATGGCTATCAATGATTATATATATTTTATCAACGAAAATTTGTTGTTTTATGGAAGAGGTAATGCTTTTTTCAAATGCTCTTGTGGATTCAATTGTAATTACTTGATTATTACCAACGAATAATCCACATAAATCAAATAATACATCTAAGTCACCACCACCGTTACCTTGAAGATCAATAACTAATGTATCAAATTGATTTATAAAATCAATTTGATTAATAAGATAATCATAAGTATCAGTTGTAAAATTAGAATAAAATAAATAAACACTATTTTCAGTAAATTGTTCTACTACAGTTTGCTTTGCTTTTTCTTCACGCCAAATTACATAATCTTCATGTTCTTTTGGGGTATATTGATAAGTATATGGATCATTTCCAGTTATTCTTAATAAATCTGATAAACTTTCAATCGCTAAATTATCAAAATATTTATAGTAATGGGAATCAACATCAATTTCTAACTCATTTTGGTATAATTGATCAAGGGTTTCTGTGTATAAATATCGTGAAGTGATAAAGTACTTAAACATTATATAGTCTATATTTAGAAAAATTATCGTTCCTAGTCCAAGAATAAGTACTAAAGAGATAGCTAGCATTATATAAAATGCTTTTTTAAAATTAAATTTTTTCATAAATGTATTATACAATATAAATGATTGAAATGAAATATATCATACCTTATAATAAGAACGTGAGGAATTATGAAAAGTAGAGAACGATTATTAAATTGTATCAAACATAAACCTATTGATAAGGTACCAATTTCAACTTATGAAATGGTACCTCACTATAAAGATGATTTTTATCACAAAGCACCTTCATATGCTAAAATGATACAATTTTTTAAAGAAAACACAGATTGTGTTTATTCAACAGCAGCAATGCCAATTGGTAAAAATCCATTATTAGAAGTAATTAGTGAACCCATAAAAGGAGGAACTCTTACTAAACAAATACTTCATACTAGACAACGAGATCTTGTGAAAATTCAAAAACGATATGATAATCAACATACTAATTGGACAATTAAACACTTCTGTGATGATTTATTAGATCTTCGCGCCTATATTGATGTTTTACCTGATATAACTTTACCTGTAACAACCAAGCATGCACATGAACTTGAAAAAAAATTAGGAGATGATGGTGTAATTATGCTTTCCATGGCTGACCCTTTATGTGTAATCGCAGATAGCTTTGAGTTTGGTCAATTTATGGTATATGCTATGACAGAGACAAAAGAGATACTAAAAGCAACAGAAGCAATTTTCGAACATCAAAAGATTCAATTTGATCAAACAATAAAAGGTGGAGTTAGCGATATGATGGTAAGGATTTATGGCCCTGAATATGCAACACCTCCATATTTACCACCTAGATTATTTCCTGAATTAGTCACAAATTATTTAAAATACTATTGTAGTGAAATTAAGCAAGCAGGAGGGTTTCCACGAATTCATTGTCATGGAAATATTAAAGATGCTTTACATGAGTTTTTAAAAACAGATATGATGATTTTAGAACCAATTGAACCTATTCCAGATGGAGATATCTCACTAAGAGATGTAAAAGATATATGTGAAAATAAAGTATGTTTAATGGGAAATATTGAATTAAAAGATTTAGAGAACCAAAGTAAAAAATATATAAATAATTTAGTAAAAAACATTATGGCAGATGCAAAAGGGGATTCAGGGTTTATTATTATGCCAACTGCTTCTCCTATTAACGAACCTCTTGCTAAAAAAACTGAAGAAAATTATTTTGAATTTATAAATGCTAGTTTGGAATATGGAAAATATTAAAGGAGAACAAAAATGATAATCAAATGTCAAAATGTGTATAAAAAATATAAAGATATACAAGCTTTAGATGGTTTGAATTTATCAATAAAAAAAGGAGATATTCATGGACTTCTAGGACCAAATGGCGCGGGTAAAAGTACATTAATTAATATTTTTGCCAGTTTAATAAACCATGATAAAGGCGATATTTCAATAATGGAACAGTCAATTCCTAATTATTTTCATAAAATTAAAGGTAAACTAGGGTTTGTCCCACAAGATTTAGCTATATATGAAGACTTAACTGCATATGAAAATATTTCATTTTTTGCATCATTATATGGATTAAGAGGAAAAGAAAGAAAAGACAAAGTGAAGAAAGCTTTAGAATTTGTAGGTTTAGCAGATCGTCAAAAAAGTCAGGTTAAAACTTTTTCAGGGGGAATGAAGAGGCGACTTAACATCGCTTGTGGTATTTGCCATGAACCTGAAATAATATTTTTTGATGAACCAACTGTTGGAATAGATCCTCAGTCAAGAAATCACATACTTGAATCAATTGTTAAATTAAATAAACAAGGAAACACTATTATATATACGACACATTATATGGAAGAAGCGCAAAGTATTTGTGATAAGATTTCCATTATTGACCATGGAAAAATTTTAGCAGAAGGAACTGTTAGTCAATTGGTTAAACTTGTTACAAAATATGAATTACTATATGTGAAAATTAAAGGAGAAAGCTTTAATAAACATGAAAGTAATCTTTTCTTAGAAATTAATGGTGTGCAAAGTATAAATATAGAAGAAGATGGAATTGCTATTACCCATAATGGAAATAGTGGATTATTAGAAAATATTATATTACAAATAAAAAATTGTAATAGGCAAGTAGCTTCTATTGAAAGTAGGATGCCAAATTTAGAAGATGTATTTTTAACATTAACTGGTAGAACTTTGAGAGATTAATATGAGATTTTTACAAATATTTTTAGTTTATATTAAACGAACATTTAGAGATAAAATGTTTATTATTATAATGTTAGTTTTTCCTCTTATATTAATATGGTTACTTGGTAATGCTTTTTCAAGTTTGATCGGAGATGTTAGTCCTTCTATTGCTCATGCTGATATGCTTTATAGTGTTACAGATAATTCTTTAAATTCTAAAACCTTTGTTGATTCATTAGTGAATGCTGATATTGATATATTTACATTTAAAGAAGAAAAAAATGAAGATATTGCAATTGATGCAGTTATGAAAAATCAAACAGATGCATATATTGTAATTAGTGAACACACAATAACAATTTACAAAAACAGTATTTATAATTTTAATGGAACTATGGCTGAACTACTAATAAGTAATTATGCTGAACAATATAATTTGATATCAACAATATTACAAGTTGATGGGAATTTACTTTACAATAAATCAAATGAGCAACCTTCTTATACAAAAGTAGTATCAATAAAGAAAGATAGGGAACCAGGATCAATGGATTACTATGGTGTGACAATTACCTCTATGTTTATTTTTTATGGTTTAATTTTTATTAGTACATATATTATAGGTGATAAACGAGAAAAAACAAAAGATCGTATTTTAATTACTCCTACTCATGAAACTACATATCAATGGGGTGTAATTGTTGGTAATGTTGTTATCCTTTCATGTCAAATGATACTAATGGTATTTTTAGGTATATTTATTTTCAATACATATTGGGGTGATAATTTACTTATACCCCTTATTATTTTATGGGCTGAACTTGTAATGGTATCAGCTATAGGTTCACTGTTAGGTATGGTAATTAAATCTGAATCAGTTGTTTCTGGTGTTGCACAATTACTTATTCCAGTATTTGTATTTCTTGGTGATGGTTATGCACAATTACCCTCAACGGGGATATTTGGTGTTATAAAACAATTTTCTCCAATTTATTGGGTGAATCATTCAATTTTTAATGCTATCTATTTAAATGACTATCATAATGCCTGGATTTCAATTGGTATCAGTTTAGGTATTGCATTTTTAACAACAATAATAATTATTATTATCAATAGAGTAAGGAGGGTAGCACATGGGTAATTCAATAATTATCGCAAAAAATTTCATTTTACAGATATCAAAGAATAAGATTAACTTTTTAGTTTATGTGCTTTTACCTCCAATAATGGCAGTTATGTTTATGCTTTTTATTAGTAGTAGTAGTTCACAGGTAATAAAAGTTGGTATTGTAGATAATGATAACTCAGTAGCATCAAAGTATTTATCTGCATATATTGAAAATAGTGATAATTATCAAATCTCTTTTTATGAGAAGGATTCATTAATTAAAGCTATTACTAATAAAGATATTAAAGCTGGTATTATTATTCCTTTAAATTTTGAAAAATCAATAAAAGAAGGGAAACCGAATGATGTTTTACTATACTCAATTGAAGGTGTAGCAGTTCTTGGATGGCTAGAGAGTTTTTTAAATCAGCAGATTGCAAGTCTTTCCTTGATTGGACCATCTGATAATTATGAGAAAATTCTTAATACCTATCCTAATAGCCAAGTATCATTAATTGTTACTGAAGTAGGGGATGTAGCTTCTAAGATGGATGCCACACAGACAGGATTTGGGATGTATATTTTTGCATCAATATTTTCAATATGGGGAATTTGTGCTTTGACTTATAAGGAAAAAATTTACAAAACATATCATAGGGTTATGAGTTCACCAGTATCGTCTATTGAATTTATAACCGGTAATATTTTATCTTGTTTCTTTTTTGCATTATTGCATCTGAGTATTTCATTACCTATTATTTATTTAATATTTAATATTGGAGTTATTATTTCAATTGAAAAAATGATTTTACTAATGATTTGTTTGTATATAGCTGCAGTGTCTCTTGGTACATTACTAGTTTCTCTTGCAAAGAGTCAAAGCTCTGTCATGGCAATTAATGTTTTAGTCTTAACAATTACAAGTATGCTAGGAGGGTGTTATTGGCCAATTGTATTTATGCCTAAGTTTATGCAAGACATCGCAACCATAACACCTCAGTATTGGTTTAACTCAGCAATAACAAAATTGTTTAAAAGTGAAGATATTACAATTAATATTATTATGATGATTGTATTTGCGATTACTTATATTCTAATTTACTTAATTATTAGTAAATTTAAAAAACAAAAAGTTTAGGATAAAAAAACAGCACCCATAGGGTGCTGTTTTATAATTCGATGTTACTATTAATAACTATCTTTTTTTTGCTTCAAATCAATCTCTGCAGTAAACTGGTCTGTCACCACTAGGTTGGAAAGGTACTTTTGTTTCTGCGCCACATTCGTCACATACAACATCGTACATAGTTCTTTCTGATTTGAAATTGTTTCTCTGAGCTTTTCTTTTAGTCCTACATTCAGGACATCTTGCGGGATCGTTTTGGAATCCTTTTTCTGCGTAAAAAGCCTGTTCAGCTTCTGTAAACGTAAAGTCATTTCCACAATCTCTGCATGCTATAGTTTTATCCATGTTCTTCCTCCGATTTGTTTTTCCCATTTATAAAAAGCATATTAGATTGATTACCAGTACAGAAGTAAAGATTCCCTACCAATAGTTTTTTTATATAGGTTTAACCTATTATATAACCAAATGACAGCAATTAGCAATATATTTTTTTAAAAAGAATATAAAATATTTTTTTGGCGATTTGAAAAAACAAGTGCATAAAATAAAATAATAGATGTTCACAGGAGTCCACTGTATAATTTTAAGTGACAAAAAATAAAAAAAACGGAGGAACTACCTATGAACACTACCTATTCTAACACAACAATATCTTCGTACAAGCATCTTTCGCTTTATGAAAGATGCCAAATCGAACTTTTTAGCAAAAATGGAGAGAGCCCAAACTTTATTGCTAATAAGCTTGGTAGAAACTACAGCACTATTTATCGGGAATTAGCAAGAAACCAAGTTAAACAAACAGACTATAAAAATCAGTATTACTATACATACTACGCGGAAACTGCTCATATTATCTACCAGAAAAGAAGAAAAAACTGTGGAGCTAAATTTAAATTGTTGAAAGATCCTAAATTAATAAATTATATTGAGAAGAAAATATTAAAAGATAAATGGTCTCCTGACTGTACTATTGGTAGAATTAAATTGGACAATTTACACTTTAAAACAACACTCTCCACCAAAACAGTTTACAACTATATAGATTTAGGATTGCTAAAAGTTAAGAATATTGACCTTCATCTCAAAACAAGACGGAAGACAAAAACGTCTCGCATACGAAAACATAAAAAGATTCTAGGAACTAGTATAGAAGAACGGCCTGATTTAATTAATAATCGTAGTGAATTTGGACATTGGGAAATTGATACAGTACTAGGTAAAAAAACCAAAGGAAGTCAAGCTCTTTTAACATTAACTGAACGAAAAGTTAGACATGAGATAATTTTACCAATTAGAGCGAAAGATAGTACTCAAGTGATTCATGCTATAAATAAACTCAAAAAAAGATATGGAAAATATTATTCTCATATTTTTAAAAGTATTACATGTGACAATGGTTCAGAATTTTCTAACTCAACTGCTATTGAAAAAAGAAGTAAAACAAACCTTTATTATGCACATCCATATAGTTCTTTTGAAAGAGGAAGCAATGAGAACCACAATGGTCTCATTAGGCGTTTTATTCCAAAGGGTAAACGTATAGAAGATTATTCTATTCATGAAATTAAAAGAATAGAGGAATGGATGAACACCCTCCCAAGGAAGATATTAGGATATTATACACCAAAAGAATTGTTTGAAAAAAACTTAGAGTGTATAATGGAGATGGTTTAAAAATGTTATCAGTAAAAATTATCTAATGGACTCATTTTTGCACTTAATATTTCATTTCAGGAAATAAATATTTTGACTTAACAGATTTTTCTTTGCAAAATATTTATAGAAGTTTATCAATTTTCAATAACCATAAAGAAGAATTACAACTATGGCTCCATAACAAAATTCAACAACAATATGATCG